>CAJUMS010000001.1:0-7640 GCA_910587465.1 uncultured Oscillospiraceae bacterium
TGCTTTTCAATTATATCACATCATTCATATTTTGTCAATACCTTTTTTTAAAAAAATAAGCAAAATTCGAATAATTTTAATTTATTCTCAGCCCCGCCAATATTTAGTATTACCTCAGTCACCAAATATCATTATAATGTATAAACAGAATAAAATACAATCTCCGAAAATATTTATAAAATTTTTTAAAAAGCTATTGACAAACAAAGGATCTTGTCGTATAATAAAACCACACTAAATGCACTAGTGGAAATAGTGCATTTAGTTCACCGCAGTCAGTCACATTATAAAGCCACATACAAAGCAATATTATTAAATCGGCGGCGGTGAGCAAAGCAGTTTCCGGCGGACATGTACCTGCACAGAGCACGTCCGCCGAAATTGCATAGCTTTGATTTTATAACAAGGGGGTAAGTCTTTTGATAAATATAGACGTAACGGGCAGAACGCCTATCTACGAGCAGATATACCGCGCGATTTGCAGTGAGATAGCCCGCGGAATGCTCAAGGAAAACGACAAGATACCGCCATCGCGGTCTCTCGCGCAGCAGCTTGGGCTGAACCCGAACACAGTCGCAAAGGCGTATTCCATGCTTGAGCGCGACGGAATAATCTACACGCTCGCGGGAAAGGGGAGTTTTATCGCGCCGCAGGACGGCAAAGCGATATCGGCGCTGACGCGCGGCTTTGAGGAAAGCGCCCGCGAGGCTATAAAAGCGGGAGTTCCCGCTGAAACGCTGATCGAAACGATAAATCGGCTGAAAGGAGATATACAATGATTGAGATTGGCAGCGCAAGCATGGTGTTTGAGAAAAGGGGCGTCGGCAAGGCGGACGCGAACGACGGCTTCAAAGCCCTTGACAATATTACAATAACAATTCCTGACGGCTGTATCTACGGCTTTCTGGGATCGAACGGCGCGGGCAAATCCACGCTTCTGCGTATGCTCTGCGGCGTATACAGGACCGAACAGGGCAGCGTAAAAATAGACGGCGAGGACGTTTTCGACAACCCCTCCGCCAAAGCGAAAATATTCTTCGTCAACGACGAAACGGTACAGTATGCGGGATTTACGCTCGACGGTCTCGCAAAATTCTACGCAAGCTACTACGACAGCTTTTCTTTCGAGATATATGAGCGCCTTGTAAATCAGCTCCAATTGCCCCGCAACAAGCGCATGAGCGAATTTTCAAAGGGAATGAAACGTCAGGCGGTAGTCATAATCGGACTTTCCTGCAACACCAAATACCTGCTCCTCGACGAGGCTTTCGACGGTCTCGACCCTGCAATGCGCCGCTTCATCAAGCAGATAATAATCAACGAGCTTGTCGACCGTCAGGCAACCATGATAGTCTCCTCCCACAATATCGTCGAGATAAACGAGCTTTGCGACCGCGCCATGCTTATCCACCAAGGTCAGATGATATTTGCAGACGAGATCGACAACATCAAAAGCGGCTTCGGCAAGATACAGCTCGCCCGAAAGAGCGGCGCAGTAACGTCGGACGAGCTGAAAAACGCGGGGCTCGACGTTATGCAGTACTCCGTTATGGGCTCGGTATCGCAGGCGGTAGTGCGCGGCTCGGAGGAGGAGATCACCGCGAAAACAAACGCGTTCGACTGCGAGATCAGCGAGTTTATACCGCTGACCCTTGAAGAAATATTTATCTACGAATTGGAGGCGAGAGGCTATGGCTCAAACATCAGCTACAACATATAAAATATCTTTCAAAAAAATCGCCCGCGCCGCTTTGGCGGAGGTGCGCATCCACAAAAAGCTCGCGATAATCACGCTGGTGCTGTACGGCGTGTCGATTATTCTGGCACTGTTCAACTGGGAGGCGTACTATTACCACGATATGGGATACGGCACGGCGTCATTCGTCCCGTCAACATGGGGGCTCTTGTTCGCCTGCGCGGGCGTTATCGTAAGCTACTTCACCGCGCTTAACGTTTTCCGCGATATGAACAACCAGCAGCTCTGCGACGTTTCCATGGCGCTCCCGATAAAGGCGAGCGAACGCTTTTTATCGAAGCTGCTCAGTCTGGTTTATCTTCAGATCGCGCCGCTTATCATCGCGACTCTCGGCGGCAACGGCATCGCGCTGATATGCGCGATGATAAAGCTCAAGACCACGGATATTCCGAGCGCGTCGGAATATCTGTTCTCGATAGTATTCGGCTGTTTCGCGGCGAGCCTGTTCATAATGGCGATAGCGGTACTGTCCGCGTGCTGCTGCGGAGCGTTCGCCGAGAGCGCCTACTTCTCGCTTATACTGATGTTCATCATCAACGCAATGCCGCTCGCTTACATCAACAACGTCATATGCGGCAGCGCGGGCATAAATATAAGCTTTTTAGATACAGATACCATTATCGACCTCGGCTATTGGGGACTTATCTACGTATTCGGCTATGTCGACGATCTCATTCCGCACTGCGCGGTAAACTGCGCGATATCGCTCGCGGTAATGCTCCTCTCGGGGCTTATCTACGTAAAGCGCGACGCTAAAACGGTCGGTACGCCGATAGCAAGCCGCCTGTTCTTCGAGATAATAATGTTCACAGGCTGCGTAACGGTATTCTCTTTCTCCGTTATGAGCGATCTTGCGTTCTGGGGCTTGCTTATCGCGGGAGTTATCTATATCATTATAAATATCATAGTAAGCCGCGCGAAGATAAACCTGCTCTCGTTCCTCAAATGGGCGGGCAAATACGCCGCGACAGCCGCGGTATTTGCCGTTCTCCTTATCGCCACGATAAAGACGGGCGGCTTCGGGCTTATCAACTCGCGCCCCGAGACAAAGTATCTCGACAGCGCGAAGTTCTCTATAAACTATAATACCGATTACTACGTTCCCGATTACGGCTACCAAACCTCTTTTGAATCCGCCCCCCTCACCGCCGAGCAGGCAAACGAGGTTATAACGATCTGCAAAAAGCATATCATAAAAGGAAGATCGGAAATAAACGTTGCCGATATAATATTCGGCAGACACTTCGAGTCGTCAACGGCAAGAGTACGTGTGACCGCAAACAGCTTAAAGCGCTTCAATGAAAAACCTTTCTCTATGACCCATTTTGAAACATACCGTTCAAACGGCCACGATATCGTATACGGTCTTTACTTCTCACAGTATATCGCCATATCGCGCAGCGATGCGGAGGCTATGATAAAGGAGCTTACCGACCTTGGCTATATCCACCCCCAAGTAGAAGATGAGCTCTACGACACGAGCTCCGCAACGGGCTCCGCAGTATATTACTGATAAAAAAACGATCTCCCGAAAACCTATTCGGGAGATCAATTTTTATCGTTACCACTCCAATGTTCCCGGAGCGCGCTCATGCCATGGCAGATAGTCGATAGGATTAAGCCATGTACCCGTTCCGTCACCGCCTATACGCACCTCGAAGTGCAGGTGGTTGCCGTAGGCTCGTCCGGTCATACCGACCTCGCCTATCAGGTCGCCCGCCGTGACGCGCTGACCCGCATAAGCATACACATAGCTCATATGGTAGTAGTTTGTCGACAGACCGCCGTCGTCATGCTGTATCGTAACATAATTTCCGCGTCCGCCATTCCAGCCGTTATCGAATACCGACGAGACAACAACACCGTTCGCCGCCGCGTATATCGGAGTACCGTAAGAGGCTTGGATATCGATACCCTTATGACCGCCCCAATCCGCGTAGCCTCCGTGACCGTATACCATTTCGATTATGACGCCGCCGTCATAGCCGCCCACGGGCCACAGCAGCTTGCCGTTCTCGATAGTCTGCCCGGGAGCTGCGTCGGCAGGTCTCGGCTTAGTACCGATGGCGATTACCTCCGTTACCGGCGGTGTTACCGTCGAACGCGACAGCACCCTCCTGCCGACCTCGTTTCCGTTAATATACGAAACGTTCGCGACAACAAAGCGCACACCGTCCACGCCCTTCGTGACCTCGTATTTATTGTCCGAATAAAGCGTCGCATCCTCCGTATACTCGGTAGAATACTCTATAGGCTCGTTGTACCGCTCCTCGCGTGTGATGATTATGGTAAGATACGGTACATCCGTAGTGATCTGTATCCTGTCGCCCGTATGCAGCTCCGTTTCCTCGCCAAAATCGGGATTGAGCCTTGCAAGCTCCTCGTAGGTCATATCCAACTTATCGCAGACAAGGCTCGGCGAATCGCCGTCCACCACCGTATAATAAGACGCGACCTCTTTCTTGGACGTAAGCTGACGAATTATCTCATCCTCGGTAACAAAACTATCCGCAAGGTAAAGGCCGTATGTATAGGTGATATCGCGGTCAAACTCGACCTGCTCCTTCTCATCGCCAGTGCGGTAAGCGTCAAGCAAGGCGTTGAGCGCCGAATCCACTCTGTCATGCTCGAGAAGAGTACCGTAATACGCGTCGCCGACATACAAACCATACCCCCGCGCAATATCCGCGTCCAGCATTTCCAGCAGCTTATCCGTAAGCTGATAAGTGGTGAGCGTCGAACCAGTTCCTATAAGGTCTACCTCGTAGCTCGGCTCAAATGTGATTATCTCGGTGCTGCTGCCCGTATAATTGATACGCTTCTGCACCATTTTTTCCGCGTCGGCAAAAATGGTCTCATTGGAAATGAAGCCTATAAAATCGCCGTTTACCGTCAGCTTAAGCGCGTAGTTCTGATTATTCGCGTATGTAACGATATTAAATAAAAACACACACGAGCATACGGGCAGCGCCCAATTCGCAATTGTTACGATCCACCCGCGCTTGCCGAACACCAGTCTCCACGTGACCCGCATCCACGCGAGCGCCGCACCGAACGCACCCTTTTCACGCTTAGCCTTTGATATCTCCGTGCCGCCCATTTTCATCGCCCTTGAGTACCGTATAAACGGCGATGTAAAAAAGTCGCCGATCCTGCGCAAGGTTCTCTTAAGCGGAAGCTTGACCCTGTCATACCCGCGCAATATCGCGGCGATAAGCGTAAGTATTCCGTGCCAAAACAGCGTCAGTATCGCAAGGAGCGCCTCAAAAAACAGCTCGCCCATAGACGCAACCGCGGTATACGGCGTTTTTTTCACAGCAGGGCGCTCCGTCCGCCGCTTATTATCCGTAAAAGTCATAACAACTCCCCAATAACAAACACAATTAACTTAAATTATTGTAACATATTTGTAACCTTTTTGCAACCGTTTTCGTAAATTTTTGTCAACTTGTCACAAAAAGAAGCGGGCACACATTCCCGTTTTAGGAAATTGTGAACCTGCCTTTGGAAATCATTGCCAAAGCGTGTTAACATTACCGCTCACCGCCAGTCTTTCAGCAAATTTTCCGCATAACTTCGTTGAAAATCCTTGAAGTACATCTGCGAAAAATCCGTTTCGAAATCAGCGTTTTGCAAAGCATAATGCGTACATTTCGGGTAATGTGAACACACTCTGATTACAGATAATCAATAGGATTAAGGACGATATTATCACCGAGCCGCACCTCAAAATGCAGATGATTGCCTGTCGCCCAGCCGGTCATTCCAACGCGCCCGATAAGGTCGCCCGCCGTCACATACGCGCCGACGTAGGTATCCAGATCGCTGCAATGGTAATAGTAGGTCTGCAAGCCGTTGTCATGCTGAATGATGATGTAGTTTCCGCGGCTGTAATCGCCCCAGTAGCACGAAACAACCACACCGTTTGCCGCAGCGTATATGGGAGTGCCGTAACCCGCCATTATGTCTATTCCCTTGTGACCGCTGTAACCGCCGTCCGCCTCTATCAGTTCGCTGATATAGCCGCCGTCGCCGCCAACGGGCCACAACAGCTTGCCATTTTTGATCGACTGTCCCGGAGCCGCGTCGTCGGGTCTCGGCTTAGTGCCGACCGCGATGATCTCCGTCACGGGAGGAGTTACGGTTGTACGCGACAGCACCCGCCTGCTGACCTCATTTCCGTTGATATACGAAACGTTCGCTACAACAAAGCGTTCACCGTCCACGCCCGTAGTATCCTCATATGTGTTGCCCGCGTAGAGCGTACTGTCGTCGATATAGTCCGTCGTATACGATATCGGCTCATTGTATCGTTCCTCACGCGTGATAATTATCGTAAGATACGGCACATCCACGGTAATCTGTATCTTGTCCCCTGTATGCAGGACGGCGTCCTCGTTAAAATCGGGATTAAGCCGCGCCAATTCCTCATATGTCATATCAAGCTTTGAGCAGATAAGGCTCGGCGAATCGTCGTCCAACACCGTATAATACGAAGCAACTTCTCTTTTCGACGTGAGCTGACGTATTATCTCGTCCTCGGAAACAAAGCTGTCCGCAAGGTAAAGCCCATATGTATAGGTAATGTTGCGGTCAAACTCGACCTTTTCATTCTCCTCACCTGTGCGGTAAGTCTCAAGCAAGTCGTCAAGAGCCTTGTCCACCCTCTCATGCTCAAGAAGAGTTCCGTAGTACGCGTCGCCGACGTATAATCCGTACCCGCGCTCGATATCCGCGTCAAGCATCTCCAGCAGCTTATCCGTGAGCTGATAGGTCGTAAGCGTCGATCCCGTACCTATAAGGTCGACCTCGTAGCTCGGCTCAAACGTAATTATCTCGGTGCTGCTTCCCGTATAGTTGATACGCTTCTGTACCATTTTCTCCGCGTCGGTGAAAATGGTCTCGTTGGAGATATATCCGATAAGATCACCGTTTACCGTCAGCTTAAGCGCGTAGTTCTGATTATTCGCATATGTAACGATATTGAACAGGAACACACACGAGCACACAGGCAGCGCCCAATTCGCAATTGTTACGATCCACCCGCGCTTGCCGAATACCAATCTCCACGTGACCTTAGCCCATGCAAACACCGCACCAAACGCGCCCTTTTCCTGCCGCGCCTTGGCTATCTCCGCGCCGCCCATTTTCATAGCCTTCGAGTAGCGTATAAACGGCGAGGCGAAAAAATCACCGATCCTGCGCAGAACTCTCTTAAGCGGAAACTTCACCCTATCATACCCGCGCAATATCGCGGCAATAAGCGTAAGTATACCGTGCCAAAACAGCGTCAATATCGCAAGGAGCGCCTCAAAAAACAGCTCGCCCATAGACGCAACAGCATCGCAAAGCGATTTCTTCACAGCAGAACGTTCCGTCGTCCGCCGCTTGTTATCTGTAAAAGTCATAAAATAACCTCGGTCGCATAATTCATTAACCCACATATTGTAACATATTTGTAACCTTTTTGCAACCGTTTTCTAGAATTTTCGTCAATTTGCCGTATTTTTTACTCCGAGAGAACATAATCTACGGGATTTTCAATAACGTTTATCCCATTCATTTCCGTTATGCGGTATGTCAGGTCTATATCCCGAACGGTTTCCGTATCGTCCGTTATGGTTCCCGTTTCGGTGAACTCGGTGATATACCCGTCCGCGTTCAGACGGTAAACGCAGGTGAGCGCCGAAAACTCCGAAACTCCGTCAAGCTTCGTGACAGCGTAATCATTCAGCTTATCGCAGTCGTAAACGTAGGCTATAAGCCTGTCGCCGCCGTCCTCCGCCGTCTCAACGGAGCTCACCGACGTGCCGTCAAGAAAGAACAGCCCGCCGCGCGCATACGGATAGCGGTACTTGCGGTTGTAGATAGATCGGAAGAGCAC
>CAJUMS010000001.1:7650-140353 GCA_910587465.1 uncultured Oscillospiraceae bacterium
TCAGACGTGTGCTCTTCCGATCTCGGTTGTAGATGTTATAGATATACGCCTCGTCATTGGGAGTTATAGCCGTCCAGCCGCTGTCACCCTCTGTCTTGTAGAAAAACTGAACGCCGTCGCTGTACGCCTTGTCGCCGTTTTCAAAACTCTCGTAGCTGAATATCATCTCGTCCTTCTTATTTATATAGAAACGAAAATCCATAAGCTCCCCGCCGCCGCTATTGTCGACCATAACAACCCGCGCGGAATCCAGCTTTTCATATAGCTCCTTAGCCTTTTTTATCTCGCCGTAATTCTCGGGAGCCGCAGCACACCCCGACAGCATAATCGCCAGCAGGATCGGCAGAACGCACAAAAAAATCTTTCTCATCTTTTGTCTCACCATAAAAAATATAAAAATAAAGGGACAGAAAAGGCGAGCCGCCTTTGGCATACGCATCGCAGGAAGTCTTTCTCGAAAGACCACCGTACGACCGCGCAGTACCATTGTACGGCTAACAGCCTAAATTCCGCCCCAAATGATTTTTGTGACCGAGCAAATTACTCAGCGAATTCGCTCTCAACCAGCTTAACCAGTCCGTCAACAGCCAGCTGCTCATCGGAGCCGTCGGCGATGATGCGGATCTGAGCGCCGCCTACGATACCAAGCGAGAGGATACCCAACAGGGACTTAGCGTTTACTCTGCGCTCTTCCTTTTCAACCCAGATAGAAGACTTGTACTCGTTAGCCTTCTGAATAAAGAATGTAGCGGGTCTTGCGTGTAAACCAACCTGGTTTTTAACTTCAATGTCTTTCATGCACATAATAACAACCTCCATTGCATTGTGTTTAGTCAGCGAGCAACCTTTCTTCGGCGGTGTCCGCCGCCCGTTAAGTTCTCTTTCTGTAGGGGGATCTTTGAGATACTCCGCTGTCTTAGCGTCAAGAGAATAAAGCCGCCCGAGTATTCGCCGTTTTCTATCTATATTTATATCGGCGCTTCCCTTTCTCTTAACTCTAGTATATCCAAATAATTCAATCTCGTCAACAGTCTTTTTCATTTTTTATCAATTCAAAGTCAATTTTCTGTTTTTTGACGTATATTTCACGAAACAAAACCGTTACACTTGTTTATCTTGCACAAAAAGTTTTCAACAATCTAATCAACATAAACAGCTGTTTTCAACACTACTGTACAAAACGGCTTTGTCATACAAAATTTTTGACTTTCGGATATTGGCAACTCACAAGTGCAAATTCACTAAATTTCGCACTGCAAAGCCATTTTTTGGCAAAGAGACCCTGCCCGAGCATCAGGGTGTTCGGGCAGGAAAAACGGTGAAAAAATTCCCATTAACAGGAAACGATATAAACCTATTTATGCTCCGATAGGCATTTTGGATGGATTGTCGACGGCATACCACTCGCCGTCAAACAACAGATAACATTCGCTTTCGCCGTTATCGACATAGGACAGCCTGCCCGTCTTGAACGTGAACGCCCAGACCTCACCGCCGTCGCTGTCACCCGGAGTCTCACCCGCGGGGAACCTGCGTCGCTCATATTTCAGCCCGCAGAGCCACTCTGAAAGCGCCGTCTTGTCCTTCTCGGACAGCTCAAGCTCCGTTATCTCGGCATTGTGAAGATACTCGACCTTGATGATATCCCCCACGTCGGCCGCCATATTCCCCGCGTACCCGACAGGTATCGGTGAAGGATTTCCGACGGAGACCCACTCTCCGCCGCTGCGAAGATAGCACTCGTCTCCAAAGTCGAGATATACATAGCATTCAGGCTCGCTTCTGCCGAACGTCAGCTCTATCTCGTACCTGAGGCAGTCGTCCTCTGGAACGCTCTCCGCGGGCTCGGTCTCAAACCCGTTCAGCCACTCGCGCAGCTGAACTGCGCCGCCTGTGCCCTCATCCCACTCATTGACAAAACAGCCTGTCTGCACGGCAATCTTCGCCGTTGCCGTAGTGTCGGGTCCTCCGGTGGTATGCGGTTTTTGACAGCCGTTTACGGTCACAATGCACAAAACCGCTATACATATTATAATAGCTTTTTTCATACATCAACGCCCCTCTCATGTCAAATAACCGTTGACTATCCTGATCATCATATCCTTTAGCTTCTCAACGTTATACGCCCCGACGGTAGGCTCAATATGACTTCCGCCCACCCCGCTGTCATCCGTGAGGAATGTATACGTACCGCCTGTTGTGAACGCCATGGCGCGCAGCAGATACTCGGTAGACTTATCGATACCGCTGCTCGCTATCGGTACGATACGTATACCCATTTTGGCAGCCTCAGCGACATACTTGTTCACGCTGTCGACTATCTGCGCGTCCTCGTGCGGGGGAGCGTCCAACACAAGGAACATTATCTTCACGCTGTCCTCATCCCAGTCGTGATTGTTGACCGCGCTGTCAAGAGCGGTATGCACAGCCTCCGGAAAATCACCTCCTCCGCTTGCCGACTGCTCGCGGATAGCCTCGGCGACCTCGTCGATATTATCGCTGAACGGGAACTGCCGAACCTCATACTCGTCGTCGGTATCACGGTAAAAATTAACGGAAACGCGCGTCGGGATATTGGCGTTATTGGATTTAATGTTCTTGATGATATCCTCCAGCTCTACCTTGAGGTATTCAAGCTCATCGCCCATAGACCCGGTAGTATCGCACATTATCATCAGGTCGAGCTTTTGAGAGATCGGTGAGACCGCTCCGTCCAGATCAACCGAAAAGTATAGGTCGTGTTCATCGAGAACCCAATCTACAAGCGATGTGGCGCTCTTATCGCCACAAGTGACCGTAACCTCAGAGGGCATACCGTCCGAGAACAGATACGCCTCGCCCTTATTGTTTGTAACTGCCGACACGGAACCGCCCCAAGACACTTTTGCGCCCTCAAGCGGCTTGCCGTCGGAGACTACCGTTACCGTAAGGCGGTAATCGTCAACGGTGTTCCAGACGTTCTTGTATCCTTTCCAGTCCTCGCGCGAACCGTAAAGCGCGTTCCAGTCCGCCCAGTGTGCGTTATCGTTCCATTCGCCGCCCGTAAGCAGACCCGACTGCGGCGTTATCTCTGGATCGTCGATAATACAATCATCGGGAAGTATAGCAACGCCCGCATAGTCACCGCTCGGCGCTGTCGCCTCGGCAAGGAGACCCTCGTCAGCCGTCTCCGACATATCTTTAGAACCTCCGTCAAATATCCCATTGATCTTGTCGATAAAGCTTTCCTTCCTGCCGCCGATATCCGAACCCTCAAATCTGCCCGAGCTCCCCGCAGTCCCCGATTCGCTCGAACCGCCCGAACCCGCACCGACAATCGGAGCAATACCCTCCGCCGAGCACCCCGCCAGCGACAAGGCTGCGATAACAGCCGCAAATGCAGTCAAATATTTTTTCATATATATTCCTCGCTTTCATTGTGAAATTTATTGCTTTCAATAGTAATACCAAATGATTACGAAAATGGTTTCATTATTTAAATTTTTCATAATGGGGTAAATCGAAATTTATGTTGCAAGGTGTTTCTCAAGCCGCGGATCACTTTTAATTTATATTAGCAGTGCCCTAAGCTCCTCCAATATCTTTCTCTCCCTCCGCGAAACCTGCACCTGCGACATTCCCAGAACAGCGGCAGCTTGGGATTGAGTCTGGTCGCGGAAGTAGCGGAGAATAATAAGCCGTTGATCCTCCTCGGGGAGCTCGGACAGGCACTGCCGCAACGCGAGCTTGTCGATAAGCGCACTTTCGCCGCTCTCTTCGGGGAGATCGTATTCGCCGCCGTCCTCCGCGGATGTAAGCGATACGGGAGGAAGTCCCGCCGCAACGGCTTCGGCAGCGTCCTCGGGGGATACTCCCAGATAGTCGGCAAGTTCATTTATAGTTGGCTCCGTACCGTTCTTCGATAACTCGTCCCGCGCTCTTGCGGCTTTCAGCGACAGCTCCTTAAGCGAACGGCTCATCTTCACCGCACCGCCGTCGCGAAACAGCCGCCTGATCTCGCCGAGTATTACCGGGACGGCATACGTCGAAAAGCACAGCCCGCGCGACTCGTCAAAGTTGTCATAAGCCTTTACGAGACCCACGCTGCCCGCCGAGAAAAGATCCTCGTATTCGATGCCGCGCCCTCGGAAACGGTTGGCAAGCGAGTGAACGAGCGGCAGATTTGCCGCGATAAACTCATCTCTCGTCATTGAGTTTTCCCACGATCTTCTTTTCCATTGTCACGACAGTGCCCCTGCCCTCGACCGAACGCACACGTACCTTGTCCATAAAGCTTTCCATTACGGTAAAACCGAGACCAGAGCGCTCCTCGTCGGCGGGAGCGGTGGTGTAGGTCGGCTGCATTGCCTGCCGCACGTCTGGAATACCCCTGCCCTTGTCCTTGATCTGTATGTACACGGCATTGTCCGAGTACAGCCGCATAAGCAGCTCGACCTCGCCGTTCATATCGCGGTAGCCGTGTACTATCGCGTTAGTCACCGCTTCCGATACCGCGGTCTTTATCGCGGATATCTCCTCCACCGTCGGATCGCACTGGATGGCAAACGCGGCGGCTGCCGAACGCGACAACCCCTCGTTCCTCGACAGCGCGGGAAACCGCACCTTACATTCGTTTACGGAAATTCTTTTCATGATATTCTCCTTTACAGCTTAGCCTCTTGTTTCTTCGGTTCGACAAGCAGCGTTCCCAGACCGGACAGTTTTATGACGGCGGCAATCTCGGGACGCGCATTTTTTATCAATATCTCGCCGCCTGCCGCGCGCACCGATTTCAGCCGTCCAAGTATAAGACCGATACCGGAGCTGTCCATAAAGCCTACCTGCTCCATATCCAATATCAGCAGCTCGGGACGCGACCGCGCTATAAGCTCGTCCAGCGCCGTCCTGAACTCACGGGCGGCGTGGTGGTCGATATCGCCCGAGAGCGCGGCGGTAATGCGTTTTCCGTCATTATATATTTTCAGCATTTTGATTCCTCCCCAATTTTTCGCGAATTTCCCCCGCCGTCTTTACCCTCTGTCTTTCATCGGGCGCGGTAGGCGGAGCTTGTCCGTAACCGCATTATATCACGTTAGCCGCGCGTTTTCGGTCGATATCCATGTGCGAAAAAGAAATTATTTTAAGTTTTTTGCACGGATCATGTATTGACGTACACATTGCACGGGAATATTTGCGAAACAACCTTTTACAGAAAACATAAGGTTGAAAAAGACACATGAAAATACCCGTTTGTCTAATATACTGTTACAGCGCCTAAAGCTATTGACAAGACAGGAAAAACATGGTATAATTCAAGTATAATAGACGATTTTCAAACTGCGATTTTTTGACACTTAATCTCTCAAAAAACCACAAAACGTTTACCATTCGTTTATTTTTGCATTTTACTAACGATCACGGCTGACGGGTCTGCATATCAACATTTAAGGTAATGGTCGATCCGTGCCGGTAATCGGGAAAGGAGGACTATGGAAACCGGCGCTAAAAAGAAAAAAATCATGATTCGCGTGCGCGATCTGCGCAAGGAATATCGTCTCAAGGACGACACGGTCGTCGCCCTCAAGCGGATAAATCTCGACATTGAGCAGGGAGAGATCTGCTGTATTTTCGGAACATCCGGCTCGGGAAAGTCCACACTGCTCAATCAGCTCGCGGGGCTGGAAAAGCCTACATACGGCGATGTGTACATTCGCGGCGTCGCGGTAACTCGGCTGTCCGAAAAGGAGCTTGCGGAGTTCAGACAGAAGCATATCGGCTTTGTGTTTCAGTCGTACAATCTGCTGCCGTTTATGAACGCGGCGGAGAACGTTGCCGTTCCGCTTATGTTCCGCGGAGTATCTAAGCGCGAACGAATGAAAAAGTCCGCGGCGATACTTAAAAAGGTTGGGCTCGCCAACCGTCTCAACCACTACCCCAAGCAGATGTCGGGCGGTCAGCAGCAGCGCGTCGGCATTGCCCGCGCGTTTATCGCTCACCCCGACGTGGTCTTTGCGGACGAGCCGACGGGAAATCTCGACTCCAAGACCACTATAGAGGTCATGGAAATGATAAGAAGCTTTGCACGGCGATTCGATCAGACGATCGTTCTGGTAACTCACGACCCCGAGCTTGCCCAATATGCCGACAGGATAGTAACTCTTGTGGACGGCAGAATCGTCAGCGACACTAAAAACGCTAAAAATGACACAGTTAAAGGAGAAACAAATGAACAAGCTATTTAAGAAAGCGGCGGCATTTATTGCGGGCGCAGTTATTGCTGTTTCATCTATCGGAACAACACCCGTTTCAACTACATACAAAGCCTATGCGGAGGCTTCGGAGCCAGCCGCAAAGCCCGAGGTTCTCGGATACACCGTTATGTCGATACCCGATCCTGACGCGGAAACCCCCGAAGAGTCCAAGCCGCTCTCCTCGATCACTGCAAACAAGCCCTTTGAACTGACGATTAACGTTATGGACCGTCTGCTGAAGGGCTCTGAAGCTGATGATTCCGATATCATTTTCACCAAATCCATGGGCAGCTTTAAGTGCGAGGCTGCGGATATACAAAAAGTTTGCGCGGACAGCGACCCGCTCAAATATACCATCACGCTTAAGTGCACATGGCTTGGCGGCAGCAATTCTTTCGCATTTATGATAGGATACTCGGACATCAGCGGCGACTTTACCGATCTTTCGTTCGCGATAACGGAATGCCGTGAGACGACTGTGTCTCCGGACCCCGCTCCCGACACGGGCGCCGCTGAACCGATCTTCAAGATCAACGCAAGCGGCATAAGCGATATCAAAGCGGGTGAAAGAGGTATGTTCACACTGGAACTGAAAAACCTCGGCTCGGTCAACGCCCATCGTATTTTGATCGAGGTTACCGCTCCCGACGATGTAGTCCTCACGAACGGAAGTGAATCCCGAGATATCAGCTCTATTTGGGCGGGAGATTCAACAAGCATCGTCATAAGATATGAGGCGCTTGGCAAGATCACCTCTACTAAACAGTCCTTTGGTATATCCATACGTTATTACTACGATACGGGCACCGGAGAAACCATAGGCAGCGCAAGCGCGACCGTAAATATTCCCGCGGTAATATCCAACGACGGCTCGACAAGCGCTGAGCCGATATTCAAAATCACCCCGAGCAACATCTCCGAGATCAAAAGCGGAGAAAGCGGATATTTCAACGTCGAACTTAAAAACCTCGGCAATCTTGAAGCCAAGCGCATCCTCGTTGAGACCACCGCCTCCGACGACGTTATTCTCACCGACGGAAGCAGCTCGCAGGATATAAGCTCGATCTCGGCGAACGGCACAGCGACCGTGAAGATCAGCTATAAGGCTCTTGGAAAGATCAATTCCGCAAAGCAGTCCTTCGGTATTTCACTGCACTATTATTACGACGGCACAAGCGGAGAAACTATCGGAACGGCAACCTCCACTGTGAACGTTCCCGCGAGCACCGCAGACCTCGCGGAGGTAAGCGCACCCACTATCAAGATCACGGGGCAGACGCTCGCGCTGCCGATAACGGCGGGTTCGGAGTATGAGTACACGCTCACGGTCCGCAATTTCAGCGATACCCCCGCGGAGGACGTTTATCTCTTCCTCGACGCGTCGGATTCGCTCTACTTCGTCGACGGCACGGAGACTGCCGAAGTCGGATCTATCGCCGCTAAGGGCTCGGCAAGCGTAAGGGTGAAGTTCCGCACCGTTAATTCGATAGCGGCTGTAAAGCAGGGCATCACCGCGCATATCAGCTACGCCTACATTGACGGCGGCGTAAAGAAGAACGCCGAAAGCGATTCGTCGGTAACTATAATCGCAAGCGAGTCCGGAGGCGGTTCGGGCGGCGGCAATGTCGCAGTGCCTAATATCATAATCAAATCCTATGACATCGGCGCGGAGCAGATTCCCGCGGGTGATCCGTTCAACCTCGCGCTCAAGCTGTTTAACACAAGCTCGCTTACGGGTGTTGAAAACGTTATAATGACAGTCAACGCGGGCGGCAGCGTAAACATTTTCGGCGGCACGAATACGTTCTATTATCCCGCCTTAAACGCGGACGGTGAAATTTCGGAAACTATCCCGCTCAAGGCGCTCGCGACAGCGGAAACGGGCACATCCTCTATCTCGGTATCTCTCAAGTACGATTACGTTGAAGGCGGCTCGCGTTCTACCGCAAATCTTGAGCAGACTATCTTCATTCCCGTTTATCAGCCCGACAAGATGACCTTCGAGGTAAACGTCCCCACCTACCCCGGAACAGTCGGGCAGGATATGTACATAACCACCACATACCTCAACAAGGGCAGAAGCGAGATATCCAACGTCAAGGCTGAGATCGTCGGCGACGTCGGCGCTCTCTCCACTTCCAAGGTAATAGGCACGGTACAGCCTGGCGGCAACGGCTCGTTTGACTTTATCGTCAACCCGTATATGCCTGGCACCTGCGAATTCACTATCAAGGTCACTTATGAAGACGCTACTCTAACCGAAGTAACAAAGGAATTCCCCGTAAGCTTTGAAGTGGAGGATATGTTCGACCCCGGATTTATCGACCCCGGCACTTTTGAGCCTGGAATTGACGAGCCAGGAATTGAGGGTGGCGGAAATTTCCCGTGGGTGATCGTATGGATATGCATAGGCGTTATCGTAGTCGGCGGTATCACCGCGACGATCCTTATCGTGAAGCATAAGAAGAAAAAGAAGAGCGCGCTCACAGAAGCGGACATCGACTGGGAAGACGAATTCGACGACAAAAAGCCCGAGACTAACAATACCAACAACAATAACGACAACAACACAACAACCGTATAACGAAAGGACAGACAAATGAAGCTTAGTGACATGATAAAGATCTGCCTTCAGAACCTTCGCCGCCGAAAAAGCCGAACGCTGCTTACGGTGCTGGGCGTTATCGTGGGCTGCTGCGCTATCGTGACAATGCTGTCCATAGGTATAGGAATGCAGAATTCAATGGAGCTGGCGCTTGCCGAGATGGGCGACCTTACGCTTATCCAGGTATACTCGGGAGGACAGAACGCGAAGCTCAACGACGAGGCGATACGAAAATTCGAAAATATTCCCGGCGTTGAGGTCGCGATAGGAAAAGCCTCGCTTGACAATATCGGCTACGAGCTCACCGCGGGCGAGCGCGACCGTTATCAGATGAACTGGGCGAATATCGTAGGCTTCAGCAAGGGCTCTATGGAGAAATTCGGTCTGGAGCTTGTCGAAGGAACGTTCCCTAGAGAGCCGTTCGAGGTTCTTGCAGGAGAGTTCGCCGCCTACAATCTTATGGACACTCAGCGTCCGGACGGCAGCAATATGATAGACCGCTGGAGCTTTATGTACACATACGATCCCGAGCTTGGCTACGATACGTATAACGAAAACGCCGAGCTGCCCGATCCGTATTTAAATCTGTGCGGTCAGGAAATGACCATGCAGATGTACAGCTACGAGGACTATGAAAAGAAGTACGAGCAGAAAATCAAGGTAACGGGCGTTGTAAAGCAGGACTACAACAAGGACTACGCGACGAGCGAGGGCTTTATCTTCGCCGTGACCGACCTCCAAGCGCTTCAGAAAATGGTATTCCCCACGGGGAACAAAAAGGAGCTTACATACAATCAGATATACGTCAAGACCGTCGACATTTCCAAAGTCGAGGAGGTTGAAAACGATATCAAAAAGCTCGGCTATTCCACCTCGTCAATGGAGTCGATACGCAAGCCCATGCAGGAGGAGGCTCGTCAGCGTCAGATGATGTTCGGCGGTCTGGGAGCGGTCTCGCTGTTCGTCGCGGCGCTCGGCATTACAAACACCATGATAATGTCAATCTCCGAGCGCACCCGCGAAATAGGCGTTATGAAAGCGCTCGGCTGCTATCTCGGCAATATCCGCGCAACGTTTCTTATGGAGGCGGGATTTATCGGACTTATCGGCGGTATCGCGGGCGCGGCCATCAGCTACATCATCTCGCTCGTGATAAATCTTGTTTCGCAAAAGCCCGACTTCAGCATTGTAGAGGGCTTTGGGCAATGGTGGCAGACGCTGATATCGGTAATGCTCCCCGAAAGCTCCCCCGTGTCGATAGTTCCGCTTTGGCTCGCGGGCTTCGCGATCGTTTTCTCAATAGTTATCGGTCTCGGCTCCGGGTTTTATCCCGCCAACAAGGCGGTGCATATCTCCGCGCTTGAGGCTATCAAGAGAGAGTGAAGCAGGTTAGTTCGTTTAGAAAGAAACCCCTTTACGGCATCTCCAACCGAGATACCGTAAAGGGGTTTGCAAATTTTTGCGGTTTTGCTTATAAACTTACATAAAATTTTGTGTGTAGATTTGTTTGTTATGCCGTTTTTTTCCAAAAAAAATTTTTTTGCTTGACAAAAATTATGAATTGTAATATAATATAAAAAATAGAATGTTTATTGAAAGGATATGGTTAAATGGGTTTAAAAATTAAAAGAATGGCTTGTATCGCCGTTGCGTTTGCCGCTTCATTTATGCTGACTGTCACGGCATATTCCGCAACGTTAGCCGATGGGGATATTTATAACCCCAGAGTAATGGGAAAGTATACCAACAATGTCAATGACGGATACATATGGGCTAAAGAAGGGAATGTAACGATTTATACCTATCAGGATACTAATTATAATTGCTATGTCACGGCTTCTTACAGCGCATATACACTGGGCGGTGGTTCTGATGGGTTCTTTGTGATTTTTCCTTATGCTGCTAAGGTTGATATAAATGGAAATGTCCTTATTAATGATCCGAGAATTCAAGATTACGTTGCTTCTGGTCGCGTTACAGTCCCTTTATTTGGCAGTGTATCAATATCTTCGTTTCAATCTTCGTTGACATACGTTAAGTAATTTTTATTTTAGAGAAAGGCAAGGTGTTTTTTTATGAAAAAGATTATTATACCGGTTATCATAGCAGCAGTGTTGGGCGTTGGCGGCGGTGTTGCCGCGGTATCGCTGAACATTGCGAATTCTACGGCGGAGGCTGACACAGAGATAAACGATATTCTTAAATCGGGAACATATTATCTTAACGGTGATGTGAATGCCGAGATGTGGATAGAGGTCAACCCCGATTTCCTTACACTTAAAGGAACCGACATTGACAAATCGCTGACAGAGGCGGCTATCGATGCCAACTATGCGCTTGCACAGTCATTAGAGAGTGCTTCTATTGATGGTGACTTCCCCGTAACCCAGGCGATTTCGACATCACAACTTGACGAGCTTAAGCAGCTTTACTGTGCCGAAAAACTTTACCAACTGAAATATGTAGGTTTGCCGGGCAGCTCGTATGCTATCATGGTGGATCGTTTCAATGAAATAACCGACCGTAAGGAACTTTTAAAATCCAACGCGGGATTCAGATTCAACGAACAAACGAACACGATAATTGCTTCCATTGGCGAATTTACTCTTGTGGAATAACGGGCTCAAAAAATTAACTGAAAATAAAATAAGCGAAAGAGAAAATCTTTCGCTTATTTTATTCGGAAAATTCACTTTATATAAGACCCGAATTGTTGATAGCCGAAATAAGCGCCTTAATAGACGAGTTGATGATATCGGTATCGATACCAACGCCCCAGCCGACAGCGCCGCTCGGGAGCGTAATGCCGATATAGGACGCGGCTTTGGACTTGGAGCTTTGCTCGACGGCGTTCTCGGTGAACGTCGAAATGGTGTAGTCAAAGCCCAGACCGTCTTTTATCGCGTTGGAGACCGCGTCGAGACGACCGTTGCCCGCGCCCTTAAGCTTGCGCGGCTCGCCGTTTATCTTCACCGTGACCTCCGCGGATATCTGCTCGCCCTGCGTGTAGTGGGCCTCTACGACCTCCAGCTTTTTATTCAGGTTGACGTAGGTCTTTTCGAATATCTCGTAAACCTCCGCGGGCTTAAGCTCCTTGTGAGCGCGGTCGGAAACGCCCTTGACGGTATATCCGAAATGCTCTCTCATCTTCGGCGGCATGATAATGCCGTAGTTCTGCTCCATAAGGTAGCCTATGCCGCCCTTGCCCGACTGCGAATTGATACGGATAACGTCGCCCTCGTACTCCCTGCCGAGATCGTGCGGGTCGACGGGGATATACGGCACGTTCCAGTGGGCCGGGTCTTTCTCCTCGCGCCACTTCATGCCCTTCGCGATAGCGTCCTGGTGCGAGCCCGAGAACGCCGCGAACACCAGCTGACCGCTGTACGGCATACGCTCGTAAACTCTCATTCTCGTAAGCCGCTCGTAAACCTCCACAAGCTCGGGGAGGTTCGTGAAGTCGAGATTAGGCTCGACCCCGTGAGTGTACATATTCAGCGCCAGTGTGATTATGTCGACGTTGCCCGTGCGCTCGCCGTTGCCGAACAGCGTACCCTCCACGCGGTCCGCTCCCGCCAGTAAGCCCATTTCGGTATCGGCAACGCCGCAGCCGCGGTCGTTGTGCGGGTGGAGCGATACGATAACGTTCTCACGGTCATGCAGCTCCTTGCACATATATTCGATCTGCTGAGCGTAAACGTGCGACATACTCTCCGCGACGGTAACGGGCAGATTTATGATGACCTTGTTGTCGGCGGTCGGCTTCCATATGTCTATGACCGCGTTGCATATCTCTGCGGCGAATTCGGGCTCGGTTCCCGTGAAGCTTTCGGGCGAGTACTCAAAGCGGAAATTGCCCTTGGTGTTCGCCTTGTACTCGTTCATCAGCTTAGCGCCGCTTGTCGCGATCTCGATTATCTCCTCCCTGCTCTTGCGGAACACCTGCTCGCGCTGAGCCACGGAGGTGGAATTGTACAGGTGAACTATCGCGTTCTTGCAGCCCTCGAGCGCCTCAAACGTTTTCTTGATGATGTGCTCGCGAGACTGTGTAAGCACCTGAACGGCAACATCGTCGGGAATAAGATCGCGCTCGATAAGCGCGCGGCAGAACTCGTACTCGGTATCGCTCGCGGCGGGAAATCCGATCTCGATCTCCTTAAATCCCACGTCGATCAGATATTTCCAGAACTCGAGCTTTTCCTCCAAGCTCATCGGAATTATGAGCGCCTGATTTCCGTCGCGAAGATCGACGCTGCACCATATCGGCGGCTTGTCGACGTACTCCTTTTTCGCCCAGTCAAGACAGGGATACGGCGGCATAAAATAACGTCTTTGGTACTTGTCTGCGAATTTCATTGTGTTTTCCTCCTATAATATCGTTTTCGCGGGTATTATGGGCAACAAAAAAGACCCCATTTCCCGACCCGCAACGGATCGAGAGATGAAGCCAAAAACCCGCTTTACGGGATCCGGTCCACGGTACCACTCTCGTTGACGGCGTTTCACAACACCGCCCACTCGTATGCGTCAACCAACGCATTTCTCTGTAACGGGAGAACCCGAAACGATCTACTTTTCCGACATCAGCCGCTTTCAACCGTTCTGCTCGGGGAGGAGCTATATCCGCACAGCATTGCCGTTTCGCACCACACAACGGTTCTCTGAAAATGCCCGCCGCGGACTTATTTCCCTTCGACACATTTAAAAATATTTACAAATTATATTATATCATCTTTTTTTCGGTTTGTCAAGAGGGGAAAAATATTTTTTCCTCCGCAGCGAACATCACACGCTGTCAAGGATGCTGTTAAGATAAGCGTAAAAGTTATCGGACACGCGCTCGGCAAGCTCTTCGAGCTGTTCCCCCGGTATCTCCTCCCCATTGTACTCGAATTCGTATTGCAGATCGAACAGCTCCTCATGCGGGAACTGCACAACAGGGCAATTCTCCTCGTCGGGCATATTCGCGAGGTCGACGCAGCGGATATAGTAACCCTCCACGTCCCATGCAAACGGAAGATAACCGTTTGCCGTAAGGTGCGGATTGAACGCGTTGTCAAGCTCGGCAAGCGGCTCGTCTGACATATTTCTTCCCACCGCGCCGCAAAAGCAATGATGACAGGTGCTGAAAAACGCCTTAACGCAGTTCGGGAATTTCAGCCCGTACTCTTTTTCGTATCCTGCAATATCCTCGTCGGTAACGGCGGACGGAATCAGCTTCCATGTATTCCACTCCTCGGCGGGATCCGCGCCGTCCGCCAGCATATCATCGGGAAGATCGCACATTTTCAGCGCAACAGGCGCTTCCTCGCTCAATTTTGTGTAAAGCTTCTCAAAACATTCCTTCATAAAAACTCTCGCACTGCTGATATCCATATTATTCTCCTTTATAAGTCGATTTGGCTGCACTCTAGTTATAACATCTTTCCCGCGATTTGTCAAGAGCGTTTTAAAAGACAGCATCTCCAAGTTACCGTAAATTCTGATTTACCCCCTTGATTTATACAAAAGAAAATGCTATAATTAAACTAAGTTACAAAAACAAAATATGGGGGTATAGTTATGACCGTAAAGACTTTTTCGATAAATCCCGAAAAGACCGCGTTTGTAAAGGCGTATCTGCCCGATATGATACAGGGCGTCGAGTATTGCGAAAAGCGCCCGTCCGTGGTGATCTTCCCGGGCGGAGGCTACGAGTATTGCTCCGACCGCGAGGGCGAGCCTATCGCATTGCAGTATCTCGCGGCGGGCTACTCGGCGTTCGTCGTTACATATTCCTGCAACACGCGCTTCCCCGCGCCGCTGATCGATGCCGCCTATACGTTCTACAAAATACGCATGAGAGCCGAGGAGTTCCACATCGACCCGAAGAAGATCGCCGTGCTCGGCTGTTCTGCGGGGGGGCATCTCGCGGGCTGTCTCGCGACCATGTGGAACGACAACTCCATCGTCAAGACCATCGACTGCGAGCCCGAGGAGCTGCGCCCGGACGCGGCGGTACTGTGCTATCCGGTTATCAGCGGCGTGACCTCTCCGCACGTCGGCAGCTTCGAGGTGCTGCTCGGCAGCGACCCGAACCGTTCCGACCTGTCAAGACTGTCGCTCGAGAACCGCGTTACGCCGAAAACCCCGCCGATCTTCATGTGGCACACCGCCAACGACGGCAGCGTCTCCGCGCACAATTCGCTTGTAATGGCGAAGGCGTGTATTTCCAATAAGATACCCGTCGAGCTTCACCTGTTCGACGAAGGACCTCACGGCTTATCGACCTGCGACAAGGCAACGGGCTACAACGAGTATTACTGGCAGAAGGGCTGCCGCCGCTGGATAGAGCTGTCGATAGAATTCCTCAACAAGTATATGAACGTTTAATATAGAAAAAAGAAAGGTAATTTTATGGCTGATAACACGGCACGGATAAATGAAGATGTATCCGCGTTCAACGCAAAATACGACAGGGTCAAATTTGAAACTCCCGACATTAAACGCGCGTATATTGCCGACGCGGAGGAGATAATCGAACGGTATCCGCCGCAAAGCGTTGAGGAGCGGCAGGCGCTCGCGAAGTTTTATTCGCATTTGGGCTGTATGATAACGGTGTTCGGGCAGGATCTTGAAAACGGCATAAGGTACTACCGCAAGTCGATAGAGCTTGACCCCGAATCATACGATCTCCAATGGGAATATTACACGACGCTAGAGGAAATAGTCGAGGACGAGAATTATTCCACTCCAGAGCTGATACAAGACGCGATAGACTGTCTGACCTTCTGTATCAACTATTGCGATACTCCCGAGCTTCGCGAGAAACATTATATACATTACCGATATACGGACTTAGGGCGGGTTTATATGGCGGCGGGCGATTATCGAAAAGCGAAGGAATGCTTTGAAAGGTCAATGCAGATTCTGCCAAACGATAACGCGCGAAATCTGCTTGCGCAGGTCAACAGGAAAATCGGAAATCCCATTACGAGATTTTTCGGAAAAATATTTTCCGTTTTCCGCAAAAATAAATAAACAAAAGAGAGGTACACAAAATGGCAGAGAAAAAACCTTTTGTTACAAAGGAACAGATAGACGAGATAGTAAAATGCTATCCCACCCCCTTCCATATTTACGACGAAAAGGGAATACGCGAAAACGCCCGCGCCCTTAAAGCAGCGTTTTCGTGGAACAAGGGTTTCCGCGAGTATTTCGCGGTAAAGGCGACCCCCAACCCGTTCATTATGAAGGTATTGCAGGAGGAGGGCTGCGGCTTTGACTGTTCCAGCTATACCGAGCTGCTGTTGTCGGACGAGGTGGGAGCCAAAAATCACGACATAATGTTCAGCTCCAACGCCACCCCTGATATGGATTTCAAGAAAGCATTTGAGCTCGGCGCGATAATCAATCTCGACGATTTCACGCACATTGATATACTCGACAAGCTGACGGGCATACCCGAGACCATCTGCTGTCGCTACAACCCCGGCGGAGAATTTAAAACCGACGGCTCACCGAACGTTATGGACACGCCGCGCGACGCTAAGTACGGCTTCACCCACGAGCAGATAATCGAAGGCTATAAGATATTGAAGTCAAAGGGAGCAAAGCGTTTCGGAATGCACGCTTTCCTCGCGTCGAACACGCTCACCAACGACTATTACCCCACCCTCGCAAGGATAATGTTCAGAGCCGCTGCCGAGATAAAGGAAAAGGCGGGCGTTGAGCTGTCGTTCATTAACCTGAGCGGCGGCGTGGGTATCCCCTACAAGCCCGACCAGCCCGCGAACGACATCGCAGTCATCGGCGAAAAAGTCCGCGAGGCTTACGAGGAGATCCTCGTTCCCGCGGGAATGGGCAATGTCGCGCTGTTTACCGAGCTCGGACGTTTTATGCTCGCGCCCTACGGTATGCTTATCGCAACGGCTATCCGCGAAAAGCATATCTACAAGGAGTACATAGGGCTCGACGCGTGCGCCGCGAATTTAATGCGACCCGCTATTTACGGCGCTTATCACCATATAACCGTATTGGGCAAGGAAAACGCTCCCTGCGATCATAAGTACGACGTGACGGGCGGACTCTGCGAGAACTGCGACAAATTCGCGATTGATCGTATGCTCCCGAAAATAGACCTCGGCGACTATATCGCTATCCATGATACGGGTGCGCACGGTTTCTCCATGGGCTACAATTATAACGGTAAGCTGTGGAGCGCCGAGCTTCTCCTTCGCGAGGACAACAGCGTAAAACTGATACGCCGCGCCGAAACTCCCGAGGATTATTTTGCGACATTTGATTTCGCAAAGGGCAATTTTGAGCTGTAATAAGGGAATATATACTCTCCGTTATGTGCGGTTTGTAGCGGCGGAGAGTATAAAAGTGCCGTCAGGCAAAAAATCTGACGGCACTTTTTATTGTGAAAATTTTGCATTTTATTGCAGGCGCTCATATGTTATGCTTCAATAAGCACCAAGGAAAACGCAAAAGGCAACCTCAAAGGATACCGAAGAATATTCGGCAGCCAAGCCCAAATTCGGAAGTGAGGAAAAACTCGGACAGAACCCCCTTGCGAAATATAATGTATCGCACAGTCTTCGTCAAGGCAAGCGTCAACGGGTCTCACCAATTGCGGCACGCTAGAGATCTTCGTGCTTAGAGCCTGCTTGGTATTTCAACAAAAGATACCGAACAAACTCTTACGGAGGAGAAAGGTCTTTGCGGATACCGTTTCCAAGCCATTATGAAACGCCTGGACGGAAATGGTTTAAAACAAATTGCGCCAACGAAAGTGGGAAAAGCTCTTTGGAAAATTGAATATTTTTACGGTCACTTGCGCACAGCCATTTTCAGAATATCACCAAACTTGATACGGTTGCCGTTGTGAAGAATGATAGCCTCGTAAACCTTGCTGACGATAACAGCAACCAGTATGACCGCCGCAGCCAGCACCGCGACTGCCACAACAGACTGCCACAGCTCCAGCGTACCGAGCATAATAGCGCTCGGCAGCGCAAACGGCGAACTGACGGGGAAAAAGTACGAGAATATCTGCACGGGATTGGTAGTCACCATGCCCGTGTCAAGCGAGTCGATGTTGCCGAAAACGGGCATATACGCAAGGTACATTCCCAGCACACCGGTAAGCGAATACGGCATCATCGCCTGCTGCAGATCCTCCATACGCGATATCGAAGCGCCCACCAGAGCCGCGATAAGCGAGAAGAACACGAAGCCAAGCAGGAAGATCACGATTATCAGAAGAATGTTCAGCGGACTGAAGCCTGCGAGCAGATCGTTGACAGCCGCCGCGATCTCCATTTCCGAAGTCTGTACGCCTCCCGCGCCCTGCGCCGCGTTGGCGAGAGCCTCCTGGACCGCGGGGTCTTTCGCGATATCCATAGCCTTGCCCAGCATACCGAACGGCGCGGATATCACAAAACTCGCAAACCCGACAATACCCATTATCGTAAATTGCCCGAAGCTCACCACACCCATCGCGAGCACCTTACCGATAACGACTGCCAGCGGTCTCACCGACGTGAGCAGCAACTCCATAACGCGGCTTGTCTTTTCGGTAGCTATCGACTGCGCAACCGTGCCGCCGTAGCTGAATATCAGCATAAACAGCACCAGCGATACCACGATAGGGACGAAATAATTCAGCGCGCTCTGAATAAAGTTCAACTCCTTAGAGCCTGCCTCTATACGTGACGTAGAGATCGAGACTTGCGTAGAGGCATAATTTTCGGGAGCGACCCCCGCGTTGAGCAGCACCCTGCGGTTTATCATCTCGCTAAGCGCAGCGTTCAACGTATCCACCGCGTCGCCGCCTGCCGCGGAAGTGTAATACGTCCTGACATCATAGCCGATCACCGCGTTATCTTCGCCGAGGGCAGATGTTATCCGTACTGCCGCGCGGACGTTCTCGGAAGTCTCAAGTTCTTTCACAAGCTCGTCATAGCTCTTTTCGGGAGCGGCAACAGACATCGCGCTTTCGAGCTGTGCTGTATCGTCTGCCGCAAGTATGCCGGCATCGTCGTAGATATACACCGCGTCAAAATCGGCGAGTGAATTCTCCGTCTCGCCGTTGGAAACACTACCCTTCTCCTCGTTTCCGATAAGAACGGGGAGGATATTCGTCAACACACAAATCGCCGCAATGATAACGGCAACGATTATCGTGCCGATAATAAACGATTTCGTTTTGATATGCTGAATAAGCGTGAAAGAAAATACCTTTTGCCAGCCCTTAGTCCTCATTGCCGCCACCTGCCTTTTCAATAAATATTTCGTTGAGCGTAGGCTCGCGCAGCTCGTATCTGATAAGCGGTATCTTCTGATCGATTATCAGATGGAGAAGCTTATGCGCCTGTTCCTCGCTCTGTACGTTGTAGCTTGAGCCGTTGGGAGTTTCCTCGGTCGAAATGAGACCGCATTCGGCAGCAAGCGGCGAGATGTTCCCCTCCGCCTTGACGGTGAGCTTGACGCGCCCGTACCCCTTTTTGATAGCGTTGAGATTGCCCTGCAAAACGGTCTTGCCCTTGTTCATAATTACGATATCGCGGCAGAATTCCTCAATAGTAGTCATCTGGTGCGAGGACATTATAATGTACTTGTTTTTCTTGATCTCCTCGCGGATAACGCCCTTGAACAGCTCCGCGTTTACGGGGTCGAGACCCGACAGCGGCTCGTCAAGAATTATCAGCACGGGATTTGGGGCAAGCGCCGCGATAAGCTGTATCTTCTGCTGATTGCCCTTCGAAAGCTGCTCCGCGCGCTTGTTTCTGTGCTCTGCGACGGACAGACGCTCAAACCAATAGTCCAGCGACTTCAAAGCGTCCTGACGGCGCATTCCTTTCAACGTACAGAAGTATACGAGCTGGTCCATGATCTTGATTTTCGGGTAGAGCCCACGCTCCTCGGCCAGGTAGCCGATCGGCTTTTCGGCGGCGAGGAACGGCTTCCCATCCCACTTGACCTCTCCGCTCTCAGCGGCAAGCATTCCGAGTATAATACGGATCGAAGTGGTTTTTCCCGCGCCGTTAGTTCCGAGCAGCGCGAACACGCCGGGGGAATTCATTTCGAATGTAAGATTATCGACGGCGGTGTATTCGCCGTATTTTTTAACTATATTGCTGACAGATAATCCCATTTTTACCAACGCTCCTTTACAGTGTAATTTGTGTCTGTTGATACTGTTTATATATCACATAAACAGTATACAATATTTTTTCATCCTTGTCAATAGGTTTTTTAAAATAAACAAAATTTTTTCGGTTTATGATATCATTTTGATATCACCATATTGATTATAGCATATTTGGGGTTAGTTGTCAATAGGGGAAATCAGAATTTATGTGAGCAACTAAATAACTTAACTCTCGTCAACACTTGAGGGTTACTGCTATAAACAATAATTTTCAAAAACTTGACGCTTTTTTGACTTTTTTGTTATATAATAATTATAACTGTACTTATTTGGAGGTAGATCATGTCTCACAAAATTCTGATAGTCGACGACGAGCCTATGCTGACCGCGCTTTTATGCGATCATCTCGGTGACAACGGATATATCACATTTGCCGCGAACAGCGCGGAGGATGCTATCCCTCTGCTGGAGAACGCTCCCGATCTTATTCTTCTTGATATCAATATGCCCGGTATGGACGGTCTGGAGCTTTGCAAATCGATACGTGAACATGTGTCCTGTCCTATCGTGTTCCTCACCGCCAGAATTACCGAGCAAGACAAGGTAAACGGATTTCTGACGGGCGGGGACGACTATATTACAAAACCGTTCAGTCTTGTTGAGGTCACGGCGAGGATCGCCGCTCATCTTCGGCGCGACGAACGCGGGAGAACCGCGCAAAGACTTGTTACGTCGCAGGATCTGATCGTTAACCTTTCAAGCAGGACAGTGCATTTTAAAGGTAACGAGATACCGTTTTCGAGACGCGAGTTTGATATCATTGAGTTTCTGCTTACAAACGCGGGGCATGTGTTTGACCGCGAAAGCCTGTACGAGGCGGTCTGGGGACCGGACGCGGTGGGCGACAACAGCGTCGTCAAGGAGCATATCCGCAAGATACGGCAGAAGCTCGCCGACGCGACGGGCGGGGACGGCTGCATTGAAACCGTGTGGGGGGTGGGGTACAGATGGAAAAAACAGTAAAGCCGAGGCTTCGCGCCGATTTTATAAAGTACGTCACTACGACCTTTATTTGCGTCGCGGCGCTGTCGCTGATCGCTATTCTGGGCTGCGTGGCGGTACGGGAATGGCTGGTGCCAAGCTCCGACGAGGTGTATCTGAACTGGACGGACGACATTGAAACGCCGTATGAAAAAGACGTTAAGCCGAATATGGGATATATGCGGCTTACCCTTGCCGAACCGTCTGACATCAATCCGTTCTATACCGACGATCCTAACGAAAACCGCGTTCTGCGGTTGGGCGGAGCGCTTTTGTATAGTGATATACATCTGATCGAGGAGTCCATACACTTGGGAAACATTGGTGTGGACGTCTGTGTTACACGTGTTTACAATTCACCCGAAAGTCTTACTCCGAAGCGGAAATTTGTGTACTACGCGAGCAGCGCGGCTATGGTCGCCGTGCCGATAATTCTGGCGCTGGCGGGCGTACTGATGTGCGGTTTTCTTTTCTATGAGGAAAAGCTGAAAAAGCCTATTGATGAGCTTTCCTCGGCAACCGAAAAGATTGCCGCGCAGGACTTGGATTTTTCGGTCGGCTACCGCGCAGACGACGAGCTGGGGGAACTATGCGGTTCGTTTGAACAAATGCGCAGGGCTCTTCGTGAAAATAACGAGCGTATGTGGCAGATGCTGACGGAAAGACGGCAGTTGCAAGCATCGGTCGCGCACGATCTTCGCAATCCCATTGCCATTATCAAAGGTCACGCGGAATATCTGAGGCTCAACATCGAAAAGGGCAGGCTCAGCGATGAGAAGATACTTTCCGTTTCGGATAATATCGGGGACGCGGCGGCGCGGCTGGAGCACTATACCGAGTCGATACGTACTCTTAATCATCTGGAGGACTTAGATGTGGAATGCACGGAGGCAGAGTTTTCGGAACTGTTTGATAACATTTGCGACGACTTTACAGCAATGTCAAAGCAGAGCGGTATAGTCATAAGCTTTGATGAGAATATCGGAAAACGCATACTTAAGCTTGACAGGCGGGCGCTTTACCGTATTCTCGAAAACCTTATCGGCAACGCTCTGAGGTTTGCAGAGAAGGAGATAAAGGTGATTTTTTCCTATGGCGGCGGAAGGCTTAATGTAACGGTTTCTGACGACGGATGCGGCTTTTCGGACAAGGTGCTCCGCGCTCGGGACCGATATTTTGTGACGGATAAAAGCGACAGCTCTCACTCGGGACTGGGGCTGACTGTCTGCCGTATTCTTTTGCGAAAGCATGGCGGCGGGCTGGCGATTGAAAACAGGGGCGGGGCGTTCATTGAGTTTTTTCTTGAGGCTTGACGGAATTTTGACTTATATAATTATAATAAAGTCCTAGGGGGATATTTTATAAAGAAGTTTTTGAGAGCGCTTTTGTCGGCGGTCGCGTTGTGTATGTTTCAGACGGCGGGGGGGTGCCGTTCGTGTACAGGGTGATAACGACGATAAGGGCTTATCCGCTCGCGATTTTGGGAAGCGCGGCGGACCTAAGAAAGTGGTATCGGGCTGCTGATACTTGCCGTGCCGCTCACGTTGAGTGTAATGGGACCGAAGCCCGCAAAGTGGGTCTCGGTCTATCCGCTGTATACCGAAACAAAGCTGATATAGAAAATCCCGACGGAATATCCGTCGGGATATCTTTTTATATGGACATACTTAGCAATGACCGCCGTGATGTCCGTAGCCATATCCATTGCCGTTGCCGTAACCGTTTCCATATCCGTTACCGTTTCCGCCCCCCCAGCCGTGATGACAGCCTTGATTTTGAGCGGGGGGAACATAGTCGGAGGAGGTGGTGTCGTCGCCGTCAAGCAGAATGCAATGTCTTTCTCCGTAGAGGTGGAAAGTACAGCCGTAGTTTTCGCAGGGCGGGAAGTTTTCAAGCTGCTCGCGGGTGAGCATCATACAGAAGTGGTGATCCACTATATTTCCCCACTCCTTGGTACACGTTTCAAAGTGGCATTGATATCCGCAGCCCGTCAATCTTTGGCACTCGATCTCACGTATAGCGGGCAGATCTACGTCGACGATCTCTCCGTTATCGTAAAAATCCACAGCCACACGGTATCGGATATCTCCGTTTTCGTCCGTATAGCCGTACTCCTCCATTGCGCCCTTTAAAGCGTCGGAAAACAGAAATGCTCCGTTTTCGGGTACGCTGTCGGGTATGGTATCGGCAGCACCGTATTCCTCAATCACGGTGAGGACTTTCACAGGCTCGGATTCGCTGAAAGCGGGAAAAACTATATCGGAGGCTCCTGATATTTCCGAGTTTGTTACGGAGCTGTCCGTACTCGCAGCGATGGATTCATCAGTACTCGTAACGGCAGGGCTGCTTATGACTTGGCTGCTTTCCGTGCCTGAACCGTCGTTACTTGAAGTGCTGAACGGAATATATCGGTCAAAAATATAGTAGTTTTCGCTGATATTCTGTCCGTTGTTGTCGGACTGTTCCGATGACTGTGCCGCATTTGCGCCCGACTGCTGATATATATCGCTTACGACTTGTACGTCGGGACGTCCCGCGGTTTTCCACACGCCGATGCCGACCGCTCCCGCCACCGCGAGGCAGCCCACCGTCGCTCCAATATTTATCAGCCTGTCGCGCCTGCGTTTTTTGTTCAGCGCGATCATTTCCTCGCTGCGTTTAAATACGCTTTCGGCTACTTCTTCATAATTCTTCATAAACAAAGCCCTCCTTTTCAAGCTCCGACTTAAGCGATTGCTTTCCGCGATATATAAGGTTCTCCACCTGACGCTTGCTTTTGTGCATTATCCTAGCTATCTCGGCGTTGGACAGGTTCTCGAAATACGACAGATACAGCGCTTGACCGTACTCCTCCTTGAGCCTTCTCATGGCGCGGCGCAGAGCTATCTTCTGCTCCTCCTTAATGTAGGAGCGCTCGAGATCATCAATGTCCGCGAGATATTCCTCCATATCCTCAAAGGGAACGCTCACGCTTCGCGAGCCCTGCCGCAGCCAGTCTATCGCCGCATTTCTGCCTATCGTATACAGCCATGTCTTGAACGAGAATTTTTCGGAATAATGCGGCTTTTTTACCACGAGCTTTACGAAGGTCTCCTCCATAAGCTCTTCGGCGATATGTATGTTTTTCGTATACCCGTTAAGATATAAGATAAGCCCGTCTTTGTAATCCCTTATAATTTCAACGATACCGCTTTCGTCGCCGGCAAGGAAACGGCGGTAGCTACTTGCACCGTTATCCATTGGCTGCTCCTTTCGGAACCCGTGTCGTCGATACGGGTTCTAATTTGCCTTTCATCTATTTAACGAATAAGTCAACGGAAACTCTCACTTAGTTTCATAAAAAACAAAAAAATCGCCAAGTTTTTGGTACGTGCGGTACAAAAGTATTTCGGTATCGAGCGGCTACGCTTGACACCGAAATTTTCTATGAAACGAAAAAGGAAAGGCGGCTTGCCTTTCCTTTTTCGGCGATATATTTTATGTACATCAGAACACGGCAAGCGCACCCTTGTTGTTTGCCTTCTGCTTGAATTTCAGGCGGAGATAGTCGGCGATCAGCGCGATAAATTCCGAATTGGTGGGCTTGCCCTTGGAGATGTGTACGGTGTAGCTGAAAATTTTTGTCAGCACGTCGATGTCGCCTCTGTCCCACGCGATCTCTATCGCATGACGTATAGCGCGCTCTACGCGCGAGGATGTGGTTTCGTACTGCTTGGCTACCGTAGGGTAGAGCAGCTTGGTGACGCTGTTTATCATTTCATCGTTGTTGACGGAGAGCATTATTGCCGTTCTGAGATAATGATAGCCCTTGATATGCGCGGGTATGCCGACTTGGTGGATTATCTCGGTCACGGCGCATTCGAGGTCGGTCTCGTCGGGAACATCGGGCGCTTTTTCGGCAACTCCGCAAAGGCGGTTGATCTTGTCCACAAGGAACTGCGGGTCGAGTGGCTTGAGCGCAAACGTCGCGCCGAGAGACGCCGCTTCTCGCTCGAGCGTGGGATCGGCGTTGTTGGACACGATGATAACGTTGGGAACGTACTTCTTTTCGACCTTAAGTCTGCGTATAACCTCTATCGCGTCGCAAAACGGCATTTTCGCCTCGAGCACAGCCGCGTCGGGCGCTTCGGACTTAATGGAATTCAGCACCGAATTTCCATCGCACCTGCGCGTTATCGCGTACATTCCCGCATTCTTGAGCGCGCCTGCCCATGCCATTCCGCAATCCGCGGCATCGTTTCCGATAAGTACCTTGATCTGATTAGTCATTTTTTATTTTCCTCCAATGTTTTCCGTATGTGGACTTAGCTTGTCCGCACGGGTTTTCGTCACCTTGTCTTTCGGTGTGATTTTATTTTACCATATTTTGGAAAAAATTGCAATAGGTTTTAGGAAATTTTTGGAAATTTTTTCCAATCTCGAACATTTGCGATAACAATCGCGCAAAATTTATTTCTGAGCAGAAGTTTACTTTTGATTTTCAGAATTTTTTTGTCTGATTTTGTCGAAAAAGTCCCGGGAACAGGGGGTTATGACCGAAAAGACATAATGATAGGATAACGGGGAAATTTATAGATAAAAAGAGAAAACTATAATAAGAAAAAAATCCGCGGAGGCAGTCTTGACTTAATTGGCAAAGTATGTTATAATCGGAATGTAAAATAAATTTATGGAGGTAAATTATGGAAATTTCCAATGATATCAAATACATTGGCGTTAACGACCACGAGATCGATCTGTTTGAGGGTATGTACGATGTGCCTAACGGAATGGCGTATAATTCTTATGTTATCCTCGATGAGAAGATCGCGGTCATGGATACGGTCGACGCGCATTTCGGCGATGAGTGGCTGGGTAATCTCAAAAGTGTTCTCGGCGGTAAGACGCCAGATTATCTGGTAATACAGCATATGGAGCCCGATCACTCGGCGAATATCAAGGTGTTTGCGGAGAAGTACCCGAACGCGAAGATCGTCGCTTCGGCTAAGGCTTTCGTGATGATGGCTCAATTTTTCGGCAATGATTTCGCGGACAAGCAGGTCGTTGTCGGAGAGAATGACACGCTCCCTCTCGGAAAGCATACTTTGACGTTCATTACCGCGCCGATGGTTCACTGGCCCGAGGTCATTATGACTTATGACAACGCTGACAAGGCGCTGTTCTCGGCGGACGGGTTCGGCAAATTCGGCGCTCTGGACGCTGACGAGGACTGGGCTTGCGAAGCTCGACGTTACTACTTTGGTATCGTAGGCAAGTACGGCGCTCAGGTTCAGTCAGTGCTCAAGAAGGCGGCGGGGCTCGATATTCAAAAGATACTTCCGCTGCACGGACCTGTGCTTACGGAAAATCTCGGGTACTATCTGAATTTGTACAACATCTGGTCGAGCTACGGCGTGGAGAGCGAGGGCGTGGTTATCGCGTATACCTCGGTTTACGGCAACACCAAAAAGGCGGCGCTGCTGCTGGAGGAAAAGCTTAAGGAGAACGGCTGCCCAAAGGTCGCTGTTACCGATCTGGCGCGCGACGATATGGCGGAGGCTGTCGAAGACGCGTTCCGCTACGGTAAGCTCGTGCTTGCGACTACTACCTACAACGCGGAGATCTTCCCGTTTATGCGCGACTTTATCCTGCACCTCACCGAGCGCAACTATCAGAACCGCACGATAGGAATTATCGAGAACGGCAGCTGGGCTCCCACCGCTGCCAAGGTCATTAAGGGACTGTTTGAGAAGAGCAAGAACATCACGTTCACCGATACGACGGTAACTGTCAAGTCGGCACTCAACGCGGAAAGCACGGCGCAGATAGATGCGCTTGCCAAGGAGCTTGCATAAAATCAGCGAATAACGGCGGTTCTTTCGTTGTCCGTTTTTATTTTTTGTCACGCCCGCCGATATTTCTCCATTGACTTTTAGCGTTTTTTCGGTATAATTGAAAAAGAGTTCCGAAAAAAGGATGTATTTCATGTATATGTCAAACGAACATGACAAGCTTCTCCCGCCCGCTCCGGCGAAGGAATTTGGCGCGGAAGATATCTCCGCCCCGCCCCCGCAGCGCAACATAGCGGCGGGGCTGGTCAAAAAGGGAGTGGGAATGATATTGCCGGCGCTCATTCTGATATCTATGGGAGTGGCAATGAAAGAAACTCCCTGTTTAGTCGACCGGTAAAATTAAACTTATTGAGGTTTATGGGCGTGTATATGAAGATTGATGATTTACATATTGTTAATTACTGTCACCCTAGTTGCACGCCTTTGCTGAACATCATGCGCTTACCGAAAGACGAGGCGTTTGCGCTGGCATATAAAATGGCTAGGCAGAACAAGGATACTACTGCGTTCTACAGATTTGCAGATTTTGATAATTATTATCCAAGGCGCTTGCAAACGGACAAGCTATTACACGCACGATTTGTAGAACTCGGTGGTAAACCTTTGCAGGAACACCCTCTTTCATTTGTTCTGCAAGGAAGTGCTTATTTGAACGATTGGTTTGATAATGGAATTGTTACAAAGATACCGCTAAATCGTATTTCTTCTAACCGTATTAGCTTTACATATGGTGATAGTATGGCTTCCCTTGAAAAGCATAGTGAGTTTACTATGCTTACAAAGGATATGCTTTTAAAAGTGATGTCGAATTATGATGGCGCGCTAGAGGAATTTATGACTAATATTGAAAAACAGTATCATTATATAGAAGTGCAGGTTTGGGATGACGAATGCGTAAGGACATGAATAATTTGGTATTAGTAACTCCAACAAAAGAGCATGAATCGCAAGTAATGGAATTCCGTGAAGAAATGCTGAAAAACAGCGAGGGCTTTTGTGGGTGTTCTGGGTTAAATAGTGTGTATAGTTATGATGAATGGCTGGACTTTGAGGGAAGATTTGAACGTCTTGATTGGACTCCGTCTGCTACATATCTTGGTATTCGTATTTCCGATGGCAGACTTATTGGAATGATCGATTTGAGACACGAACTTTCTGGCTTTTTGCTGAAATATAATGGTCAGATTGGCTACAGCGTTCGACCATCGGAGTGCAAAAAAGGTTATGCCTGTCAGATGTTGTTACTTGTACTAAAAAAGGCTGAAAACTTTGGTTATAAAAAAGTTCTTGTGTGTTGCAACAAGGCAAATGTTCAATCCGCCAGAGTGATACAAAAGTGCGGCGGTGCGCTTGAAAATGAAGTGGTTCACGAGTTCAGTCCTCCTAACAGACCTGACATTATACAACGGTATTGGATTGAAACAGATTGCAATTATCGAAAACTTGATACCATTACAAATTCCGGTTGAGCAGTAAATAAATCATTTGAAAGCATCGCTTCGGCGGTGCTTTGGGGATGTGATGATGGCATGGATAAACTCCAAGGCAAAAAGATCATGGTCTGGACGTTAATGGACAACGCCCGGATGTATGAGGCGCTGCGTGATTACGGCGACCGTATATGCAACTATTTAAGTGGTTATTTCTAAACCCGCGCATCTCCTCAGATGCGCGGGTCAGCCTTTATTATACTATCCTATTCGGTTTTTGGGATTTCTCCGTTAAGGATATCACCCATGCGGATCGCCGTTATTTTATGGGGCTGAATGGTTGTCAATACTCGAAGTAGCCCTTGCCTGTTTCGGCGTCTACGTACTCTGTCATACGCACGCTGTAATCGGAGTATTCGCTCTCGAAGGACATCTCGAACCTCCACATGGGCCTGAGGATAAACTCACCCTTATCAAAATCTCTATCGATCATAACATATACGAGACTGCATTCGTTTACGTTTAATGCGGAGGGGAAATCTGCGGCGCTGTGATGCTCAGTAAGAATGTCAAGCGCCTGCTGCGCGGAAACGTTGATATCCGCCGTGCCGATGGTCTCTGCGTCCGCGGAGGGGAGCGGGTAGCCGTGTACTTCTACTATGCTGTCCTTAGTGACAGTTACCTGAATATATGTGCCGTCCGTGCCGTACTCGCTGTCATAGCCATGCTGGGTACATCCGCCTGACATTGAACCAGTAAACGCAATGGGAATACCGTTGAACTCAACGGGGAAGGTGAGATAGTATACCTCATCGTCCTCTGTCCACTGTTTCCATTCGGTGGGAGTGCCGTCTTTATTCTGCCATTCTTCTCTGCCGAGGACCTCGTTTGCCTTATCAGCCTTTATCGCCCATACCTCGGGAGTGCCGAGGTTGGTTATGCCAAGCTGCTCGAGCAGCTTGGCGGCTCTGCTTATTGCGTCCTCTGGGGTAAAGCCGTTGAGGGTCTTGTCGGTGAATATCTCACGGGCTACATCGTATACGTCGAAAATATTGCGGAGAGTTCCGTACATATGGTCGTCGTGGAATCGGAAAGAAATGTCGCCGCCGCCGTTGCCGTTATAGCACATGAGCAGGAGCTTGTCATCGGGGCAGAGATAGACCGGCATTTCCTTGTCGGGGAAGTTCTCGTCTACGCGCCTTTCGTACAAAATGTGGTCGATGCCGTTGAGCAGGAGCTGTTCGGGCAGACCGTCCTCGAACCAGAGCGGCGTGGTCTTTAGCAAAGCAGCCTGCGCGGGTGCGTTGTCGGGCAGCGTACATTTTACGTTTACCGTTGCGGTAGGTTCCGCGGTTCTGCTTTCGGTAACATTTGAGGACGAAGCGGGCTCGGTCGACGAGATCTGCCGCTCTCCCGCCGCCGCGGGAGATACGATATTGATCGGCGCGGCATTTTCTTGACAGCCCGCAAGGAGCATAGCCGAAAGAGATAGTGCCGCAATGGCTTTGATGTGTTTTTTGTTGAACATAGTGTTTTCCTCCAATTTCTTAATAATTTTGATAATTTATACTACCCTGAAACAATCGGAATTGAAATCCCAATCGCGCCATGAGGTCACCGCCGCGGGGAGCGCGATGATCTGAAGCGTGCTGTTTTCGGGGAGATATTCTTCGGGTATCCTGTATCGGTAATACAGACCCTTTTCCGGGGAGTACCCCTCAAGGCAGAACGGGGCTCCGCTGTCAAAAACATTTACGGGCTTTCCGTTTACCAGCGCTATAATGTAGTGCGGATTAGGCGCGATATAGTCTTCGTCGGACGTATCGTCGCCGCCGAACAACGCGCCGAGCGACGCGAAGAAATAGGCGCTGTCGGCGGGAATATCACGCTCCGTGTTTTCATAGGGATTACGTGGAGCAGCGTCGGGGTCGCTTGTGACGGTCACAAAATTCAAGCTCGGCTCGGCGGTATCGACCTCGATAAAGTCATCTGTTCCAAGGATTGTTTCGGGAACGGCGTTTATGCCGTATATGTTGCCTGCGGTCTCGATAAGACAATGCTGCCGCTCGGCGTCGCCCGGGAAGAATATGCACACAACCGAGATCGCGTTCACATCCGCGCTTGCCTCAAACGAGATTGGCAGGGAGTAGTCGGTCTCGGGAACAATGGTAAAATCACGGAAGGACGATTCGTTGCTCCTGTATTTGAAATGTATCGGCTGACCGTCGGCGAAAAAGTACATACGCGCGGGTATACGCGTATCGAACGAGCCGTCCGAAAGTCGAACCGAGAAAGCGAATACGGCATCAACCGTCTCGGGCTCTGCGACCGCAAACGCGCGGTAATAGTCCTCCTTGGGCAGATCGAGTTCAACGCTGTGATGCGGAAAGCTCAGGTGGCTGCTCATCACCGACAGCTTCTGATCGGAGGGGGAGATGGGGGCGCTGCTGTCCTCGGGGGACGTTCCGTTTGCCGCGTCCGCGGAAACGCTGTTATCGGACTGAACGGGGGAGCTTGGGTTCATCAGTGCAAACTGACCGCTGCTTATGAACGAAGAGATCAGCAAGACTGCCGCTATTGCTATCGCCATGCATGCTGCCATCGTTGAAAGCGTGTTGAATATGCGTTGTCTGCTGATACGGCATCCGCGCTGATCGCGCCGGGCTTCTTCGAGAAATTTGTCGTCAATCTTATGGAACAGCTCCAGAAAATCCCTGTCGGTCATATTTCAAAACCTCTCTTTCTTAAATATTCTTTGAGCGCTTTTCGAGTTCTGGCGAGCGATACTATAATGCTGTGCTCCCTGATCCCGTACATATCCGCAAGCTCCGCCGTGCTGTAAAAGTACCAGTAGCGGTTTACGAACATTCGCCGCTTTTCGCCCGAAAGCGACGAGAGAAAGCCGTTTATCGCCGCGAGCAGCTCACGGGTCTCCGCGCCGCTTTCGACCGAGCTGCCGTTCGAAACCAAATCGCCAAGCTCGTCAAACGATATTGGGATATCGCCTCTGCCGCGCTTTTCGGCGTGATATACGTCATAGATATCGAGCGCGGTATTTTTGGCGATCTTAGCGACGAATGCGGCAAGCGATTTCGGCTCGTAGGGAGGGATAGAGTTCCACACCTTAAGGTAAGCGTCGTTGACGCTTTCCTCGACATCTGTGCGGCTTTTAAGGATATTTTCGGCAATGGAGCGGCACAGCCTTTCGTACTTGATTTGAAGCTCGTTCAGCGCCCGTTCGTAGCGCCGTAGAAAAAGTTGTACTATTTCATTGTCGTCCATTTCCTCACCTCCGTTTTTTCCTCTCTATACATTAAGACGGGAAAATTTTTCCTTAGGTCACAGATTATTAAATATTTTTAAAATTATTTTATCTTTTTATAATATCGTATGTAAATGCCCGAATAATTGATCGTCCATGAAAGTAAACTATTATCGGTAAACGAATAATGATTCTGATAGGAGGGGATTTTATGTGTACAGCTATCAGCTTTGCAAAGAAGGACTTTTATTTCGGCAGAACTCTGGACTATGATTTTTCCTATGGCGAAAGGGTCACCGTGACGCCGCGGCGATTCTGCTTTGACTTCGGCGCGGCAGGCAAGTTTACGGAACATTACGCTATGATCGGAATGGCGCACGTTGCGGACGGATATCCGCTGTATTATGACTGCGTGAATGAAAAAGGGCTTGGAATGGCGGGGTTGAATTTCGTTGGTACTGCGCGTTACAGCGAGCCTGTTGATGGGAAACTCAATCTCGCTCCGCACGAGTTTATACCGTTTATAACAGGGCAGTGCTGCAACCTGGACGAAGCAAGAAAACTGCTGGATAAGATAAATCTTGTCAACAGGGCATTTTCAGATGCGTATCCTACCGCAGAGCTGCACTGGATAATCGCGGACAAATCGGGCGCGGTGGTCGTTGAATCGACGGAGAGCGGATTTCATGTTTACGAGAATCCGGTCGGCGTGCTCGCCAACAATCCCGAATTCCCGCAGCAGATGTTACAGCTTAATAACTATATGTGCCTTTCGGCAAAAGAGCCGCAGAATCGGTTTTGCAGCTCGCTGCCGCTTAAACCGTACAGCCGCGGAATGGGTGCAATTGGGTTGCCGGGGGATATTTCGTCCGAGTCGCGGTTTGTCCGCGCGGCTTTTGTTAAGAACAACTCCGTGTGTGGAGACGCGGAATGTGAGAGCGTTTCGCAGTTTTTCCACATTATCGGCTCTGTGGAGAATGTACAGGGCTGCTGCCAGCTTACCGACGGGAAATATCAGATAACGTGGTATACCTGCTGCTGCAATTGCAACAAGGGCATTTACTACTACACCACCTATGAAAATCATCAGATAACCGCAGTCGATATGCATCACGAAAACCTCAACTCGTGCAGACTTGCTACTTATCTGCCGATGAATTCGGAGCAGATCAAACGACAAAATTAAAAATAAATGCCGTGCTTTTGCAGCACGGCATTTATTTTATTTTTTTACAAAAGAGGATTTAGTTGGAGTGAGCCTTAACGTACTCAACTACCTCTTCGGCATAGCAGAACGCCATCGAAACGACGGTATCTGCGCAGCCGTAGTAGATCGCGATCCTGCCCGTATCCTTGTCACAGAGTGCTGCGCAGGGGAACGTTACGTTCTGAACGTCGCCTACACATTCGTAGTACTCGCGAGGATTGATGAGGTACTCCTTGCAGCGGTACTTGACCTTCCACGGCTGATCCTTGTCGAGAATGCAAGCACCGAAGCTGTATACAAAGCCGTTGCAGCTCTCGAGAACGCCGTGGTAAAATACCAGCCAGCCCTCGGAGGTCTCGATCGGGATAGGACCCGCGCCGATCTTCTTGGACTCCCAGCCCTTGTCGGGAGCCATTACGTGTCTGTGCTTGCCCCAGTACATCATATCCTTGGAGTGTGACAGGTACATATCGCCGAACGGAGTGTGACCGCTGTCGGACGGACGGGAGAACAAAACGTACTCGCCGTTGATCTTTCTCGGGAACAGCACGCCGTTTCTGTTGAACGGCAAAAACGCGTTCTCGCACTGGTGGAACTCCTTAAAGTCCTTTGTCCAGCCCACACCGATAGTGGGCTTCCAACCGTATGCGTTGCACCAAGTGATCCAGTATCTGTCTTCGATCCATACGCAACGCGGATCGTAGCCGTACTGCCACGGGTTAGCTTCCTTGGTAAGCGGGTCGTCGTTGATCCACTCTACCTTTTCGGGGTTGATGTTCCAATGGATACCGTCATCGGAGAAGCCCGCGTGGATAGCCATGTTTCTTTCCTTATCGTCAACACGAAAAACGCCCGCGAACTTGCCCTCAAAAGGAACGACAGCGGAATTGAAGATAGAGTTGCTGTTCGGCAGCAGATCGCGCGGAATAATCGGATTTGCGTCATAACGCCAAACAACGTCTTTACACCCCTCGGGGCGGTCCTGCCAGGGCATATTCGGAATGCTCTGACCAATGATTTCTAAGCTCATGTTAAGCACCTCTCTGGAAATATTTTTCGCGGTATACTAATTTTAAATTAAAATACCTTACCAACAGTATAACAAATTGTAATCGTTTTTTCAATAGTCTTTTTGGCTAAATATTTCCAACGCTTTTAGTATATATTGCCTTAATGAACATACTATACTGTTGCTTAAATTATTTATTACCATTAGTTTGCGTATTATTATGACGTTAAGTAAACATCCTGTTAATATTAACGTTATAGAGTTGGGGAACAATCAACAAAAATACCGCCGTTCCGTTGGGGAGGCGGTATTTTTACGTTTATTCTGTGCGGAGTGCCTCTACGGGGTCCTTCTTCGCGGCTACGCCCGCGGGGAACAGTCCCGCTATCAGCGTAAGCAGCATGCTTATTATAATAAGTATCACGCCGCCCTGCCACGGGAGCTTTGCCATATTCGGGATATCGGTGACGTACTCTATTATAATGTTTATGGGAATATTCAGCAGCAGCGTCACGACTATTCCGATAACGCCCGCCGCAAAGCCGACTATCAGCGTTTCGGCGTTGAACACGTTGGAAACGTCGCCCTTTGACGCGCCCATTGCACGGAGGATACCGATCTCCTTAGTGCGCTCGAGAACGGATATATACGTGATTATGCCGATCATTATCGACGATACCACGAGCGAAATAGCTACAAACGCGATAAGTATATACGAGATAGCGTCAATAGTATCGGAAACAGAGGAGATCATCATTCCGACATAGTCAGTGTAGTTGATGACATCGCTCTCCTTGCCCTCGGACGCTTTCTTGCTGTTATAATCGGAGATAAGATCGGTGATACGTTCCTTGCTCTCAAAGTCCTTGGCATAGATCGACACCCTGTTCGGGGTAAGCAGATCGGCGACACCAAGTATCTGAAGATTGCCGTCGTAGGTCGCCTCGGTGGTCTCGGGGGTTTTTGTCATTTCCTCGAGCTGCTGCATCTGCTCGGCGGTGATAACGCTCATAAACGCGGCGGTTATCTTTGTCTGCTCCGCCATCTCGAATATCGCGCCTTGCTGCTGCTCGGGAGGGAGCTGCATAAGTTGCGTCTGCTGCTCGGGTGTGAGGGTCGTGATAATGTTCTGCGACATCTGCATGACCTGTTCCTCGGTCATAAAGCTCATAAGCTGCTGCATAGCCTCGTCACGGGACATGGGCTCCTCGGGCTTTTCGTCTTTTTTTGGGAATTCGATACCCGTGAATACGTCGACATCGGGGTTATCTTGCTGCTTTTTCACGAGAGCGCTCTCGTTGGTCTTGGTTATCATATGCTCTGTGAGCGCGGAGGTGTAGCCGATACCGCCCGTCGATGAGGTGGAGATCAGGCTGTCGCCGTTCGGACGGATAACGCCTACTACTTTGAGCTCCTCGCCGTTTTCGAGAGCCTTTGACATAAACTCCTCATCGGAGCTCATATTGTCGTAGCCGCCGTCCTCGTTCTCTTGAAACAGCTCGGGAGCGGTGACAAGCCTGAAACTCAGATCCATAAGCTCTTCATAAGTAAAGCTGAGATCTCCTGTGTTAAGATCGAAGGTCTCTCCAGCAATAACGTGACTCATCATTTCGCCAAGCTCCGCCTGGTCGCGAAGTCCGAGCGTATACAGCGTAAGGTTTGACAGCTCGTTATGCTCGCTGATGATGACTACAAGCTCGTCGTAGTTTTCGGGAAGTCTGCCGGCTACTACCTCGTACTGGTCGGCAGTCATCTTGTTGGAGATAAGCTCCTGGAAAACGTTTCCGCGCGACGTCATATCGTTGCCGCCCATAAACGTCGAAGCCATGCCCATCATATCCTCCATGCCTGACGCCATTCCCTCGCCGAACATAGCCTGCATTGTCGTGGACGGGTTCACGCGGACTATCTCGTCGTTTACACCGCGCGTGTACACGTACAGATTTGAGTTATATGAATACTTTATCTCGCTTATGCTGTCTTTAATATTGTCGGGGTTGCTGTCAATATAATCCATAAAATCGTTGAGGTTGTTCTCCTGTATCTCGGAGAGCAGTGATTTCATCATTTCGGTGGACATATCGTTGGTGTATACGCGATCGGGCTCGCGTTCCTCGTCAAGAGCCGCATCGTGAATATCGAGCATTGAGGTCATAAGTCCCGAATAGTTTACCGTTTCGCGCTCCAGTTCAACGGGATAAGAAGCGAGAGTAGAACGTTCAACGCCGTCAATATATGCCTGAACGCCGTGCGAAAGCGACAGTATCAGCGCGATACCGATAATTCCGATACTTCCCGCGAATGATGTAAGGAATGTTCTGCCCTTTTTAGTAAGCAGATTATTACGCGAGAGCGCCAGCGCCGTTCCAAACGACATTGAGGTTTTCTTGCCGCTTTTTTTCGGGGCGGCTTTGCTTTCGGCGATCTCATACGGATCGGAATCGCTTTTGATCTTTCCATCCACCAAGCGGACTATACGGGTCGCGTAATCGTTGGCAAGATCGGGGTTGTGCGTTACCATTATTACAAGGCGGTCTTTGGCGATCTCCTTTACAAGCTCCATTATCTGCACGGATGTCTCGCTGTCAAGGGCGCCCGTAGGCTCGTCGGCGAGAAGTATCTCCGGATCGTTCACGAGTGCGCGAGCTATTGCTACACGCTGCATCTGACCGCCCGACATCTGATTCGGGCGCTTGTTGAGCTGATCTCCCAAGCCTACCTTCTCAAGCGCCTCCTTTGCGCGCTGACGGCGTTCCGCTTTGGACACTCCCGATAACGTAAGCGCAAGCTCAACGTTCGACAAAACCGTCTGATGCGGTATCAGGTTGTAGCTCTGGAAAATGAAGCCTACCGAGTGGTTGCGGTATGTATCCCAATCCCTGTCCTTGTACTGCTTGGTGGAACGCCCGTTTATCACGAGGTCTCCGGTGGTGTACTGATCCAAACCGCCGATGATGTTCAGCAGCGTGGTCTTGCCGCAGCCCGAATGTCCGAGCACCGCGACAAGCTCGCAGTCGCGGAAACTTATCGACACGTCGCGCAGAGCGTGAACTTTATCGCCGCCCGTATCGTAGTCCTTTGTTATGTTTTTGATCTCAAGCATTTATCTGTTCTCCTTTCCGATAAAACGGCATTGGAAATAGCGTTCACAAATCTGCCGTGAAGCTCTATCATCATCTTTATCTCCTCGTCCGAGAAATCGCACATTGCTTTATCAATCAACGAGAAGATATGTCTGAGCACTTTTTTCAACTCGTTCTCGCCCGCTTGCGTGACCTTTATCCGCACGGTACGGCGGTCATTCGGGTCGGAATACCGTTCTACATAACCCTTTTGCGTCAGCGATCTAAGAGTTCGCGACACCGATGACATCTGTGCGCCGAGATGTTTTGCCGCCTGCGCGACGGTGATATTCTCGCCGTTATGTTCCGAGGTATAATTCAGCGCGCAATACACGAGAACTATCTCCGACTGGCTTGCGCAGCCGTATGAAGTAATAGCGTGACATAACACCATAAGCCGCTGCATATCGCCAAGCAGCCTCCCATACAGTTCACTTGGGATACGTTTTTCGTCAAGTATTTCGCTACTGTTAAGCAGATTCGCCAGATATTTCATATTACCACCACCATTGATTTATTAACAACTGTTATTATTTTACAGCCGTTAAGCAATTTTGTCAATAGTGTACAGCTATTTTCGGCAAATTGTATAAAAATACCGAACCTGCAAACACTATTTTAATATCTTAAAATGAAAGTTTGGTGAAATTCATGAAAAAGCATTGGGGAGCATTTCGCATAACAGAGACGATAATGCTTTCGGGGACTTTGGCGGCCGCTTTAACGCTTGCCGAGCTGTATTGGCCGCTCTCCGTGCTTGCGGGAGCGTTGGGGGGTATCGGCGCGGCGGCGTATTGGCTGCATTTCCGTTCGCTGAAGTATTCGCTTGAGGACGGACGTATAGTCATATGTAAGGGTATTCTGGTGCGTTCGCGGAGGGAGATACCTATCGAAAGTATACTTATGGTACAGTCTACGGAGCTTTTCGGAAGGACGCAGTACACCTCGCTGTGCACTGCGGGCGGCAAGACGGTGCTTTTTTGTGAGCTAGATTTTCCCGAGATAAGCAGTAAAATGGAGCTAAAATGATTACAATTTCGTTGTGCGGGAGTTTTTTTTAACTCTTTCAACAGGGTTTTCAACAGTGAGTATTTTTTTTATTATGGAAAAACGGCATTAAAACAAGCTTTGTTAAAAAAATAACCCGCCGTTTCATTTTAGGCGGGTTGGGGGAATATCGGTAAAAACGGCTTAACAACCGTCGTTTTTGGCATCAGAGATCGCATTTGGTAAAAAATCGTATAACTCATTGTAATTTTGCAGTTCGTTGTCGTTTGTCACAGCCGCGGGGATAAGCCCCGTGCAGTCAGTGCCGCTCGACGCTTTGAAGTCATCGCTGTCGAACTCGCCGAGGTGGTTTACATCTATGTCTGGGGGGTATGGGTACATGGTATCAACTCCTTTTTGTTTTTAGTTTGTGCGGAATAGATGAAGGTTATTCGTTAGGGAGAAATTATTGTTTGTAGCAGTAACCCTCAAGTGTTGACGAGAGTTAAGTTATTTAGTTGCTCACATAAATTCTGATTTTACTTAATAAATATATGCAGATTTTCTTCAGCTTGACTGCAAAATTTAAACAGCCGTCTATAAATTCTCATCATGCGAAGCAAAAAATCTTTATCAAATCTTTACCGAAAATATAAAAATATGCTTGATTTTATATCCGTTTTACGCTATAATAAAATTACACAATTAAATTCAACCATTTTTCAAAAGAGGTTTTGCTATGAATGAAAATATGAGCGTATGTTTAATGAACGATTCGTTTCCGCCCGTTATCGACGGCGTGGCTAACGCGGTTATAAATTATGCGAATGTGATCTCGGGCGGGCTTGGTAAGGCTGTCGTCGTTACTCCCGAGTACCCCGGCGCCGTGGACGATTATCCGTTTGAGGTGGTGCGTTACCGCAGCATGAATATTACCGAAAAGCTTTGCGGATATCGTGCGGGGTATCCGTTTTCGAGCAGTAAGCTTGACGCGCTCGCCGCGGAGGAGTTCAACATTATCCACAGTCACTGCCCGTTCGCGTCTACGATGATGGCGAGAGTGCTGCGCGAAAAAACAAACGTGCCGATCGTGATGACCTATCACACAAAATTTGACATTGACATAAGGCGCGCGCTGCCGAACAAGCTTATGGCAGAGCAGGCGATAAAGTTCGTCATCAACAGCATCTCCGCATGCGACGAGGTGTGGACGGTAAGCCGCGGCGCGGGTGAAAATCTTCGCAATCTCGGCTACGAGGGCGATTTCGTGGTAATGGAAAACGGCGTCGACTTCCCGAAAGGCAGAGCCGACAAGGACGACGCGAAGGCGCTCCGTCAGGCTTACGATGTTCCCGAGGACACCATCCTGTTTATGTTTGTGGGCAGACTGCTGTGGTACAAGGGTATCCGCCTTATTCTGGACGCTTTGAAGATTGTTAACGACAAGGGGCTGAATTTCCGAATGATGTTTGTCGGCGACGGCATGGACAGACAAGAAATGGAGGACTATGTAAAAGAGCTCAAGCTTTCGGATAAGTGCATTTTCACAGGCGCTGTTAGCGACCGCGAGGAGCTGCGCGTGTTTTATACGGCGGGTGAGATGTTCCTGTTCCCGTCCGAGTACGATACCAACGGCATAGTGGTTCGCGAGGCTGCCGCGTGCGGTGTGGGCTCGCTGCTGATAGAGGGAAGCTGCGCCGCCGAGGGCATTATCGACGGACGCACCGGTATACTCTCCGCCGCCGATTCTGCCGCTATTGCAAAGAAGCTGGAATTCGCCATCGGTCACCGTGAGGAGATACATCAGATCGGCGAGCACGCTATGAACGAGGTGTACATATCCTGGGAGACCTCCGTCAAGCGCGCATACGACCGCTACGGTACGGTCATCGAGCGCTGCATGAGCGGACAGTCACAACGCCGTGAAAGCGCCATTCAGGAGGAATTTTTCGTAATGCTCGACAACATCACCGACGACGTAATGCGTTTCCGCAGTATTCCCGCCGAGCTCAAGGAGTCACGCAGCAAGACACGCGAGCGTTGGCTAAAGATAAAGGAAAAACTGAAACGGGGCGAGTAACGTATGAAGAAACATAAAAAAACGCTGCCGATACCCGAGGGTTTCTCGCAGCGCGATATCAAGACGGAAAGCTCCGCCTGCACGGGCGAGAAAACCATAGGGTTTTACAGTGCCGCGGAGAAAAAGCTCGTATATGCGGAGCTGGTACGGAGCGAGGACGATATAATAGCGTTTTATGAGAGGTACGGGCTGGAGTATACGGAGCGCTCATAAGTACTCTGCGATCTGTTTGTATTCCTCGAGCATTTTCTCTTCCGATATGGTTCTGTTCGCGGGACTTGTCGAGGGTAGGCAGACGTCGGGCATCAGGTCGGCGAAGTGCTTTGCGTACAGCGCATGAGCCTTTTTTCCCGTCGTGAACACCGCTCGTATCGGGCAATTGTCAATTATCCGCCGCAGGTCGTTCGGAACGGCGTTCTTTATCGAGCTGTCCTCCGCGCCGCTGATCTCGCAGCTCTCCAGCACGTCCCAGAGCGCTATGCCATAACTTAAACACAGCATTTTTCTCCCCTCGATATCCGAGGGGAGTTTTTCGTTAAGCACCGCGCAAATCATTTTCCAGAAGCGGTTTTGAGGATGCATATAGTAAAAACCCTGTTCACGCGACTTCGGCGAGGGGATGGTGCCGAGAATAAGCACACGCGAGCGCTCGTTAAAAACGGGCGGGAATTCGTGCGTTACCCGATTAGAATTCATAGTCCACACTCACCGACTGCGTGCGTATCGACTTGCAGAAGTTGGATACCTCAACGTGCAACGGATTTTTGCTATACGCTTTCAGCGCGTCGAGACTGTCAAATTCCGAGATCAATACCGCGTCAAAGCTGCGGTCGGAGGGGTTAATATTCACGCCGACCTCCATTGCGCGTATCTCGGGTATCTGCCCTTTAAGAGCGAGCAGGCGCTCTCGGAACAGCAGCATATTATCGTACTCGCCCTCTTTGAACTTCCACATCACTACGTGCTTTATCATATTGATCAGTCCTCCCGTTTCCATGATCCGCCGCCATTCTCTCCAAGCGACAGTTTTAATGCCTTCACGCCGTTTGTTATCGGGAATGTTACCGTACATTCGCCGCCGTTTTTTGATGTAACGCTCAGCGACGTTACCGCGCCGTTCTCCCATTCCGCGTCAACGACGAAGCCGCCGCGTGCGCACAAGCCCGTAAACGCTCCGCTCTGCCATTCGCTCGGAACGGCGGGCAATACGCGGATAACTCTCTCGTGGCTTTGCAGCAGCATTTCCGCGATACCCGCCGAGCCGCCGAAATTGCCGTCTATCTGAAACGGCGGGTGGAAGTCCCAGAGATTATCAAACGTGCAATCGCCGAGAAGTCCGCGGAGCAGCTTGTAGGAGCGTTCTCCATCGCCCGTCCTCGCCCACAAATTTAGTCTGTGCGCTCTTGCCCAACCCGTGGACTCGTCGCCGCGGTCGTTCATTGACATTATCGCCGCGTTCATGGCTTCTGGAATTGCTGCGGTTATCCTCTTGCCGGGATACAAACCCATAAGGTGGGAGAGATGACGGTGATTTTTTTGTACCTGCGAGTGGTCAAAATCGGGCTCGTCCTCCTCGAACCACTCTTTGAGCAAGCCCGTTTTGCCGACATGATACGGCTTGAGCTTGGGCAGCATTTCGCGAACCCTGTTCTGCAGCTCACCGTCCTCGGAAAGCTCCCTTGACGCGGCAAGGAAGTCAATAAAAAGCTGCTCTATAAGGCTCTGCTCGTATGTGTTCCCGACGGTAACGGGACCGTGCTCGGGAGAATACGTCGGCGTTGAAACGAGTCTGTCCTGCTTTCCGTCGTAACGAAGCCACTGTGTGTAAAAGCGTACGCTCTCGCGCATTATCGGGAATATCCTTTCGCGGAGCGTTTTAATGTCGCCCATGAACTCGTAATGCTCCCATATATTCTGCATAAGCCACGCGACCGCGGCGGTCGACCAGCCCCAATAAAACTCCCACCCCGGAGCCGTCCACCCGAACGGCGAGCACTGAGTGTGCGCTGTCCAGCCGTTTTCGGGGTTGCTTTCATTCGAGACGATATTATAATATTCCGCCGCCGTTACGCGCCCCGGCTCGCGGAGGCTGTCAAGGAAGTCGATAAGCGGAATGGCGGTCTCGGCAAGATTTGTGTTGTACGCGCCCCAATAGTTCATTTGCAGGTTGACGTTGATATGATAATCGCAGCACCATGGCGGCGTGTTGCTCTCGTTCCATACGCCCTGTAAATTCGCGGGAAGAGCTCCGTCACGGGACGAGGATATCAATAAATAACGTCCATATTGGAAGTAGAGCGTTTCCAGACGGTTCATTGCGGTGCGGCTGCCGTTGCGGTAGGCGTCGAGCAGCTTATCGGCGGGCAGGTCGGCAAGCTCGTCGTTAATCTTCAGCGTTACGCGATCATACAGCGCGCAATAGTCGGCGTAATGCGTATTATAGAGCTGCTCCCACCCTTTTTCGACAGCTTTGTTAATAATTGGAACAGTTATTGTTTCAGGATCGATACCGCTGCGGTATGTAGGATATTTCATCTCGTAATCGGTCGCGGCGGTGAAATAGATCACCGTCTCCGAGGAATCGTGCACGGAAATCCCCTCCGCAGAAATTTCAAGCCCGCCGTCCGTGACGACCTTGAAACGCGCGTCAAAGCGCATTCCGTTGTCCTCGACCGTGCCGTTGTACACTAATGTATCATCCTCCGCGAATATACGTGACGGGTGGGTTTTCTCCAATTTCAGCGTGAAACTGATCTTTTCACCACATGAAAACCGAAACGCTATGACCCTGTCGGGATAGCTCGCAAACGCCTCGCGCAAATAGCGAACTCCTCCGAGCGTGAATTCGCAGGAATACAAGGACTTGTCGAGGTCGAGCTTTCGGATATAGTCATCGGGCTCGCCGTCCGGGATGTCGAAGTCGAACACCGCGTCGCAGAGGAGCTGATAAGCTCCGAAATCGCCGTCGCCCGTAAGTTCGGGGAGGAGCTTTACGGCGCTTTCGTAATCTCCCTCCGCGAGAAGATTTTGTACTTCGGCGACGTATTTGTAACGCTCCCGCTTATTGCCGCCGCGGTAGTCGGGGCGGTTTTTACAGGGTCCGCCCGCCCACAGGCTCTTTTCGTTCAGCACAATGCGCTCGCGGCGCACTCCGCCGAACATTGACGCGCCGAGATAGCCGTTGCCTATCGGCAAACATTGGCTCTCCCAATTTATTATATCTCCCTGTTTGTCAAACCATATGATGCTGCTCATAAGCTCTCCTTATTTGAATTTTTCGCTGTTGTGTATGCATATTTTTCCGTGCGCGGGTCGGTCACTAACGAAAATCGCAATGGACATTTGACAGCGTATATCTCTGCTCCCTCATAAGAAAAATTACCACGCTCTCCGAAAAGCCCTCGTGCTCCTCGTATCGAATTTCCAAGGGAGCTAAATACGTTTTTAACACGTCCTCCGCGCTTGCACCGTCTGCATAGTGTACGTGAACGCCGAAAAAACACCTCCGCTTTGTGACCGTCTTCCATTTTGATAATCGGCTCTTTATACTCATCGAGGAGCTATTTCAGCTCATCCGTTATCGTGATCGTTCCCTTTTCGGCGATAGCGTCATAATCGGTATACTAATCCACTTTTCCGCCCGAGCGGACTATGACATACGCAATAGCGTAAATGTCGTCTATCACGAAGTGACCCATAAGCCGCAGGCTTACCGCGCCTACGATTATCAGTAAACACGTCCACCCATATCGACGCGTGATTTTTCCGCACGGGCTTGTAAACCTCCACCTCGTCGGTCATCGCGTTGTCGGTACAGCCTATCGCTTTTTTCAAATAATCGCACCTCATATATTATGCCCCTCCATTATCAGAAACTTCTTCAATCTGTTGCGCCTGCGGCTGAGCAGGAACTTCACCTTGCTCTCACCAAACGAATAACGCCTTGCGATATCCGGTGCCTTGTCGAAGTACCAATAACGCCGCACGAACACGCACCTCGCGGCTGCCGAGAATGTTGTACGCGATACTCGCGCACAGTCCTCCGTACCGCTCCGCGGTCTCGCGGACCGTCTGTTCGCTGCGGTCGAAATATAAGCCGATAATGTCCTTGTCATCCATTGCCGCCCCCCTCTCGTTAATTAAGTGCGGATTATAACTTACGGGGCCGCGGGAAGGAATATAAAATATTCTGTATACATTATAATATATTTTTTCACAAAATGCAAGAAAAATTTTAATAAAGGTATTGCGCCGACGTGTAATAATGTTGTATAATGAAATAAGTAATATTTTTGGAGGTACATATGCGAGTTGACAAAACGAATTACTACCTTGACATAGCGCAGACGGTCGCGGAGCGCGGCACCTGCCTACGACGGAACTTCGGCGCGATAATCGTCAAGAACGACGAGATAATCTCGACCGGCTACAACGGCGCTCCGCGCGGGCGCAAAAACTGCTCCGACCGAGGGAACTGCCGCCGCGAAACGTTGGGCGTTCCGAAGGGACAACGCTACGAGCTGTGCCGTTCGGTTCACGCCGAGGCGAACTGCATAATCTCCGCGCCGCGCTCGGATATGCTCGGAGCGGAGCTGTATCTCGCGTGTCTCGATGCGAAAACGGGTGAGCTGTACGGCGCTGTCGAGCCATGCTCCATGTGCAAGCGAATGATAATCAATTCGGGTATTGAGCGCGTGACCGTGCGCACCGCCCCGAACGAGTTCAGAACGTTCCTTGTCAGCGACTGGGTGGATAACGACGACAGTCTTGAGGAAAACGACGGGTACTGATAATGGAGCTTACGAACATCGGAACTATACGGGATCTGTTCGCGCGACACGGATTTTCGTTCACTAAGTCGCTGGGACAGAATTTCCTGATAAACCCGTCCGTCTGCCCTAGGATCGCGGAGCTGGGACTTGAGGGCGCGGATGATCCCTCGGATATCTGCGCTATCGAGATCGGCACAGGCGTGGGAGTGCTCACGCGCGAGCTTGCAAAGCGCTACAAAAAGGTTGTTGCTGTCGAGATAGACGAAAAGCTGAAGCCGATCTTAGAGGAGACCCTTGCCGATTATGACAACGTCGAGGTTATATTCGCGGACGTTATGGAGACCGATCTCGCAGCGGTCATCGCGGAAAAGCTTGGCGGCGCGGAAACTGCCGTATGCGCCAATCTGCCTTATTATATTACGTCGCCCGTTATTATGCGGGTGCTTGAAAACCGTCTGCCCATACGCTCGATGACGGTCATGGTGCAAAAGGAGGCAGCGGACAGGCTGTGCGCCCCCCCCGCGTCACGGGAGTGCGGCGCGGTGTCGTATGCCGTAAGGTATTACAGTGTGCCTAAGCTTATGTTCAAGGTCAACCGCGGCAGCTTTATGCCGTCGCCGAATGTTGACAGTGCTGTTATCCGAATGGAGATAGAGCAGCGGAACGAGCTCTCCGAGGCGGAAGAAAGGCTGCTGTTCCGCCTGATAAGATCAGGATTCTCGCAGCGCCGCAAGCAGCTTACCAATCCGCTCTCGGGGGAACTGCACAGAAGTAAGGGGGCGCTTTCCGCACTGTTCGCGGAGCTTGGGATAAAGACCACCGCGCGGGCGGAGGAACTTACTCTGGAGGACTATATTCGGCTGGCGCGGATTTTAAAATAATTATGTAAATCGAAATTTATTTAGCAGAACGTTGATATGGATTTGTTTTTAGTTCTAGATGAATTCCCCTTCAAGAAAAGCAGAAAAGGACAATAACCATGAACATTTACGACTATTCGCCGCGTAAGCTGAGAAACTACTTTGAATATATCGGCGAGAACCCAGCCAAAGCTATGATCATCTACGACGGTATCTACCGCCGCGGAGTGAGGAGCTTTTCGGAATTCAACTTCGCCGAGCGCATTACCGAACGTCTGAACGCGGACTTTAACTTCGCACTGCCGAGGATAGTCGAAAAGCGCGAGTGCGAGGACGCGGCGAAGCTCCTGTTGGAGCTGTCCGACGGAGAATTCGTCGAGACTGTGCTCATGCGGCAGAGGTTCGGAAACTGTATCTGCGTATCCACACAGGTCGGCTGCAATATGGGCTGCAAGTTTTGTCAAAGCGGACTGCTGAAAAAGCGCCGCAGTCTCACCACCGCCGAAATAACGGGACAGGCACTCGCTATCTCGGCGGTGTTTGATTGCCGTATCGACGGCGTATCAGTCATGGGTATCGGCGAGCCGTTCGACAACTTCGAGGCGGTTGCGGACTTCTGCGAGATCATCACCGAGGACAAGGGTCTTGCGGTCGGCCGACGCCATGTCACGGTATCGACCTGCGGTGTCGTGCCGAAAATTTACGAGTACGCCGACCTGCCGCGTCCCTGCAATCTCGCGATAAGCCTGCACGCGCCCGACGACAGGCTTAGGAACGAGCTCATGCCCATAAACAAAGCCTACCCGATAGCCGAGGTAATGCGGGCAGCAGAGTATTTCTCCGATAAGACACACCGCCGCGTAACCCTCGAATATGTTATGCTCGAGGGTATAAACGACACGCCGACACACGCGGAACAGCTCGCGGCGCTTGTAGGCAAACGCGATTTTTATATCAATCTCATCCCGTACAATTCCACAGACAGCGGATATAAAAAATCAAGCCCCGAGACCGTTTCGGAGTTCTGCGCGGTGCTCAAGGAAAACGGCGTTATCGCGACAAAGCGCCGCGAGTTCGGCGCAAATTTGAACGCCGCATGCGGTCAGCTCCGCGCGGACTATATGGAAGAAAAATAATCGGCGCGTTTTTATATGCAACCTTTTCGTGTGTTTGATCGTGTTATTTACAGAGGTGATGATCAGTGGGGGAATTTCAATTGGACATATCCGCGAAAAGACTTCTCGAGCTGTACTCCGATATGATTTACCGTATAGCGTTTGCGAGAACGCAGAACAAAGCCGACTCCGAGGATATCACGCAGAACGTGTTCCTGAAATATATCGACGCCAACAAGCGCTTTAATGGCGAGGAGCACCGCAGAGCATGGCTGCTCCGCGTGGCGGTGAACTGCACCAACGACTTCGTAAAAAGCGCGCACTACCGAAACCGCACTCCGTTTGAGGACGTTCCGGACGCGGAATTTCACATCTAGGAAAAGAGTGAAATATATTACGCGGTGCAGTGCCTGCCCGAGAAATACAGGCTCGCGGTGCATCTTTTTTATTACGAGGACATGAGCGTAGCGGAGATATCGGCATTGACAAAGACCAAGGAGGCTACCGTCAAGTCGCAGCTCTCGCGGGCGCGCGATATGCTCAGAAAAATCAAGGAGGCGCAGTATGAGCTTTAAAGACGAGTACGATAAATTTCAGCGGCAGATCGCTCCCGATAAAGAATTTCTCGAGCGCCTTGCCGAAAAAATAGACGCCGAAAAGAAGGTTAAAAAAAAGAGAATTAGAATGAGCGCGGGTGTAGTCTCGGCTGCGGCGGTATGTGCTGCGGCAGCGCTTATGATTATCGTGAACACGGGAAAAACGCCCGAGCCTCCTCCCGATATAATCGGCGTGGGAGCGGACAAGATCGACTATGTGGAGGGGCTGTTCCCTTATGACAGTTCAATGTCGGAGGATATCGCTGAACTTGCGGAAATGATCGCGGACTTCGAAACGACGGTCTACGGAAGCCCAAACACGACGTTCGACTTCGGCGACAAGCTTGACGACGCCAAAAAGAACACTCTCGCGGAAAAGTTACGAAATGCCGCCGCGACAGACGAAACGCCGAATGGGAAGATCACATACTATATGGCGTCGCTCAACGGAAAGGTCGTCAAGTTTTCGGTGACGGGGGATATTCTTTCCTTAGGTGAAAATTATTTCAAGATATAAAAAAACTGCCGTGAAGAAAAATCACGGCAGTTTTTTGCATACTATTTATAATATACCATAATTTCTTTCTTCTGTCAAGTCCCCCGAAAACCGCCGCTATTGACAAACGGCTCGATTTATTGTATATTAAAAATATACTTACATTTCATGATAAGGACTGCATAAAAATGAACGAAAAAATTCTTGTAGTTGACGACGAAAAAGAAATTGCTGACTTAGTCGAGGTCTGCCTGAAAAACGAGGGATACTCCGTGCGCAAGTTCTACAACGGCACGGACGCGCTCGCATACGCGAACACCTGCGGGATAACGCTCGGCATACTGGACGTAATGCTCCCCGATATCGACGGGTTCACGCTGGTACAGCGCCTGCGAGAACGCTTTGTGTTCCCGATAATAATGCTCACCGCCAAGGTCGAGGACACGGATAAGATAACGGGGCTTATGCTCGGCGCGGACGATTACATGACCAAGCCGTTCAGCCCGCCGGAGCTTGTTGCACGCGTAAAGACCCAGCTACGCCGCTACACGCGTTACAACAGCGGCGAGCCGCAGGATACGAGAGCAAACGAGATAGACATCCGCGGACTGTATATCAACGCCGATAATCACCGCTGCACGCTTAACGGCAGAGAACTGATACTCACGCCCATCGAGTTCAGCATACTGTGGCATCTTTGCAAGCGCAGGGGCAGAGTGGTATCGAGCGAGGAGCTTTTTGAGACGGTCTGGGGCGAAAAATTTCTCGACAGCTCCAACACGGTAATGGCGCATATCGCCCGCCTGCGCGAAAAACTTGGCGAGCCGCCGCGCCGCCCGCGCTATATCAAGACCGTATGGGGCGTGGGCTATACCATAGACGATTAGGGGGCGTATAAATGAAAAAAGCAGAACGCAGCCGCATTACCAAGCGGATAATTTTTCAGTATATCATAGCTCTTGCGAGCTTTGCGGCGCTGCTTATCGGAGGGGTCATCTTCTGCGCGTGGATATGCTCGTTGTTTTTCTGGGACTGGACCGATCCGCTGTATCAATTTCTTAACTTCATCCGAGAAAATATATTTTCGATCTGCGCAGTGATACTGCTGATAGGCTGGTTCGCGATAACGTATTTTTTCGTTATCCGGCCGCTGAATTATATCGACGAGATAGTCGCCGCGGCAAAGCAGCTCGCGTACCCGAGCGAGGAGCAAATTTTGCTCAACCGCGCACTCTATGAGATACAGTATGAACTGAACACCGTCCGCGAACGCGCTCTCAGAAACGCAGAGCTTGCCCATGAAGCCGAAAAGCGCAAAAACGATCTTATCATCTATCTGGCGCACGATCTGAAAACGCCGCTCACGAGCATAATCGGCTACCTCACGCTTTTGCGCGACGAGCCCGAAATATCATCCGAGATCCGCGCCCGATACACGGGCATAGCGCTCGACAAGGCGGAACGGCTGGAGCAGCTTATTAACGAATTTTTCGACATCACACGGTTCAGTCTTACAACGCTCACGCTTGAGCCGCAAAGTATAAGCCTGAGCCGAATGCTTGAGCAGACGGTAAGTGAGTTTTATCCCGTATTCGCCGAAAAGGATCTGACCTGCACCGCAGCCATACAGCCAGAAACAGAGCTTGTCTGCGACCCCGATAAGCTGGCGCGTGTATTCGATAATCTGTTCCGCAACGCCGTGAATTACAGCTATGCGAACAGCGAGATAACTCTTGCCATGACCGCTGCAAACGGTATTGTTACGGTTACGGTAGCTAACTGCGGAAAGACAGTTCCCAAGGAGAAGCTCGACCGTATTTTCGAGCAGTTCTTCCGTCTCGACAGCGCCCGCTCCACGGGCACGGGCGGCGCGGGTCTCGGTCTCGCGATAGCCAAGGAGATAGTTACACTCCACGGCGGAAGTATCACTGCTGAAAGCGAAAACGAAAGAATAATTTTCACCGTTATCCTGCCGCAGAATAAAATATCATAAAAAAATCATAATTATAAGAAAATTATAAGGAGCGCTTTTGTTATTGATATAAATTATTGTATTGCACAGTTGCACTAAATTCTAATTTAATGTCCTATATTGTATCACAAACCCTTGATTTTGTCAAACTTTTATCCGAAAAGTCAACAAACCCTTAAAATCCAACAACCGTTTACGACAGCTTTTTCGTCCTTTACGTGTTATTATTTAATAACCGCAAGGGGAAATGCAACAGAAAGGACGAAAAAAATTATGACTGAAAAAGCGGCATTATTCAAGCGGGAAACAGATTTCTCGCACTGGGGAGTATTTTTGAAGGAAAACGCGGTCTGGGCGGTTCTCGGACTGGGCGCGGAGCTTGGCTCTTCGGGGCTTTCAGCTGCTCCGACAGCGGCGGCATTAGTCGCGGGACTGTCGGGGAAACGCAGCTTATGCGCGGCGTTCGGGGGAGCGCTCGGGGCTGTGCTGCACGGATTTCCAAGCGCGCTGCTGGGACTGGCGGCTATGGGGATAGTTCTGGCGGCGCGGTTCATTCCAGATCTTAATAACACTAAACTGCGTGCTGCCGAACGCTTTTTCGCGGCGGCGTTCGCGGTGTTTTTCGCACGTATCGCGGAGGTCGGCGATACCTCGGAGCTGCTGATAACGATAGTCGCAGCGCTGGTCTCGGGTCTGCTTGCACTGTGCATATGCTTGCTGTGCGACATAAGCAGGACGCGTGATCCCGATATCTCCGAGCCGCGCGACTGCTCTTTATGCTGTATAGTGACGGCGCTCGGATTTCTTTCGCTTGGGGCACTGGATTATCCGTTTGCAAATATCGGCAGGCTGATACTCGGATTTGTTTTGCTCACTGTTACCGCAAGGCGAGGGCTGGCTTGGTGCGCAGCTATCGCCGTGCCCGCGGTACTCGGATTTTGCGCGAACGGCACGGCGGTCGGTGCGGCTGTTATCGCGTTTTCGGCAGTAGCTAGCGGAGCGTTCACGAAATACGGGAAGATAGTTCGCGCGGTCGGATTTATGTTTTTTTGCGCCGTCAGCACGGTGGTGCTCGGCATTGACGATAATTCATGGAAAATACTTGTTGAGGCTGCGGTCGCCGCGGCGGCTTTTGTGTGCATACCTATCGAAAAGATCAAAGTACCCGAAAGCGATTTCTCGGACAATACGGTCGCGCTTATGCTCCGCGAACGTCTGAACTTTGCCGCGGACGCTATCGGCGGCATCGGGAGCGGTATCAATGCCGCCGCCGATACGCTGGACAGAAAATACTCAACCAATCCCGAAAAGATAGCGGAACGCGCCGCCGACAGAGCCTGCCGTTCATGTCCTAATTCCATGGTATGCTGGGGAAAGAAATACGAGCAGTTCCGCAAGGAATTTTCGAGACTGGTAACTCAACTGCGGACGGGGTTTGAGCTTACGGAATTTTCGATGTCGCCCGAATGCGCGGAGGAGTGCGTAAACAAGAACAGCGTTATCCGAGCGATATCGTCGGAGTATTCAAGGTACGTTTCGGCTGCCGCCGACGAGCGGCGAATACGTGAGCTGCGGCGTATTTACATAGATCAGCTGGAGGGTGTGCGGGATATTCTGCGCGATATGGGTGCGCTGAGGGCGGAGGTCAAGACGGCTAATCGTGCGAGAACCGCAGAAAAACGCGCCGAAAAGCTGCTTCGCGAGAACGGCGTGGAGCTGCCGCAGGCGTTTGTTATGTTCGACAGGCGCGGAAAGCTTCGGTTTGAGGCTTACGGCACCACCGAGCCGCGCGTTACCAAAGAGTATCTGGGGACACTGCTGATAAAGGCGCTCGGGCGCGATCTGGAGCTGCCCGAGATAACGGGTAGCAGCGGACGAATACGCATTACGACAAACGAGCGCACCGCGCTTTCCGCGAAGATAGGCGCGTTTCAGCTGCCTAAAGGGCAGAATAATGTCTGCGGCGACTGCTACGATACGTTCACCGATGCGTCGGGAACGCTGTATGTTATACTCTCGGACGGAATGGGCACGGGCAGCCGCGCGAGGGTCGACTCGGCAATGGCGTGCTCGGTGCTGTCCAAACTGCTCAAGGGCGGCATCTCACTGCCGGCGGCGCTGGAAACCGTTAACAATGTGCTTATGATAAAGAGCGCCGACGAGAGCTTTGCGACGCTCGACATCTGCCGTCTCGACCTCAACAGCGGCGAATGTGCCGTTTATAAGGCGGGAGCGGCGACTACCTATATAAAGTCCTCGGACAAGCTTGTTCGGGCAACGTTGTCATCGCCGCCTGCAGGACTGGGTGGAAAGCTCACCGTACCCGCGCAGAAATTTACGGTGGGAGCGGGGGACGTTATCGTCATGACCACCGACGGCGCGGTTTTGGACGAACAATGGCTCTCACGGGAGCTGTCACAGCGCGTCGAGCCGTGCGAACTCTCGGAGCGTATCGCTAAGGCGGCGCGCTCCGCGGAAAACGGGAGAGATGATGATATCAGCGTTATTGCTGTGGCGGTGGGAAATTAAATTAGAATTTATCGCAGCTGTGGTGTTTGTTTTTGTTCGTTGGTTGATTTCCATTCATTACAGTATGTTTCTTAGTGTTACACATATAGAAACATTATATAGCAAAAGGCAGTCAACCTAACGAAAAAAAGCAAAATCACAGCTACATTAATCTCTGTTTTTTTCTTCCACAAACTTCCAGAAAACGGTAAAAAATTCAAAAAATAACTTCTTTGAAAACGTTTTTAATCATTTTACGGCAAAAACATTGTGAAATATTGCTAAAAAATTAACAAGAAAATGTTAAATTACATGAAAAATTAACAAAGCTCTTGCAAATTTTTGGCATATATGCTACAATAGTAATAAAGAAATACGATGCTTGAGTTTGGTTTTTGTTGAAAATAATCAAATTGGGCGTGACGTGTTTTTACAGAGGTCTGAGCTTGTATGATAACAAGCTTTTTAAAGGGAGGTATTAGTAACATGTCAATTATTGTTCCCGAGCAATACAATGTACCACTGCATTTATTCCACCAGGGCGAGAACGCGCATGCTTATGATTTCTTTGGCTCTCACAAGGAAAAGAACGGCGTCGTTTTCAGGTGTTGGGCACCTCACGCAAAGTCGGTAAGCATTGTCGGCGATTTCAACCACTGGGACAGAACGCTGAACTATATGAACAAGATCAGCGACGGCGGTATCTGGGAGCTGTATGTTGAGGGCATTAAGCAATTCGATAACTACAAGTACAGCGTAGAGGCACCCGACGGACTTATCAAGCTCAAGGCGGATCCTTACGGATATCATATGGAGTTGCGCCCGAATACTGCTACCAAGTTCTTCGACATCGAGGGGTACGCATGGAAGGACAAGAAGTATATGGATACGCTTTCAAAGACCAACGTCTATGAAAGCCCGATAAATATTTATGAGGTAAATATCGGCTCGTGGAGGAAATCAGGCGAGAATTATCTCAGCTACACCATGCTGGCAGACGCGCTCATTCCTTACGTCAAAGAAATGGGTTATACTCACGTTGAGCTTATGCCTATCGGCGAGTATCCGTTCGACGGCTCATGGGGATATCAGCAGATCGGTTATTTTGCGCCTACGTCGCGCTTCGGTACTCCGCATGACTTTATGGCGTTTATCGACAAGTGTCATCAAGCGGGTATCGGCGTTATCGCGGACTGGGTTCCCGCGCATTTCCCGAAGGATGCGGCAGGCTTGTACGAGTGGGACGGCGAGAGCTGCTATGAGTACATCGATCCGCTCAAGCGTGAGCACAAAAACTGGGGCACTCACATATTCGACTGGGGCAAGCCCGAAGTACAGTCGTATCTTGTTTCCAACGCAAATTACTGGATAGAGAAGTACCATATCGACGGTCTGCGCGTGGATGCCGTGGCTTCCATGCTGTATCTCGACTACGACCGCAGACAGGGCGAATGGCGTCCGAACAAGCAGGGAGGCAAGGAGAATATCGAAGCTATTGCGTTTTTGCAGAAGCTCAATGCGGCGGTATTCAGGGAGCACCCGAATATACTTATGATTGCTGAGGAGAGCACCGCCTGGCCTATGGTAACAAAGCCTGCGGATATCGGCGGACTTGGATTCAACTTCAAGTGGAATATGGGCTGGATGAACGATATGCTCCGCTATATGAGCATGGATCCGCTCGGCAGACCATACAACCATAATCTGGTGACGTTCTCGTTCTACTACGCGTTCTCCGAGAACTATGTGCTCCCGATAAGCCACGACGAGGTGGTTTACGGAAAATGCTCGATGCTGGATAAAATGGGAGGTCCGCGCGAATATCGGTTCCACTCAATGAGGACGTTCCTCGGATATATGATGGCTCACCCCGGCAAAAAACTGATGTTTATGGGTCAGGAATTCGCTCAGTATAAGGAGTGGAATTTCCAGTCGCAGCTTGATTGGGAGGTTCTCGAATTTGAGCCGCACTACAAGTATCACGAGTATGTAAAGGCAATCAACAAGCTTTACAAGGAAACTCCCGCGCTGTGGGAGTGCGATACCAGTTGGGAAGGCTTCCACTGGATATCGGCGGAGGACAATCAGAACTCCGTTATCGCGTTCAGGAGAATTGCCAGAAACAAGGACGAGGTCATTGTTGTGTGCAACTTCCAGCCTGTACGTCACGAAATCTATGAGATCGGCGTTCCGTATTACGCGGACTACAAGGAGATCTTCAACTCGGACGATGTGAAGTTCGGCGGAAGCGGTATCACAAATAAAACCGTAACCGCCAAGAAAAAGCCGATGCACAGCGAGCAGTACAGGATATCGTTGGATATCCCGCCTATGTCGGTGATGTATTTCAAGCCCGTCAATATCCGCGATCCCGAAGAGGCGGTTGAGGTCGAGTTTACGGAAACTCTTGCTCACCCCCACACGGATAAGGATGTTGAAGATGAAGAGAAATCCGATAAAGCTGAAAAGGCTGTGAAAACGGAAAAGGCTGAAAAGCCCGATACCAAAGAAACGAAGCCCGATACCGAGAAAACGGTTAAGGCAAAAAATAACGGCAAATAATGTATCAGGAGGAATATATATGAACCACATTAAAAAAGAGTGCGTTGCTATGCTGCTGGCTGGCGGTCAAGGCAGCCGTCTCTACGCGCTTACTCAGGACATGGCAAAGCCTGCCGTACCGTATGGCGGCAAGTACAGAATTATTGACTTCCCGCTGTCCAACTGCGTAAACTCGGGTATCGATACGGTGGGCGTACTGACGCAGTATCAGCCTATGGTGCTTAACGAGTATATCGGCAACGGTCAGCCGTGGGGGCTTGACCGCGCACACGGCGGTGTTCACGTTCTGCCGCCTTACGAGACAGCCTCGGGCAAGTCGTGGTACTCGGGCACGGCGAACGCTATTTACCAGAACATCAGCTTTATTGACCGTTACAATCCCGAATATGTCGCTATTCTCTCCGGAGACCACATCTACAAGATGAACTACTCTAAGATGGTAGACTTCCACAAGAAACACAATGCAGACGCTACTATCGCAGTACTTGAAGTGCCGTGGGAGGAGGCTCCCCGCTTCGGTATAATGAGCGTTGATAATGACGACGTTATCTATGAGTTTGCGGAAAAGCCGAAGGAGCCGAAATCCAACCTTGCCTCTATGGGAGTTTATGTATTCACATGGGCTAAGCTGCGCAAGTATCTTATCGACAACGAAAACGACGAGGGCGCAACTAAGGACTTCGGCAAGAATATAATTCCCGCAATGCTGGAGAATAAGGAAAAAATGGTAGCTTACCATTTCGACGGATACTGGAAGGACGTCGGCACTATCGACTCGCTGTGGGAAGCCAATATGGACGTTCTCGATCCGAACGTTCCGCTTGATTTGCTGGACGACAGCTGGAAGATATACTCGCGCAACCCTGTCATGCCGCCGCATTATGCGGGTCCGCAGTCGATGATCGAAAACTCAATGATCGCTGAGGGGTGCGAAATCAACGGTATGATCGATTTCTCAGTGCTGTTTGCCGGTGTTACGGTCGAGGAAGGCGCTATCGTCCGCGACTCCATTATAATGCCGAATTCCGTTATCAAGAAGGGCGCTGTTATCGAGTACGCTATTATCGGCGAGGACTGCGTTATCGGCGAGGGCGCGCATATCGGCGAGCGTCCCGAGCTTATCGAGGACAAATCGCAATGGGGCGTTGCCGTTATCGGACATCAGGTGAACGTTTCGGATAAGGCAGTCGCGCCGCCTAAGGCTATGATTTCTAAGGATATATAATATAGGAGGATCGTTTGATATGGCAAGTATGGCTAAAGTTCTGGGTTTGATCTTTGCTAATATGCACGAGCAGACCCTTCCCGAATTGACTAAGGCGAGAGCGATGGCAAGCGTTCCGTTTGGCAGCAAGTACCGTCTGATAGACTTTCCGCTGTCGGGAATGGTAAATTCGGGCATTACACAGGTCGGCATTATCACAAAGCAGAATTACTATTCGCTGATGAACCACCTTGGCATGGGCTCCGAATGGGATCTGGCGCGCAAGACGGGCGGTCTGCATATTCTTCCGCCTTACGGCAGAGAGGGCACGGGCATTTACCGCGGCAGACTTGAGGCGCTTGCGGGCGCTGCCGAGTTTATTCGCGAAAGCAACGCCGAGTACGTTGTAATGGCGGACAGCAACGTCATTGCGAATATGGATATGCGCCCTATCGTTGACTTTCACGAGAAGAACGGAGCAGATATCACCTGCGTTTACGGCAGCGGCATTTATTCCGTTGAGAGAGCACTTACGCAGACTGTGCTCTGCGTTAACGAGGACAACGTTGTATACGATGTGCTGGCGAGACCCGCTATCAGCGGCGAGATGAACGTTGCGCTCAACGTTTATGTAATGCGCAGAGCTTTCCTCGACGATCTTATCCGCGAGAGCGAGTGCCGCAGTCTGTACAGCTTTGAGACCGATATACTTCAGCACAAGCTGCACGACTTTAAGGTAATGGGCTACAAGTATGAAAAGTACTTTGAAATAATAGACTCGATGAAGACATACTACAAGGCGACTATGGATATGAAGAACCGCGATATCTCGCGTGAGGTATTCTCACTGGATACACCGATCTATACCAAGGTTCGCGATGTTGCTCCCGCTAAGTACGGTATCGATTGCTCAGTTAAGTCCTCGCTTGTTGCGGACGGCTGCATTATCGACGGATATGTCGAGAATTCCGTTCTGTTCCGCGGCGTCAAGGTCGGCAAGGGCGCTGTTATCAAGGACAGTATCGTAATGCAGGGCGCGGTCATCGAGGAAAAAGCTTCGTTCATCAACGCTATCGCTGACAAAGACGTTACCATCACCAAGAACCGCACGATTACGGGTTCCGCAGACTTCCCCGTTTACATCAGCAAGGGCGGCGTGGTATAAACGTTTATTGATTTTGACAACACTCAATGTTTTTCATTTTTTAACTTGTTCTCACAGCACGAGTTTCGGACTGTGGCAGCAAGCTCATACCTCCTTTCTTTTTTTACCCCCGTTTGGCGGTTCGCCCGACGGGGGCGCTTTTTTGATTTTTTTATTATGAGTGTGACAAATTACAAGTTAAAATTGTCTTATATATGAAAGACGTCTTTACAGTTACAAGCGAGGGGAGAGAATTTATATGACCAACGAAGAGCTGACGGAATATGTAAAAATGTTTCACGGCACCCTTTACCGTCTCGCTTTCGGATACGTACACAACTGCGAGAACGCGGAGGATATCTGCCAGAGCGCCTTTGTTAAGTTGATAGACTGCAAGTGCAGCTTTGACTCGCCCGAAAACTGCAAGGTCTGGCTTATACGGGTCACTATAAATCTCTCTAAAAACTTCTTACGCTCAAAGCGTTCAATACAGCTCGAGGAGCTTGACGAAAATATTCCCGCGCTCGATAAGGAACAATCGGAGCTGCTGGAGATCGTGATGTCGCTGCCACCCAAATACCGTGCCGTAATTCATCTGTACTACTATGAGGGGTACTCTGTAAAAGAGATCGCGGATATTATCGGGGCTTCGGTAACGTCGGTCACGACCCGGCTCTCACGTGCGAGAGAACGCTTGAAGGATATGCTCTCGAGGGAGGAATGAATATGGATAATAAGTACAAGGAGCTTTTTGACAAGCTCGCCCCCATACGGAGCGACGAGGAACTGCTGCGCGCGGTTCTTGACAGAAAGGCGGAAACAATGAAAAACGGAAAACATTTTATGAAAAAGGCTATTATCATACCCGCTGCCGCAGCAGCTCTGCTTTGCACTACGGTCGGAGTTTCGGCAGCGTACGAGTGGAACATACCCGCGGCAATCGCGGACATTTTCGGCAGGAATTCCTATAAGATACCAGACGGAGTAAGCTTTAAGGATTTCAACTTTACCGCCGTCGGCGGCAGGGAGCTTAACAACGTGTTCAAGTTCGACGGCTACGAGGTGCAGATCAAGGGTGTGGCAGCGGACCCGCACAGTATGCTGCTGTTCTATGATGTAGCGTTCGATAACGAAACGTCCGAAGAGACCATTGAGAAATTTAAAGCTATGTACGCTATTGCAGACCTCCAATTGTTTGTGGATTACAACCGCAATCTGAGCGCGGCGGGAACAGCTGACGATCCCGCGTTCTCAAAGGAATACAGCTGGAAGCATATAGACATGGCGCACCAGCAGCGTAATCTTTATCTCGGCAGCGAGGGTAATGTTGCGCATTACTGCTTTAAGTACACTGTGACAGGCGCGTCGCTGGCGGGGCGGAGTGTGGCGCTCGAAGTCGGCGATAGGAGCGTCCTCAATAGCGACGGCGCAAAACGCGCAGACTACACGCTCGACCTCGGCTTTGTTGATGACAGCGACTGTCTCGATATTTACAAAGACAATGAAATAAATCTCTCATCTGGCGTTAAAGGCAACGTAAGCCACATTCAGCTTACGCCGTTCAGCGTATGCTTCAGAGTTGACTGGGGCGAGCAGCGCGTTGAGGACCCCGATGAAAACGGCAATGTCTCTGCGGGCGCGCTCGACGTAAACACCATATACAATGAGTTTAAAATAAAGCTCAAGGACGGCACGATAATGGACGCTAAAGCTTTCCGCCCGTTCGAGGACGGCGCAGACCGCAGTTACACCAAGGAGAGTTCGGACAGCGGCGAGGTCTATGCGCAGGATCCCATATTCGAGTGGCTCTACCCCGTAAACGTTTCGGAAGTGGAGGCGCTTGTTATAGGCAACACCACCATATCCTTAAACTAAGGTCAATCAATTTCCTGCCCATATTATAAATTTAGGGGGAGCATTTCGCTCCCCCGCTTTTTTACAGTATCTTTTCCATTCCGATCTTCTGCACCGAAAGTCCGCATTTCTCGTAGAACTTCATTGCGCTCTCGTTGCACGCCCAGACGTTCAGCGTGACGTTGTAGCAGCCGCTTTCCTTGGCGAATTCGAGAACGTACTCGTACAGCGCTTTGCCAACATGCATTCCTCTCGCCTTTTCGTCGACGCAGAGGTCGTCGATATACAGCGTGGTAAATTCGGGAGTATTTTGTTCATTATGCCGCTCAAATACACAAAACGCGTAGCCCCGTACAATGCCGTCACGCTCGCCTACGAATATCGGGCGCTCGGGGTCAGCGATTATTTCCTCAAGCTCCGCGGGGGCGTACTTTGTCGTTCCCGATTTGAACAGGTCTGGACGCCCCGTTGCGTGAACCTCAAGTACCTGCGACAGTAAGTCCATAATACGCGGTATATCGCGCGGCTCGGCTTTTCTGATATCGACTTCCATATCATACTTCTTCCCTTGCGACAGAAATTTTAATTACTTTTGCGGTCGTATCGCCATTATTCCAGATAGAGTGCGGTATCATTCCGTCAACAAAAAACATTTCGTCTTTTTTTACGATATGGATTTCGTCATTTAAAAACACTTTGACCTCGCCGTCAACGACAATAAAGATGTGATTGTCGCTGTGAGTGTGATTGCCCTCGGGACCGCCGCCGTTTTTTTCTATATAAGCGACCGCGCCCCACTGTATCTTGCCTGTTTCGTTAAAAAGGATTTTAGCTTTAAAATTTTTGTGTCCCTTGGGAGTAATAAACGAATTATCCATTAAATCCACTTCTTCCTATGATATTGTGTACTCGAACTCGGTGAACTCCGCCGTTCCGTTTACGGCGTACAGTCCGAGAACCGTTCCCGTAAATCCTCCCGAGACCTCGCTCGACAGATACTTCGCCTGACCGTAGCCGAGAACTTTTTCGCCGCCGTTTTCGGAAACTATCAGCGAGTAGCCTTTGCTGTCTGTTTTTATGATAAGCTCAGCGCCGTTTCCGCTTATCGGGCAAGTGCCTGCCGTGTGCTTTATGCCTCCGATATTCAGCTTAGCGGCGGCTTCGTAACCGCTGTCGGTTTTGCGGACGGCGATATCGTAATGCTCCTGCTCGCACATATACGCGGTAATTCCCGCCTCGCCGCCTTCGAGTATAACTTTTGCGCGGATAACGCCGTTAAACTCGCGCTGACGTATACCGAGAAACGTCGGGCTGTCGACGTCGTCGAGCGTTTTTTCCGTACCTCGGAGGACTGCCTTTTCGTCGGTCAGCTCGTAGTTTTCCGTTACGGGGTGACGGAGGTTTACCCATTCAAGCCGCGAATTCGCGAACGTGTAACGGCAGCAGAGCTCCTGAGAAAAATCGCCCTTTATCTCGTACTCAAAATCGCAGGTGCCGTCATTACCCGCAAAGAACGTGCCGTCCTCACCCCACGTTACGGGAACAAGGAAAACCTCGCGCCCGAGATTATGGTACGGAACCCACTCGCCGAGCTGACGGAAACCCAGACAAAGAATATGCCAGTTGCCGTATTTGTCTTGGATAAGGTCGCCGTGACCTATGCCTTGAATAATGTGCGGCGCTTTGTTGCGGTTGGTGATGACGGGATTTTTCGGGAAGCTCTCGAAACGTCCCCATACGCTGTCGGAGCGTGCGCAGGTTATCATGTGACCGTACTCCGTGCCGCCCTCCGCCGCCATAAGGTAGTAGGTATCGTTTATTTTGTAGAGATGCGGACTTTCGAGAAAACGTCCGCCCGTGCCTTGCCATATACATTTGCTTGGCGAGAGCTTTTTTCCCGTCGCGATATTGATCTCGCACTGAACTACGCCGCCTTTGCCCTCGTCGTCCGTGCCGTTGCTCATAAAGTACACGCAATCGTCCTCAAAGTACAGCGACGGGTCTATGCCATCTTGATCGACCTCAATGGGCTCACTCCATTCACCGTAAATATTGTCGGTGTATACGTAGAAATTCTTGTGGGTGGAGTCGTTGGTCGTCACCATGTAAAAACGTCCGTTATTGAAACGGATAGTCGGCGCGAACACTCCGCCGGAACTCGCGATCTTATCCAACATTACCTGACTTTTCCGAGTGAGCACGTGACCTATCTGCGTCCAGTTGACCAGATCGTCACTTTCGAAAAGCGGCACGCCCGGGAAGTACTGAAACGAGCTGCATACGAGATAATATTTTCCGTTCGCCGCGCAAACGGACGGATCGGGGTAAAAGCCCCTTACTATGGGGTTTTGGTATTTCATAAATTCTCCTATTTTCCTATGCGGATAACCGCAAAAACGATCACCGTTTCCTTATATAATCAATAAACGCCGCTATCGCCGCACCCGTGAAGCAAACGCCCGCCACGGGCATACACACAGAAAACATGCGCCAAGTAAACGCATTCTCCTCCGGACCCGAAAAGATAACGCATAATATAAACACGGCAACGGCAGCGACCGCGACAGCCAGCAATATCCAACCTGTCCTTTTAACGTTCATACGGTTCAGTCCTTGATCTCGTACTTTTCTCCGCCTATAATAACACTCGTTCCCGTGAAGATCGGCGCGGCTTTTCCGCTCGCTATCGTCTTTTCTTCGCCGTTCGGGAGAGTGCACTGCCAATCCTCCGCGCCGTGATTTTTAAGTCCCCACAGCCCGGGATTTTTCTTGTTGCGGACTACCTCGGCCTCGAGCGAAACGTCCTCGTTGAACAGCTTCGCGCCGTCGAACAAAAGCACGCTCATTTTCGCACCGACAAGCGACAGCGGCTTCGCGTAATGCGTTCCGCACGGACAGATAAGCTTGCCCTCGTCGTCCGCTTCAACGGCGGGGAGAAAGTTCTGTATTCCGCACGGACACGCCGTGATATCGCCGCGCAGACGCTTCAGCAGATCGAGCCACTGCTTCTCAATAAGGCGCTTTGACGGCTCGTTCAAGCCCGTCGTGAACGAAAACTCGAACGCCTCTCTTATGTAATCGGGCATAATACGCCAGAATTTGATGATGTTGTTGTGAACGCCGCGCACGGGACGGTTGCTGTCGTCCTCCGGGTCGTACACGAATATCGGCTCAAATCCGTAATGCCGACGCTCCGCCTCCTCGGTAAGGCAGACGCTTTTCAGCACGCGTCCGCCCTCCAGCGGGTCGCCGCGCAGTAACAGACGAAACAGCACTACCGCCAGCGAATAGCGGTCGGTGTACTTGTCGGGAGCTTTCTCGCCGCGGACTATCTCGGGCGCCATGTAGCCCGGCTTGCCCGCAATGCCCAGATGTTCGCCGTATGGGGCTATGTTGTCGCAATCGCAGATGAGCACGTCGCCGTCCGACGGACGAATGAAAAATCCGCCGTCGTTCATGTCCTGATAACTCTTTCCGCTGTTGTGCAATTTGCGGAACGCCGCAGTTATCTTTATCGCGGAATTCACCACGGAATACAACCCGGAGAGCTTTACGCGCGCGTTGAGAATATCCGAAAACGGCTTGTAGTCCTCGGGTATGATATCCATTAAAAAGCCGAAGCTGTCGTCAATATGCGCGGTGAGCAAACGCGGCATAAGAAACGCACCGTGCGCCGACTTGTCCTCGCAGAGCGTACGGAGATTGTCGCGGAAAATGTCGGGTCTGCGGAGCTTATTCGGAAAGTAGACCTTGAGCGCGTACTCCTTCCCCGCGAACTCCGCGCGGTAGACCGTGCCCTGTCCGCCCGAGCCGAGAACCGCCGTTATCGCCGCGCTGCCGCCAAGCTCGAGCGGCACGCTGTCGCCTATTTTCAGCATCAGAATCCGCCTCCCGAAAGCGACTCAAAGTTCTCCTCCGCGGAGGTCTCGGCTGCGTTTCCGCACCACTCGCAAACGGTCTCATTCTCGCCGTCCCAGCAGGTGGTCTTGCCGCACTCGCTGCACTGGAAAAAGCCCTTAGCGCCGCAGTACGGACAGGACGGATATTCCGTAGTAACGTATACGTTGCCCGATATCTCGGTGTCGCCGAACTTCTCGCGCCCCGCCGTGTGCTCGCTCACCTTGAACGCCCATGTGGCGTACCAGTCGCCGTCCTCGCGCTGCTCGGTGCGTATGCCGAACAGGTCGTGTGCCTGCTTGCATTTCGTTAAAATAACTGCTGCTTTCATTGTGTTTCCTCCATCAGTTCTGATCGGTTCCTTTTAGAGAGCCGATGTTATATTTTTTTGCTCCAAAATTCATACATAACGGAATTAAATTCCAAAGGCACGTCCATATTTACGCAATGTCCGGCGTTTTCGAGAATCACGACCTTGGCGGCAGGCTCACGTTTTTTCCACTCTTTGAGCATTTCCAATTCCAGAGGTATATCGAATTGCCCGCACCCGATAAGCAGGGGATATTCGCGAGGCTTTGTTTGGAATTTGTTTACCATGCTGTTCAGGGCGGATAAGTACATAAACGACCGTTTCGGAAACCGAATGTTCATTTCATAAAACTCCTCCTGCGCCTGCGTGGTATACGCGGATATTTTCTTGTTTGCTTTCGCGAACCACTTCACGGAAAACATAGCTTTCAGCATCATAAGCGCCTGCGCCGAGGCGTTTTTCTTCTGCGTCTCCACGTCGAAATTATTGATGTCATAACCCCCGAAACAAGCCAGCGAGCTTACCGCACCGGGGTAACGGTTTGCAAAGTCTTGTGCTATGACCGATCCCAGCGAAACACCGACGATATGCAGCTTTTCAATATACTCGGCCTTGAGAATATCATTTATCCAATCGGACATTTTGCTTATGCTGTCGCCCTTTTTGGTTTCAACCGACTTTCCGTGACCTATAATATCAACTGCCAGCACATTGTATTTGCTTTTGAAATAATCAATCTGTTTTGTAAACATTCTATGATCGACAAAGGCAGCGTGAATGAAAAGCACCCACTCGTCACGGTCTCTGCCACTGACGTAATACACAACGGGCGAATTTTCCGTTATTAACTGTTCCAAAATAACTCTCCCATCACTTCAGCTTTTTAAGTATCTTCGCCGCATCCTCGTGACCGTTCTGCGCCGCCTTTTCAAACCATTTCCGCGCCTCGGTGTGATCCTTGGGAACGTACACTCCTTTTAAATACATAACGCCGAGATTGTACTGCGCGATATTCAGCCCCTGATCGGCAGCGGTCTTGAACCAGCGGAACGCCTCCGCGGGGTCTTTCGGAACGCCGTTGCCCGTGTACAGGCACTTTCCGTAGGAGCACTGCGCCCTCGCGTGCCCCATCTCGGCGGATTGCTTGTAAAACAGCGCCGCGCCCTCCATGTCCTTTTCCGCTAAACAGCGCCTTGCACTCTGATACAACTCCTCGCCGTCGTTGGGGAGTGGTTTGGGGACTTCAACGTCGGGATCGGGAAGCTTGGGCGCTTCGTTCTCGGGAGCGATAACGACTGCATCACCGCCAGCAAGCTGCCTGCGCCACTTCTTGGCGAGCTCGGGATTTTTCTCGGTATGTACGCCGTTCTCATAGCAGAGAGCGACCATATTTACAGCTTCCACGCAGCCTTTTTTCGCCGCGTTAAGAAAGCACTTGAACGACTTGTCCTCGTCAACCTCGCAGGAGATTCCCTCCGCGTAGAAATAGCCGACCATATACTCGGCTTGCGCAACACCGTTTTCCGCGCCGCGGACAAACCATTCACGAGCTTGAGCAAGATTTTGTATTCCGCCTCGGCCCTCAAGACGATAGCTGCCCATATAGTACTCCGCCTCGCCGTGATCCTGCAAAGCCGCCGACTCGAACCAGTACAGCGCCTTTTCATACTCGCGGATACGGTCGAAATGCCGTCCGAGAGAATACTGCTCGGCGGGGTCGGTGATGTTCTTTTTGCTCTCGGTTTCGCTCGCGGGCAACGCTTCGGACTTCTTAAACGATATCTCGCACCCTACGGCGCTGCCTACCGCCTCAACGGCGTCCGCGGCGACTCTGCCTTTAAGTCCGATCTCGTCCCGGAGCGATTTGATGCACCTCGCTCCGGCCGCACACCGTACCTCAAAGGGCTTTTCGCGCACCGCATACAGCTTTTGAGCGCAGCCGTCGTACAACGCGACGTAGCAAAGCCGGCGTGCGGCGGTTTCCTTAGGGAAATAGTCCGCGATAAGAGCGTCGGTGCGCCTGCGGTCGAGAATTGTCTGCTCGCCGTATCTGTCGGCTATATAGCGCAGAATGCTCTTTAGGTCACGAATAGCCTCGCCTTTTTTATTGTGAACGGTTCTGCAAAAACCGCAATAGTCCTGTTGGGTCTCATCAAACGTCTTGCCACAGCGTGCACATTTCACGTATATCACTTCCCTGTTGATTACTTGTACACTGATACACTATATATTGTACCACAAATTCGCTCCCTTGTCAACGACTTTATACACATTTTTATATATGGGCAATTACTTACGATTTTCTTACATTTTCCTTACATTGCTTGCATTGGCACGGAAAATATGTTATAATCTCAAAAAAGGGGGGAGCGCCATGGGAAAATATACGCATATAATTTACGATTACAATATAGCGTCCGCGGCGTTCTGCGCGGTTATCGTAACGGCGCTCTATATTCCCGTGCGGACGATTTGGCTGAAAGCCCGCCGAAAACGCCGTAAAACGATACCCGAAGAAACAGCACGCGCGCTGCTTGCGGGATATATCGCGGCTTTGGTGAATATCGTGTGGTATCCCGTTCCCAACCTTATTCAAATGCTGCTGTCCGACCCCGCTCAACTTGAGGTCGCATTCCGCGGCGGCTACTACGCGCGGAATTTCGAGGTGCTACGCTGGCTGTTCGTGGAGCGTAAACCGTTCGCGCTGCTGCATGATTTTGAAATACGCGCAAATATCGCCCTGTTCGTGCCGCTCGGGTTTCTGCTGCCCGTTGCGTTCAAGAAGTTGAAATGGTGGCAGGTCGACTTGATCTGTCTGGGAACCACCTGCCTTGTGGAGATAGTTCAGCCCTTTTTCGGGCGCGCGTGCGACCTTGACGACATCATTATGAACGCGCTCGGCGGGGTTATCGGCTGCGCTTTGGCGAAGCTGTTACAAAGAATATTCGGAAGAAAACGGGAGATTACCAATGAAAAAACGTAGATTTGCGGCGGCAGTCTTATTTGTGTTCGCGGCGGGAGTACTGCTTACGGTGTTCTCACTTATCGGCATTTTCAGACCGATAAATAAAACCGATCCCAAGCCCGGCGACAGAACGGAGATAGAGCCTGAGCTTGGTACATGGATCATCACCTGTCATGACCCCATAATGGGCAATGAATATTACTACGCGGTCTTTTCGCTCGGCGACTCTCCGAAGGGTTGTCTTGTCAAAGCCGACAAGGAGTGGTTCTCCGAGCTTTTTGAACCGGACAGCGGACGCGCGAAAACGAAATTTGTCGTCCGCGGTACCGTGAAAAAGTTTGACTATGGCATGAAAAGCGTCGACCGTGAGGTAGACAGATTTATTTCAAACAATATCGGCGAATGTGATTTTGAATACGGCACGTTTATCGACCTTACCGCGCGGAAACGGTATATTATAACGCTGATCGCAGGAACGGTATGCGCGGCGGCAGCGGGCATTGTTTTGCTAATATTTTTGTTAAGGCGGTTTGTCGTATCAAAGCGAACGGAGGAAAAGAAATGCAAAAAAGAAAAAGGATCGTAGTATGTTCCGTATTGATACTCGCCGCGCTGATTATTGCGGCGGGGATAACTATATACATCAACTCGATAAGGAGCTACGAGCTGTGTCAGGACTGCGCTGCGTACGGTTGGGAGAATAATTTAAAATATTCCATGCTCTCAAAGGAGCTGAAAAGCATTATCTCCGAGGAGGAGTTCGCCGACGATACCCCCGAGGGCAGACTTGAAATGTACACAAAGCTGAATGGTCTTGTGCTCGACGAGCGCCCGACCCAAAAATTCCACGGCAGCACTCACGGCTTCAAAACGCCCAGCCTTGATTATGTGCTTGACGTGAACGGTCGGACATATCACGCCGAAATTTGTGTTGAGGCTATGGGCAGACTGACGGGGATAGAGGTGAGGAATTTTTACTCTTATCTTCATAAGTGAGTAGAGCTATGTCCAAGAAAAATAAAACGGTCTTGATAATCATCTTGGCGGTCATGATTTTTGTCGTTGTGTTCTACGTTTCTGTTCCCGTAGTCAACGATTTGCACGCGAAGCGTGTCGCCGACAAGCTGAGCTACCTGCCGCTGCCCGAAGATACCCGCATAGCCGAGAAGACGTCCGCGGCGGGAAAGCTTTGGGGAAACGGAAACGGTATTCAGTATATGGGCGCGATACTGATAGAGAGCGGGCTGACGCCGGAGGAGCTTGAAGAGTTCTACTACGAAGGCGGAATTGAATACTGCCGCGTAAGCAGGCAGACGGGAAAAGAGATAACGGTCACGGAGCATGGGAAATACAGCTTTAACACCGAGATAAGCTCCGATGATTTTTATATAGTGTATGCGCTGGGAAAGCACGACAGTTTCATAATTCAACTTTTTTCGGAGCTTGATCTTCGAGGTCATTAAAAAATTTGAAAATCCACTTGACAAAGTGGATTTTTTTTGTTATAATATTATCTGTCGGTGTAATGAGAAATTGCCTTACACCCGAAAGGGCGCTTTATGAATATAGATTTTGTGGTATTGCTGGACATTTACGGCGGGATATTGTCAAAGGGGCAGCGCGAGGCGTTGGACTTGCGGTATAATGCCGACCTGACGTTATCGGAGATCGCCGAGGAGATGGGCGGCATTTCGAGGCAGTCGGTCAACGATTTTATCAAAAAGGGCGAAAAGCGGCTGTTGGAACTTGAACGTATTCTCGGCACGGTGGAGCGGCATAAACGCGTTACCGTAAAGCTCGGCGAGATAAAGGATATGATCGGCGAGCTGAAAAAAGACGGCAGTGACGAGCGTTTTGCGGAGCTTGAAAAGGCTCTGAAAAGTATAGAAGAAACCATCTAGGAGGTGCGGACGTGGCTTTCGAGGGATTGTCAACCAAATTGAATAACGTTTTCGGTAAGCTTAAAGGTCACGGAAAGCTTACCGAAAAGGATATAAAGGACGCTATGCGCGAGGTTCGCATGGCGCTGCTGGACGCGGACGTAAACTTCAAGGTCGCGAAGGACTTTGTAAATAAGGTCAGCGAAAAGGCACTCGGCGCTCAGGTCATGGAGAGCCTTACTCCCGCGCAGCAGGTCATTGATATAGTTCACCGGGAGCTTATCGAGCTTATGGGTAATACTACCGCTAAGCTGAATTTTCCGAGCAAACCTCCGTGCGTCATTATGATGTGCGGATTGCAGGGCGCAGGTAAGACCACACACTGTGCCAAGCTCGCGAAGTGGCTTGAGGGGCAGAACCGCAGACCGCTGCTTGTCGCGTGCGACGTGTACCGTCCCGCGGCGATCGAGCAGTTGCATATCGTCGGCGAAAAGGTGGGCGCCCACGTCTTTGACGAGGGGCAGGGAAACCCCGTTGAAATAGCTCAGCACGGCATTAAATACGCCAAGGATCAGGGGTTTGATACCGTTCTGCTAGATACAGCGGGTCGTCTGCATATTGACGAGACGCTGATGAAGGAGCTTGAGGATATAAAGGCTACTACTCAGCCTAATGAGATACTGCTTGTCGTTGACTCTATGACGGGTCAGGACGCGGTGAACGTCGCGGAAAGCTTTAACAGCGCACTGGACATCACGGGCGTAATTCTGACGAAGCTCGACGGCGATACGCGCGGAGGCGCGGCGCTGACGGTTCTCGCAATAACGGGCAAGCCCATAAAGTTCGCGGGTATCGGCGAAAAGCCCGAGGATCTCGAGCAGTTTTATCCCGACAGAATGGCGAGCCGTATACTCGGAATGGGCGACGTGCTCACGCTTATCGACAAGGCTAAGGCGTCCATTGACGAAAAGGCGGCGGAGAAGGCGGTCAAAAAGCTCCAGGAAAACAAGTTCGACATGAACGACCTGTACGCGCAGTTTGAACAGATAGAAAAAATGGGCAATATACGCTCTATTCTGAATATGATCCCGGGCGTTGCGGGGAAGATCAAGGATGAGGATATCGACGAAAAGAAGATGCCGCACACTAAGGCGATAATCTCATCTATGACGAAAAAGGAGCGTGAAAAACCCTCCATTATCGACGCGAAACGCAAACGCAGAATTGCCGCGGGTTCGGGTACGTCAGTCGAGGAGGTCAATCAGCTGCTCCGCCAGTTCGACCAGATGCAGAAGGTCATGAAGCAGATGGGCTTTGCGGGCAAGGGCAAGAAAAAGCGTATGCCGAGGTTCCCCATGAATATGGGTGGAATGGGCGGTATGGGTGGTTTCTAATGGGCGATACGACGACGGCTATTGTCATAACAGTCTTTGGCACAGCGGTCGCGGTATATGGCGTACTGCTGATGGTCTTTGCAATAACGGGCAAGGGATCGACGAAAAAGCTTGAACCAAGGCACAGAGCAAGGCTCGGCTGTTCGGCGTTCATGATAATTATATCGGAGTATGGCTCGTATCGCTTTGCATTACGGCATAAAACAAGCGTATGCTTGATTTTATATATAACGATATTTGAAAGGAGATACATTTATGGCAGTTAAAATCAGACTGAGAAGAATGGGTGCAAAGAAGGCACCTTTCTACCGTGTAGTTGTTGCCGACTCGCGTTTCCCGCGTGACGGCCGCTTCATCGAAGAGATCGGCTACTACGATCCTACCAAGGAGCCTGCTGTTGTCAACATAGACAAGGAGAAGGCAGAGGAATGGATCAAGAAGGGCGCACAGCCTACCGACACAGTTAAGAGACTTTTAAAGTGATTATTGAGCAAAGGTTAAATAGGCATAGGTATTTTAGAAATTCATCTTATCCGGTCAATAATTTACCACGGCATTTAACCCCTATGGAGGGAAAGTTATGATGAAAGAACTTCTTAGCACCATTGCTACTGCATTGGTAGAGGACAAGACAGCCGTTGAAGTCAGCGTTGACGAGCCTAACGACGAGGGTGTTATCGTGTATCATCTGCACGTGGGTCCCGACGATATGGGCAGAGTTATCGGCAAGCAGGGACGTATCGCTAAAGCTATACGTACAGTAATGCGTGCGGGAGCTGTTCGTGCCAACGAGAAAATTTCCGTTGAGATCGACTGATTTGGAAATTGCGGCACATACTAAGTGCGGGCGGTATAGAAGTATTTCGGTGTCGGACGAATACGTTTGACGCCGAAATTTTCTCTAAAGCGTATCTGTGTGCCGCTGTTTTGTGAGGTGATATTATGGCAGTCAAAGAAAACGATAACAAAGAAATAGTGGAAATGATACGTGAGGGGCTAAAGAAAAGCGGAGGATACTGTCCGTGTCGCCGCGAAAAAAATCCCGAGAACAAGTGTATCTGCGAGGAATTCAGGCGACAAATTGCCGATCCCGATTTTGAGGGCTTTTGTCACTGTATGCTGTATTATAAATCTAAGGACTGATTTTTTTTATTTTCCTCTTGACTTTGACACGATGTCATACGTTATAATTAAAGTCGGAAGGAGAGATGTATATGGAGCTTACAATAAGCCAAGTAACGCAAAGCCTTGACGTAACGCCGAGAATGCTGCGGTATTATGAGAAAATGGGGCTGATAACCCCGTTTCATAAGGACAACTATGCATATAGGTGCTATGACGAGGAGACCATAAAGCGCTTGCAGCTCATCATCGTTATGCGTAAACTGCGTATACCGTTAAAGAAGATCGCGGTGATATTGCAGGACAGCGGTCAGATGAAGACGCTGGAAATTCTCCGCGAGAGCGTTGAGGAGCTCGACGGTGAGATAAAGTCGCTCGAGACCGTCCGCAGCGCGCTGAATATGTTTATATCACATCTTGACGAGGCGACACAGGCAAAGGCGCGGGTGTATCTGCTCGGCAACAATGTGCTTATGAAGGCAGTCGACGCTCTTTCTCTTCCTAAAACGACTTTAAAGGAGAAAACAACAAGCCTTAGCGATCTGGACAGGGCTAACGAGAACCTTGACAAGCACCTGAATGTACGAATATTGATGCTGCCGCCGTTTACCGTCGCGTCTAATCACGTTATCGGAGAAGACCCCGAAGAATCGGTCGGCGACCTTATTGATAAATTTATCCGTGACAGCAGGCTGTACGAGATCAAGCCGGATTCGCGGTATTTCGGTTTCAATCACCCAAACCCGGGAGTTCTCGAGGACGGTATCCACGGCTACGAGGTCTGGGTGACTATTCCCGACGATATGGACGTTCCCGCGCCTATGACCAAGAAGAAATTTAGGGGCGGTCTGTATGCCGCAATGACTATTAAATTCCCCGAGTTTCAGCTCTGGTGCGAGCTCAACAGGTGGGTTTGGGAAAGCGCCGAGTATGAGGCGGATTACAGTGAGCTCGGTGCCGAAAATATGAACGGCTGTCTGGAGGAACATTTGAACTGGGTATACTCCTCGCATATGGGCTGGCCCGAAAACGGTATCGGAGGACAGCTTGATCTGCTGCTTCCGATAAAGAGGAGAGAAAAAAGATAATAATTTAAAGGTAAGCGTCCGGCGCTTGCCTTTTATTTTTTCGCAAAGCACTTGACTTTGACACGGTGTCATACATTATAATGAACGGAGACAGAGCCATTCTGCCGAATAACATATCAAAGGAGAACGAAAATTGAGCGATATCAGCAATGAGCTTAACGTAAGAATAGTACTGCTGCCGCCCATGACGGTCGCGTCCTATCACTGCATCGGCGACGATCCCGAGGAAGAGGTTTTTGGCGTGATGACCGACTTTGCGCAGAAGATACGTCTTTATGAGATCAAGCCCGATGCGAGAATGTTCGGCTTTAACCGTCCCAACCCGGGAGTGCTTGAGAACGGAGCACACGGCTATGAGGTATGGGTCACGATACCCGAGGATATGGAGCTTCCCGAGCCGCTTGTCAAAAAGCACTATGCCGGCGGGAGACTGTACGCGGTGCTTTCTATTCGCTTTCCCGAGTTTCAGCTTTGGGGAGACCTGATAAATTGGGTCAACAACAGCGAGCAGTACGAAACGGACTATACCGAAGAGGAGCTTGCGGGACAAATAGGCGGCTTCGAGGAAGAGCTTAACTGGGCTTACGGCGCGCTCAACGGTTGGCCGGAGGAGACAAGCGGGCAGATAGATATAATGGTTCCGATAAAAAAGATAAATAATGCCCCCGAAAAAATCGGGGGCATTATCGTATTATTTAACCAAGCCTGCTCATGACCTCAAGACACATTCTTCCGTTGTGATACGGGCACTTCCATGGGTCAACTATGTTGTTTTTCGGGTCGGGTTTTCCGTTATCGTCGAGAGACCACTGCCACTCGCCGCCCGTCCGCTTGTCGGAGATGTTGTTCCTGATAAAGCTCCAGATGTTTTCCGCAAGTGTGAGATAGTCTCCGTAGCCGCGCTGATGTGCATTCAGAAAACCGACGACGCTCTCCGCCTGCACCCACCAGATGCGCTGACGATTGACAACGCCCTTATCGCACTCGTTGAGCAGCGAGCCGCTGTCCTTATCGTAGGCGATTTTTGCGATCTTCGCGGCGATACGGCTGTTCATATCGCGGAACTTTTTCGCGAATTCCTCATCGCCGATAACGTCAGCGGCGCGGTCAATGAGCCATGCCGCCTCGATATCGTGACCGTAGCTGTACACGTCACCGATCTCGTTCATATTCTTGTCGAAAAACACCATGAGCTTGTCGCCGTTCTTGTCAAATATCTTATCGTAGGTGACGTTCATCTGAAACTTCAGCCGCTCAAGGACTTTCTCGTTCTTGTCCGCGAGATACAGCTCGGTGTACGCCTCCATAAGGTGGAGCGTGGTGTTCATGGTCTTGTCCGCCATTAAGCCGTTCTCGGAAAGCTCATCGTTGGCGAGCTCATTTTTAAGGTCACGGGAGAGCTTTTCGCGATAGGCGATATCGTCCGCATGGTTATTCTCTATCAAATCAAACACCTTATACGCGATATCAAGCGCGTTTTTATCTCCGCACGCGCGGTAATAGCTCGCCAAAGCGTAGATAAAAAACGCCTGACAGTAGCTGTGTTTCATATCGTCGGATGGGGTGCCGTCGTAATTCATCATCCAGTAAACGCCGCCGTACTCCTTGTCATAGCACTTTTCTGTGAGGAACTCATAGGCGTGCTGTGCGTTGTCGAGCAGCGCGGGGTCTTTAAGCGCCATATACGCGTTGGAGTAGAACCACAATATGCGCGAGTGGAGAATTACGCCCTTTTCGGATTTCTTGTTCACGTTCAGGGCGCTGTCGACCTCTCCGTACCAGCCGCCGAATTCGTCGTCACGCAGATTATTCCAGAAAGGGATAATGTGATCCGTAAGCTCGCTTTTTATTTCGTCTAACATCATTTGCTGTCTGTCCTTTCGTTACTTAAGTTTTCCCCGCTTAATAAGCGGGGAAATATTTTATTACTTCTTGCCCTTCTTTTTCTTTTCGGCGCGTTTTTCACTTCTGTACGGCGTCTGAGGTCCGCCCGCATTGGGAGCATCGGGGCGCATTACCTGCTCGCGCTGAATGGGTGCCTGCATACGCACGGGAATGGTGAGCACGAGCTTTACCGTTTCCTCGCGGATTGCCGCGATCATCTCATCGAACATCGCAAATCCCTCGAAGCGGTACTCGTCAACGGGATTGCGCTGTGCGTAGCCGCGCAGACCGATACCGTTTTTCAGCTCGTCCATAGCGTCGATATGATCCGTCCAGTGACGATCTACCGTTTTCAGCAGGCACACGCGCTCGATCTCGCGCATGCTCTCGCTGCCGAGCTCCTTCTCGCGGAGCTTATACATAAGCTCGCCGCGTTTCTTGACAAGCTCGATAACGTCCTTCTGGGAAATATCGTTAAGATCGATAATATCATACCGCAGATCAGTATCCATAAGGTACAAATTCATATAATGAGAGCGCAGACCGTCCAGATTCCAGCCTTCGGCTACGGTATCCGAACAGTACATCTTTACCGTCTCCTCGATATCCTGGTTCATCATCTGCACAATGTTGTCATGGATGTCCTCGCCGTCGAGAACTTTTCTTCTCTGAGAGTAAATCGTATGGCGCATACGCGACATAACGTCGTCGAAATCGAGTACATGCTTACGGATAGAGAAGTTATTGCCCTCTATCTTCATCTGTGCCGACTCGATAGCCTTGGACAGGAATCCTGCCTCGATAGGCACGTCCTCATCAAAGTTCATGGTCTCCATAAGGCGCTGTACGCGTTCGCCGCCGAACAGACGCATAAGATCGTCCTCAAGCGAGATGTAGAAACAGCTCTCGCCGGGATCGCCCTGACGTCCCGCACGTCCGCGGAGCTGATTGTCGATACGTCTCGACTCGTGACGCTCCGTACCTATAATAAACAGACCGCCCGCATTACGCACTTCCTCCGCCTCGGGCTTGATATTCTCCTCATACTTCGCGTTCAGCTCCTGATACTTTTGACGAGCTGCGATGATTTCCTCATCGTCGGTCTCTGCAAAGCCCGTCGCCTCCTGAATGAGCTTTTCGGAATAGTCGAGCTTGCGCATTTCGGCAAGCGCCAGATACTCCGCGTTACCGCCCAGCTTGATATCCGTACCGCGTCCCGCCATATTCGTCGCGATAGTTACCGCGTTCTTTTTGCCCGCCTGCGCGACGATCTCCGCCTCGCGCTCGTGGTTCTTCGCGTTAAGCACCTCGTGCTTGATACCGCGCGCCTTGAGGAGCTTTGAAAGCTGCTCGGACTTCTCGATAGTCACCGTGCCGACAAGCACAGGCTGACCCTTTTTATGACATTCCTCCACCTGATCGCATACGGCTTTCAGCTTACCGTGGACATTCTTGTATATCTTATCGTGGTTATCTATACGGATAACGGGCTTGTTGGTGGGTATCTCGATAACATCAAGCGAGTATATCTGTCTGAACTCGTCCTCCTCGGTCATTGCCGTACCCGTCATACCCGACAGCTTGTTATAGAGACGGAAGAAATTCTGGAACGTAATAGTCGCGAGCGTCTTGCTCTCGTGGTTTACCTTTACGCCCTCCTTAGCCTCGATAGCCTGGTGTAAGCCCTGATTGTAGCGGCGGCCAAACATCAAACGGCCCGTGAACTCATCAACAATGACTATCTCGCCGTCGCGGATAACGTAGTCTACGTCAAGCTTCATAATACCGTTCGCGCGGATAGCCTGGTTGATATGGTGGAGCAGCGTCATATTCTCGGGATCCATAAGGTTCTCGACGTTGAAGTACTTCTCCGCCTTGGCAACGCCCGAAGGCAGAAGGTTACAGGTCTTTTCCTTTTCGTCGACAAGGTAGTCTCCGTCGAAGTTCTTGTCGTACTCCTCCTTGGTGTCTATCTCAACGACCTTGTCCATTTTGAGTGTTTTGGCAAATCTGTCCGCCTTTTCGTACAGATCGCTGGACTTTTCGCCCTGACCCGAGATTATAAGCGGTGTTCTCGCCTCGTCTATGAGAATAGAATCCACCTCGTCTACTATCGCGAAATTAGGCTCGCGCTGCACGAGATCCTTCTTGTAAATACACATATTGTCGCGCAGATAGTCGAAGCCCAGCTCGTTGTTGGTAGCGTAGGTGATATCGCAGGCATACGCGGCGCGGCGCTGATCGTTGTTCAGTTCATGCGTAATAAGCCCGACTGTCAGCCCCATAAAACGGTGTACCTTAGCCATAAGCTCGCTGTCGCGCTTTGCAAGGTAGTCGTTGACCGTAACGATATGCACGCCCTTGCCCGTAAGCGCGTTAAGATAGGACGGCAGGCTTGCTACGAATGTCTTACCCTCGCCTGTTCTCATTTCGGCGATACGTCCTTGGTGAAGGACGATGCCGCCTATGATCTGCACGGGATAGTGACGTATGCCGATAACGCGGTCGGATGCCTCGCGGCAAGCGGCAAACGCCTCGGGCAGGATATCGTCAAGAGTCTCGCCGTTGGCGAGACGCTCCTTCAGGATACCCGTCTGAGATTTAAGCTCATTGTCGGACATCGCCTTGTACTTGTCCTCAAGGTCGAGAACCGCCTGCTTTATCGGCTCGATACGCTTAAGCTCGCGTGAAGAATAAGTTCCGAAGATAGATTTGATAATTCCCATATTTTACCTTTCCTTTGTTGAGAGGGCTTGCGGCACTCCCCTGTACACATAAAAAGTATAAACAAATATACAATTTATATTATACACCCAAAACACGGTTTTGTCAATAGTAATAAATAAAGAAAGAAAGAGGGAGCGATTTTTTTCGCGCAAAAAATATTTTTGCAACCTTTTTGACCGCTCAATCGTGTTATCGGTGAAAGGCTTTTTTTAACACGTTTTTGGAGGACGACTATGAAAAACAGAAATTTTTTCGCGCGGATATCCGCAGCGGCGCTATGTATGAGTTTGTTGCTGACGGGTTGCGACAATAGCGGCAGCGATAGCTCTCCCGACAGCAGTGTGAGCGGTTCGGGAGGCACGAGCACGAAAACCGACTCCTCGGGCGGCAATTCCGTACCTATGCCGAGCTACGGGGCAACGGTCTCCGTGGAGGACATAAAGAACGCCTACGGCTCGACGGACAACGATATTATGCCGCTGTACAATATCGACCCGACAGAGAGCTTTGACTTCGACTTCGCGGTAAGCTGGGACGACCTTATCGGCGTAAACGCTCGTGATATGGTATCGGTACACACCGACCCGCGCTGTCTGCCCGAAAGCGAGATCTACGCCTACGGCACCATGGACTATACCGAAAACGGCGGAACGCGCGTCAACATCGCCCCGATAAGCGGGCCTCTCGCAACCGGCGCGGAGACCGACGATATGCTTGAAAACGGCGTTGAGACATGGGGCAACGCTTCGATCTACTACATCGCGGTGCGTTATGACAGCGAAGCCGAAACGCCGACCAAGCTCGACGAGCCGAAAATTATCCCGTTTACAGTCAAGCATGAGCTGCCCGTGCCTACGCTTAAGGGCGTTGTAGACCCTGCAGGGCGGTTTAAGCTCGTATGGGAGTCCGTTGAGGGAGCGGACAGCTACAACGTGTACACCTACGGCAACACCGATATCAACCGCACGGGAGAGACAAACGAGCCTGTGGCGGGAGCGGAAAAGGCGTATGACGTAAACGGTGACTGTTATCTCCTCAAGGACGCGAACACAACCGAAACGGAGTTCGACAACTTCGCGGGAGCGGGTCACGGTCTCGCGGTGCATGAGCGCTCCGTGACGGGCGAGCAGTACGTTCTCGGGCAAAATTACAGCGTGAACGGCTCGTATTTCGTGACCGCCGTTTTCGGCGACAAGGAGAGTGCGCTGTCCAATATCGTGAACACCTCCGACCTTATCCTGCCGTTCAGACCGATCGACGAGGACGATATTATGATGGAGCGCTACGAGGACGAGGCTTTGCTGCCGAAAACCATGCGCGTGCTGAACATAGACGGTTCGGTCACCGAGAGGGGTATAACCTATTCGTTCCTGTGGGGAAAATCCTATCTCGCGGAAGATGAGGACTTGGATATCGACACGAGAATTCCCGAGTATCAATACACAGTGGAGGGCACGGCGATATCGGGATTTGTCACCATGGCACAGGAAAACCGCATGGATTTCTACGCCGACAAGCAAAACGGCGAGGCTCCGACAGGGCATATCGGCACGGGGAACAGCACCTCCGTCAAGTCCGATCCCGACAACGATACCGAATTCAATCCGACTGCGGACGTTCCCACCATAATTGAACCCGAGGGGGAAGTATCCGCACCCGACGACGGTAGCCAAACCCTTATAGAGCGACAGACTGCAAATACCGAAAAGCACCTAGAAAACGGAAACGCGGCAGCTGTCAAGAACTCGGAATATCCCGCTTTTGCGGACAGCGTCGAGGAAGAGTGGCTGGCAAGAAACCTGATCGCGGGCAATGAGGCTATCCCGCTTGAGGCATTTCCGAGCATGCAAATATATGAAAATCTTGCCGACGTTTTCCAGAAAGTCTACTATCAGAACCCGTATGTGCTCGGCGTTACCTCTTACAAATACGATTACGCCGCGCTCACGCTGAACGTCAGGTACTGCTACACCAAGGACGAGATCGCGCGGCGGCAGGCGGAACTGTTCTCGGCGGCAAATGAGATAATCGGCACTGCCGTAAGCTCCGATATGTCGGACGGAGAGAAATGCAGCGCGCTGTATAACTACTTTAATGCGAACACGGCCTATGATGACGAGGCAGTTGAGGAGGCGGAGCGGAATAACTACACCAAAGGCGAGGACTGGAAAGACGCAGAGGACGCGTTCAACGCCTATGGCATTATCGTAAATAAAAAGGGCGTGTGCCAGTCATATGCGCTGTCATATAAGCTGCTGTGTTATCTGTGCGGCGTTGAAGCAAAGGTCATTACGGGTTATCTCAACAATATCCTCCCGCACGCGTGGAACGCAATAAAGCTCGACGGAGAGTGGTATCAGACCGACTGCACCAACAACGAGACCAACTGCGGAATACCGTTCTTCCTCTACGAGGCGGGCGAGGACGATCTGGAAATGACGGGATACACCGAGGATAAGATGTATGAGCTAGATCTCGCGGTCGGACGGTATGCAGTGGCGGATTCCGACAGGGAGTACTACGAAACGAACGGTCTCTGCGCCGCAAACGCGGACGAATACAAGACCGTGCTTGCCGCGTGTCTCGATAACCCCTCCGAGGTAATCGCGATACGCTATACGGGCGGATATATCCCGCAGGACGAGATAGTCAAGGCGGTCGTCGAAGTCTACAATATGAAGGGCATGGAGAATAGGCTCGAGATGCTCGGGCTTGGGGTGTCAAACAGTTTCATCCTGCTTATAAACAAGTGATTTTAAGTTAATAAAGGGCGAAACGTAAAAGTCTCGCCCTTTTGCCGTAAAATGTAATTTTTTCCGAATCTGCGCCAATTCAGTATATATCGCGCATTTCGTACAACCGCCAAAATTACCTTTCTTTTTTTGTTAAATTTCACCTATCGTCTCTTATTGACAAGAACGCGATATTTTGCTATAATATAATTACATATTATGCCGAATTATCGACATTAACTATTTTCCGGAAAGGACTTGGGTTTATGAATTCGAGAATTGGAAGAAAGTTATTATTGGCGATTATTATCTGCCTTGTTTTGACGCTTGTTGTTGTAAATGTGTTTACCGTCAAGCTGTCGGGAGGCAACACCGATAAGCTTATGCTATCACAGACCGAGACAGGCATGAACACGCTCGTTGCTGCCAAGGAGGCTCAATTAGTAAAGGTTCAAGATATGCTGTCCGATATGGAATACAGCGGGTTGCTGAGAGCCGACGCTCCCGCAGAAGATCTTGACGCGTTTTTTAACTCAAAGAAAAAGACCGAAAGCGACTTCGCGGCTATTATGGACTCGAACGGCAACATCGTCTGGAAAACGGACAACTTTGATCTTGCCGATTTTAACCTCACAAGAGCGAGCGCGGGATATACAGGCGTCGTGAGCGATTCCAAGAGCGGACTTGCGCTCCAGACGGCCAAGGGTACCGTTGACGGCGGCGCTGCCGTTTCGGGTATGTACCTCAGCGAGAACAGCTGGATAGACGTGGTAAAGGAGCAGAGCACCGCAGAGATCACGATAATTGACAACAAGACCCGTATCGCTACGACCATCATAAGCGACGGCAAAAGAGCAGTCGGAACGACTATCCCCGACGAACCTGCTAAGGTCGTTGTCGACGGCGGCAATACCTTTGAGGATATCATTGAAATACTTGGTCAGAAGCATTATGTTCTTTACCGCCCAATGTTAGATATAAACAATAAGGTAGTGGGCGCATATTTCGCGGGATTCTCGGCTGCCGAAGCCGATCAGCTCAGAGTGCAGCTTATTCTTGTTTCGACAATAATTGCTGTCGTTGTCGGCGGCATTATGTTGGTGATCGTTGGATTCTACGCGGTCAAGACTATTCTGCGCCCTATTCAGGAGGCGGAAAAGCTGGCGGACAGCATGAGCCGCGGCGCTCTTCACGAGCCGAATTCCGATTATAATTTCGGCAACGACGAGCTTGGCGATTTTGTGCACAAGCTTGAGTTCACCAAAAATGAGCTGAATTCGTATGTCGGGGACATCAACGATGTGCTTTCGCAGATGGCTACCGGCGACTTTACTGCAAAGCCCAAGGTTACATACCTCGGCGACTTCGTTCAGATCAGCGAGTCATTTGAGCAGATCGAGGGTGCGCTCCATGAGATCATCGGAAATATCAATCAGTCTTCCAAGGACGTAAAGAACGGCTCGGAGCAGATGGCAGAGGGTTCGCAGGTTCTCGCTGAGGGCACTACACGTCAAGCGGCAGCTATCGAGGAGCTGTCGGCTTCTATAAACGAGATCGCCGAGAAAGTTCAGCAAAGCGCTCAGAACGCTGCCGAGGCAAGCAAAATATCCGTTCAAAGCTCCGAGAAAATCACTTATCAGAACGACGAAGTAAAGAATATGCTCGTCGCTATGGACGAGATCAAGGAGAAATCCGATCAGATCCAGAATATCATCAAGGCTATCGACGATATTGCGTTCCAGACCAATATTCTCGCGCTGAACGCCGCTATCGAGGCAGCTCGCGCAGGAGCTGCGGGCAAGGGCTTCGCGGTTGTAGCTGACGAGGTCCGTAATCTCGCGGCAAAGAGCGCGGAATCCGCGGCACAGACGGGCGAGCTTATCAACGCGACTATCGCGGCGGTAGACAAGGGTACGGTCATCGCGCAGAGCACTGCGGATACTATGAAGGAAGTTACCGAGCTTGCGGACCGTACAAACAAGTACATCGGCGAGATATCCGCTGCCGCCGATGATCAGGCGGATTCTATTGAGCAAGTCAAGGTCGGAATTGATCAGATATCCACTGTCGTACAGCAGAATTCCGCGACCGCTGAGCAGACGGCTGCCTCCTGCGAGGAGTTGAGCGGTCAATCCGCAATGCTCGAGGAGCAAATTCAGAAACTCAAGGTTTAATTAATAAAATAACGGCATAATTCGCGCTCCTTTGCAGATAATACCGATATCGGAATTATTTGCAAAGGAGTTGTTTTTATGGGAAATTTTGGAAAGATGATCGTGCTTACGGCAGCGTTTTCTCTCGCATCGCAAACGATAACTCTTGCGGGAGCGTCCGCAGACGCGGTGTACTTCATACTGTGCGAGTATAACGGAAAAATAGCGCTGATGGAGGAGGGCGGCGAAGAACCGATCGCGGTGTATAAAACGCCGATAAGCTCCCTCTATCCCGCAGATGCGGAGCTTCTCCGCGAGGGGATACGGCTGAAAAACCGCGCCGAACTCTCCCGACTTATCGAGGATCTTGACTTAGAATGATTGGCAATACGAATGTTAACAAAAGTTCATATTTGTTGTTGATTGCGCCAACAGTCTCAGACGAAATTCACCCGCGATTTGTTTAAATAGCAGAAAAACCGCCGATACGCCACATTCCGCAACATATTGTCCTCTATGGGGCAATATGTTGCGGAATTGTCCATTGAAAAAAAAGCGTTCGGCGGTTATAATATTTAATGTAAGTAATTAAAGGGAGCGGTATTGTATTGTGAACAATAACGTCAAAAGGCAGACGCTTTGGGGCAGATTTTTTCAGGTGCTGATCACGTGGACGGTGTATTTTCTGTTCCGTCCCAAGGTGATATTCACCGATAAGTCGCTGAAAAAGCGGCTTAAGTGTATGCCCTGCGTGTTCGTCGGCAACCATACCCATCACTTTGACGGGGCATACGGACCCGCCGTGCTTTGGCGGTATAAGCCGTATATTCTCGTCAAGAAACAATGGTATGAGAAAAAGCGGACGGGAAAAATGATTTCGTGGTGCAGAAGTATCCCGATAAATCTCGACGAGGCGGACGGCTCGTGGTACGCGGCGGCCGAGGCGGTCGTGGACAACGGCGGCTCGCTGATGATTTTCCCCGAGGGCGGGCTTTCGCGCGACGGTGAAATTCACGAATTCAAGCCCGGAGCGGCGCTGCTCTCGGCGAAAAAGGGCGTGCCGATAGTGCCCTGCGCAATATACGGTACATATTCACCCGTGTTTGGTATGCGGCAGAAAATGCTCGTCGGAGAGCCAATTGAAAGCAATTGCCCCGAGAATATGCGCCACAGCAAATACGCACGGCAGATCATTGCCGAGGCGGAAAGATCGGTTCGGGATCTGTACGCGCAAATGGTCGAGCGCTACGGCGGCTGCGGACAGTACTGCAAGTAAATCACGGCATAAAGCCGAAAAATCATAAGTATTCAAAGGAGAAATCACAATGGCTAATCAGGAAATTTGCGAGAAGATCAAGGGTATGCTGGTGGAGAATTTAAGAATTCCCGCCGATGAGCTGGAATTTGATTCGGAGCTTTTCGGCGACGATATCGGTCTGGATTCAATTGATTCTATCGAGATAATCGCGGGTATCGACAGTCTTTTCGGCGTACAGATGACAGGTGCGGCAAGAGAGAATTTCAAGTCTATTGAAACGCTTGCGAAGTATGTTGAGGATCATCAGGGTGAATAATATGAACGATAACAGAAGAGTGGTTGTCACGGGTCTGGGACTGGTGTGTGCGCTCGGTGAAAACGCCGACAAGTGCTGGAGCGCGGCGGTGAACGGCATGACGGGTATCCGCGAGGTTCAATCCGTCAACACCGACGGCTGTTACGCTAACGTCGGCGCGGAGGTCGCGGCAGCGTCCTCGGAGCTTTCGGGCGAGGACTACGACCGCTCGTCCCTGCTTTGCATTAAGGCGGCGGGAGAGGCGCTCGCGGACTCTGACTATAAGGTTACCGAGGAGAGTTCCGACAGGATAGGCGTTATCGTCGGAAACTGCGTCGGCGGCGCGGCAAGTATCGACAAATATTTCACCGACGAGCTGAAAAACGGCGGCGGAAATAAAGCCGATATTCTGAAAATGCCTGCGGCGGCTATCGCGAACAACGTCGCTAAGCATTTCGGGCTGAACGGCACTACTGCAAATATCGTAAACGCGTGCGCGGCGGGAACGATCTCGCTGTCCTACGCTGCCGATCTTATTCGCGCGGGCAAGGCTGACGCGTTTGTAGCGGGCGGCTCGGACAGCTTTTCGTCGCTGGCGTTTGCGGGATTTCACGCCTTGCACGCACTTGATGAAAACTCCTGCTCGCCGTTCAATCGTTCAAGCGGAATCACGCTCGGCGAGGGCGCCGGCGTTCTGATAATCGAGAGCTACGAGCACGCAAAGGCTCGCGGCGCTAAAATATACTGCGAAGTATTGGGCAGCGGAGTTTCCTCCGACGCTCACCACATAACCGCTCCCGACCCCGAGGGCAAGGGGCAGATGCTGGCTATCAGCCGCGCTATCGTGAATTCGGGACTTACCCCGAACGATATCGACTACATCAACGCACACGGCACGGGCACGGCAAAGAACGACGAAGCGGAGTTTCTGTCGCTGCATACTCTCTTTGGCGGGAACGACCATCTGTCGGTAAGCTCCACCAAGTCCATGACGGGGCACTGTCTGGGCGCTGCCGGCTCTATCGAGGCGGTGCTGACGGTCAAGGCAGTATGCGAAAACACCGTTCCCCCGACTATCGGCTACACCGAAGAAAATATCGAAACGCTCCGGGAAAAGGCGGGCGCTATCGACTTTGTGCCGAATATCAAGCGTAAAAAGACTATAAACTACGCGGCATCCAACTCGTTTGCGTTCGGCGGAAACAACGCTTCTATCATATTCGCGAAGGAGCCGCGCGAGATACCCAACCGCACCAACAAGGACAGAATCTTCATCACGGGTATCGGCGAGATGTTGGGAAATCCGCGCTGTGAAATCGCCTCCGACGACTACAAGGCGCACGGCATTAAAATGGCGTTCTACCGCAAGCTCGACCGTTTCTCGCAGTTACAGCTCATAAGCGGTGTTCGTGCTCTTGCGGACGCAAACATCACGATATCCGAGAATAACGAAAAGGATATTGGGATAATCATAGGCACGGCTGACGGTCCCATGACCGAGATAGTCGGTTTCCAGAAAAACGTTATCGAAAACGGCACGGCAAACGGCTCAGCATTCTCGTTCCCGAACACCGTATATAACGCGGCAGGCGGGTATTTCAGCATTTTCGCGGGAATAAAGGGCTACAACGTTACCAACGCGAACAGTATTCAAGCGGGCTTGCAGAGCCTTTGCTATGCGGCGGACGTCATCAGAAACGGCGACGAGAAAATTATGGTCGCTTCGGGTACGGACGAAAACACCGATACTACGGAGTACCTGTACGGAAAGCTAGGTCTGTTGAACGGCAACCTTGGCGAGGGCTCGGTTTCGCTGATACTCGAGAACGAAAACAGCGCGAACGAGCGCGGCGCTAAGAAATACGCCGAGTTGGTCGGCTGGGCGACGGCTCACAAATCTGTTGAGTTTGGCACTGTCAAGGGTTCGGAAAGCGCGTTAAAGGCGGTTGTTGAGGAAGCCTGCAAGTCCGCGGGTATCTCTCCCAAAGAAATTGAAGCAGCGTGCGGATTCGCGAACGGAGTTCCCGACATTGACGATATCGAAAAGAACGCGTATAAGGAGCTTTTCGGCGATATTCCCGTTATCCGGGTCAAGGACGGTCTCGGAGAAGCACGCGCGGCGGCAAGCGCGGAACAGGCGGCTTGCGCGGCAAAAATGCTCAGTGAAGGCAAGTACAAGTATGTTCTCGCGGCGGCATTCGGCGTTGGCGGACAGTATTCGGCGGTAGTGCTGAAGAAAGTTGATTGAGGTGACGTTATGGTTGCATTGGTTACGGGCGCTTCCCGCGGAATAGGCAGGGCTTGCGCCATCAAGCTCGCCGAATGTGGCTACGATGTCGCGGTGAACTACAATTCCAACGAGGCAAAAGCCGCCGAAGTTGTTGCCGAAATAGAAAAGCTCGGCCGAAAAGCCGTTGCTTACAAAGCGGATACGGCGGACTTAAAGGCAGTTCAGAGTATGTTCCGCGAGATTCAGAAGGAATTCGGACAGCTTGACGTATTGGTCAACAACGCTGGTGTTGTCGACGACGCGTATCTGCTGATGATAAACGAGGACTCGCTGTCGCGCAGTCTTGATATAAACATAAAGGGCTACTTCCACTGTGCGCAGCAGGCGGCTCTCAAAATGATGAGTAAAAAGCACGGAAAGATAATTAATATCTCATCGGTAAGTTCCGTTCTCGCGGTGGAGGGTCAAGGAGTTTACTCCGCGACAAAAGGCGCGGTGAATTCCATGACCGCAACCTTGGCGAAGGAACTTGCGCCGCGCGGCATTACCGTAAACGCGGTAGCACCGGGCTTTATCGAAACAGAAATGATGGATGCTATCCCCGAGGACAAGAAAGCCGAGTACATAACGGCTATTCCCATGGGAAAATTCGGCAGCGCGGCGGACGTGGCGAACACCGTTGCGGCGCTCTGCTCCGAGGCATTTGATTATGTGACGGGTCAAGTCATCGTGCTTGACGGAGGACTTAGCTTATGATGAATTTGCTAGAGATCAACAAGCGCATAAAACAGCGCCCCCCGTTCCAGATGATAGAGCGTGTGCTTGAATTAGAGCCGAACATTTCCGCAAGAGGTGTCAAGAACGTTTCGGTGAACGAACCGTATTTTATCGGACACTTTCCCGAAGCGCCGATAATGCCGGGCGTGCTGCTTATTGAGAGCGCGGCGCAGCTTTGCAGTCTCGTTATAGCGCCTGATGACGCTGCCGATAACGAGGACAGGCTGTATGTGCTGTTGAAGGTCAAGGATTTCAAGTTTTTGAATCCTGTTATCCCGGGCGACACGCTTACGATAGACGTGAAATGCACGATGTCGGGCGCGGGAGCATATGAGTTTTCGGCGGTGATCTCGGTAGACGGCACGATCAAGGCAAAGGGCAGTATGCTGTTTACCTCAATGGACAAAAGCGCGGTGTATGATGTATAATATAATTGATCTTACGGCTTCGATAGTAACGGGCGGCAGCGTTATGCGCTCGCGTATTGAAAGCGCGGCGGCGTTATACAATGAGAGCTGCCGCGGATACTTTGAGGACGTCCTGTTAAAACACGGTAACGCGTTTTGTGACTCGGCATGCGGATTTCTGCTTTTGGACAGCCTGCTGCAAAAGAACAGGATAGACCGCTCGACGCTCGTCATCACGCTTGACGAGCGCGGCAGACCGCACACGAACCGTCCCGATCTGGATTTCAGCATATCCCACAGCGAGGGATGCGCGATGTGCGTTATCGAAATAGGCGAGGGTGCGAATATCGGCGTTGATGTTCAGCGCGAACGTCCGTATTCGGTCGCAAAAATGGACGAGCTTGCAAAGGCGTTTATGACCGAAAGCGAGCTTGCCGAATTCCGCGCTTCGGAGCACAAGCCCGCTGAGTTTTTCACAGCATGGACAAGGCGCGAATCCTACGTAAAGCGCATTGGCTCGGACATCTTCGACAATCTGAAATGCGCAGACCTCCGTGCCGAAAGCTTTCGCGAGGGTGTTATCACCGCCTGCGGACGGCGGTATTATTACAGTATAAACGCGCGTTCGGAGGTTTTGTTTCCCGTGGAACAAAGCGAGGAACAGGGGGGATTCAATAAATGAAAGTTCTGGTATTAAACGGCAGCCCGAAGGCTGAACGATCAAATACGCTTAATATTACAAAGGCGTTTCTTAACGGCTTTCCCGAAGGCACCGATATTGAGTATGTAAACCTGTACAAGCTGAACATAAAGCCGTGCGTAGGCTGCTTTTCCTGCTGGAGCAAAACGCAGGGCAAGTGCGTGATACAGGATGATATGCAGGAGCTTTACGGCAAGATCAAGGCAGCGGATGTCGTCATAGAGAGCTTTCCGCTGTACTTTTTCGGAATGCCCAGTCAGCTAAAGGCGATGACGGACAGATGTCTGCCGTTTATGCTGCCGTATATGGGAAATCTCGTCGAAGACAAAAACGCGTCGTTCCACGAGCTTCGCGACGAAAGTATGCATGAAAAGCGGCTTGTCGTGATCACGACCTGCGGCTATGTCGACGCAAAGCCCATGTACCCCGCGCTGCTTAAAGAGTATGATCTGATATGCGGAGACGGTCACTACACGGCGATAATGTGTCCCGAGGGAGAGCTGTTCATCGCGGAAAAGGCTAAACGCCAGCGCGAGGGTTATCTTGCCGATATCAAAAAAGCGGGCGCAGAGTTCGCGGAAAACCGCAGACTCTCCTTCGAGACTCTGGAGCGCATCTCAAAGCCGATACTCTCACCGCAGGGCTTTGAAGCGATCACTCTGGCGCACTGGGAAATGAAGTCAAAATAAAATTACAACGCGCTCCGTTTAGCACAGAGCGCGTTGTTTTTATTCCGCGTCAACGGAATACATCGGCTGGATCTGCCTGCCGTCAAGTGCCTCAAGAATGGTTTGCGGGATCTTTTGAAAATCCGCAATCATCGAAAAAGGCTTTCCGCGGCAATCGTCCTGGAACATCGGCACGAAGTAGAAGTTCTTGTAGTTGCGAAGTGTTCCTATGTTCTTTGCGGAGGCGGACAGTGCGTCGTTAGTCGACACCGCGATGACCACGGGTCGCTGATTGCGCAGGTGGCTTTTTACCGCCATACATACGGGGCTGTCGGTTATACCGAGCGCCAGCTTTGCGAGGGTGTTGCCCGTACATGGCGCGATAACCAGAACGTCAAACATCTTTTTGGGTCCTATGGGCTCGGCGGCGGTGATATCGTGGAGTACCGTCCTGCCCGTTATCTCGTACAGCCGCGCGGCGTGCTGCTGTGCAGTGCCGAAGCGGGTATCGAGCGTGTATGCGTTGTGGGACATTATCGGGGTGACCTCGCAGCCGAGGGAAACAAGCTCCTCAAGCTCCTCGAAAACCTTGGCGAACGTACAGAACGAACCGCAGACCGCAAATCCCACACGCAGTCCCGAAAGCTTCTCTATATCGCTCATGATCTATCCTTTCACTGTCGTGTTCTATTATTTTGGGCGCGCAAAACGCGCGGTATTTCTTTGATCCTAAGCGATCATATATTGAGTTTATCCGCTATCGTTTCGGCGATAGCCTCTCCCGCCGCTATCGGCGAGTGCTTTCCCGGCAGTCCGGGCGCGTAAATGTATTGTATGCCATGACTTTCGGCAAGCGGCTTGGATGACTGCTCCGGAAGCGTGGCAAGCTCTATAAACACAGCACTGCTCTTCATTGCTGAAAAGTGCTCGGCATTAAAAAGCGCGCAGGGTACGGTGTTCGCGATGAAGTCAATATTTCCGAGAGCGTCTCCGATATCCGAGATATTGACTGACGAAAAGCCATCAAGTTCCGCAGCTGTGCGCTGTTCGGCGCGGCGTGCTGCTATCGTGACGGACGAGCCGTTTGCCGCCAGTCTGTACGCCAGCATTCTGCCTATCCTGCCGTAGCCCGTTATAAGCGAACGCGAACCTAGCAGCGCACCGTCGGTGCTTTGCGAGAGCAGCGCGCTAGCGGCTTCAGCGGTGAGCGCGGCGTTTTTCAGAATCAGCGCTTCCTCGGCAAAGTAATTGACGAATATATAGCCGTTTTCGGCACACATCTCCGTTAACACGGCGCACTCCCCGCCCGCGAATATCATGGCGTTCTTGTCGGCAAACCGGGTGATAATACCGAATTCAAGCGTAATATCGGAAAGCGGCGCGAGAATTTCCCTGCCGTTTCTCGTGAGGGGCAGCGGCAAGACTACCGCGCTGAACCTGCCCTGCGTTTTTTCGCCGAACTGTTCGACCTCATATTCCGCGGACAGTCTCTCCGCCGCGTAATTCATTCGCTTGTCACCGCCAATAAACAGTATCTTCATAAGCTCCCCTCCCGAATATGCCGTGTTATGACATATTGTATGCGGTTTGGCGGGTTTTCGTGAATATAAAAGTCTCCCGAGATATCCTCCCGGGAGATTTGTATATTATCTTTTGTAGCCGCCGTCGCTTATGATCTTGTAGTAATCGCGGTAACAAAGATTCAAATCGACGTCGCCGCGTATTCCTGACACCCTGCCCTCACTGGAGTACTGCCAGATACCGAAATTTCCGCTGTATGTCGGCGAGCTACGCCACTCGGCAAGCCAGAGATCGTATTCCGACAGTCTGTTCATATCCAGCAGTGTCGTAAGCCAGTGCTTATTGGCATAGAGCATGGGATAATAGCCCGCGTTCTTTATCTCATCGAGAAATGCTTTTGCAATCGCAGTAAGACGGCTTTTGCCCAAGTCCTCCTGCGAAGGATCCTCAAAGTCGAGTATCACGGGGAAATCCAGCTCATACGGCTCTATCACGCTGAGGAAATACCGTGCCTCCTCGCGCGCCTCCAGTACCGTCGTCGCGTAGCAGTAGTGGTAAACGCCTACCATTACACCCGCTTTCTGCGCCTCGACTATATTGTAATCAAAGGTCTTGTCCTTCTTCACATAAAACGAGGAACGGAGTATCGCGAAATCAATGCCAGCATTTTTCACGCGTTTCCAGTCGATTATATCCTGCCAGCTCGAAACGTCTATGCCCTTTAGCTTGACGTTTTCGCCTAGGGACGGAGGTTCGGGACGCGGTGTCTCGACGGGCGGCGAATAGCGGTAGTCGACTATCCGTCCGCTTTTGGTGATCGCAAGCATCGCGCTTTGAGATTTCAGGTACTTTGAACCGTAATTCAGCGTGACAGTTCCGCTGTTCACAAGCCTGCTGTACAAGCACAAATCGCCGGACTGGACAATCTTTCCGCTAAGTGTGACCGAAAGCTTGCCCTTCGCGAACAACTGCCCCTTGTCAAGCGTCTGCCAGCTGCCCGTTACTTTAACGTCCGAGGTCGCCGAAAGCGTAGTCCTGCCGCTGCTCTTGTAGACACCCGAATTGTAAACCAGTACCTCGCCGCCCAAAACCGCAGTCGCCGCACCCGTCGTTGTGAATGCGGATGATATTCTCAGCGTAGAGCTTTTCGTCGTCGAAACGCTCCCGTTGTTTACAAGCGAGCTGCCCGCCGCCAGCGTTAACGTTCCCGAAACGATCATCTGCGCTTTCGGCTGAACGGTTACATCTCCGCGTATCACCAGCGTGCTCCCGACGAAGACCTGCAAATTCGCACCCTCGCGAAGCTCAAGCGTGCTCCCGGCGGGGAACGTCACTGTAGTTCCCCTCGATATTTTAACTGTGCTGTCTATGTAATAATTCTTGTTTGCTGAGGGCGGCGAACTGCCCGTCCATCTCGTCGCACCATTCTGTGTGTTCGGACGAGAACTGCCCGTAACAGCATAGCCTGACGCTCCCGACGAGGAAGACGGCGCGGCATACGCCGTACAGCCGATCGCGAGCACCGCCGCAAGAAACAGTCCCGCGACTCTTTTTAAAAGTTTGATTTGCACCACATCCTTATTAAAAAACAAAGCCTGCAAAATGATTTTATCATTTTTGCTTTGTATTTATATTGTCTCATATTTTAATCAATTTGTCAAATGTTTTTTCACAATTTTTTGTGGCAATTTACGTAAAATATGTAAAAAAGCGGAATATATGTAGCGCGGGGCTGCCGAAAACATTCGACAGCCTGTGAGGTCACGTTGACGTGTCAATGACCGACATCGGATCAACCCACTCTCCGCCGCGTTTTACGCCGAGATGGAGATGCGGCTGCTGAAGCACCTCGGACTGGTTAGTCTCACCCGTTTTCCCGATGATCTCCCCTTGGTTCACCTGCTGACCCGCCTTAACGTTAAGCTCCTTTGCAAGTCCGCAATAGTGTACCTCAAGCCCGTTGCTCTGTTCTACGATAACGTACACGCCCCAAAGAGGATCATCCTTGATCTCCTTTACCGTGCCCTCGGACATAGACTTTACATCTGTGCCGAGGTCGCAGAGGATATCGCAGCCGTCGTGAGTTTTCCACACGCCGAGCGTCTCGGATTTTACAAGCTCGCCGTTGCTGAACGGGTGAGATACCTCGCCCGTTACGGGGAGAACATTCCCGATCTCGACGGCGACTATCGGCTTGTTGACCTCCTCGGCGGGTTCGCTTGAGGTAGGCTTTTTCGTTGACGAGGGCTTGCTGCTCTCGATAGGCACTCCCGAGACGTTATTCTGCACGGGAACGTCCGAACTGCTATTCGAGTAGACCCACGAGCTTTCGCCCGAACTTATCCCCGTGGGAACGAGCCGCTTCATCGTAGAATTATACGCCGCGATCACCGACACCACGACAGCCGCTATCCCCAGCGCAGACGCAATAACAAGCGCCTTTCCGTTCTGACTGTCCTTATTTCTTTTTTTCATAAGCACTTTTCCTTTCCAATTTGTTTATGGATCGCCCCATTGGTTTGGGAGATATCTGTATTTTTGACTAAAACAGTGAAAATATACATTTTTTGGTATTGTTGAAGGATATTGAGGAAAATTATTATTTAGCTTAATAAACTTCAAGCATTGACGAAAGCTAAATTATTTAGTTGCTCACATAAATTTCGATTTATATCAACCACACACAACAGAAAATTTTTCTCTGTTTTTTTGTGAAAAATACACAAAAAATCGCTATTCTCGCAAAAGCCGTTTAGTATCGCTTGAAAAAATTATGAAAATATAGTATAATAAAATGTGTATAGATTTTAGGGGGCGTTTATATGAATGTGTATATGGCTCGGCAGCCGATCTTTGATAACGAAAACAACGTCTATGCCTACGAGCTGCTCTACCGCAGCAACGGGCAGGAAAACGCATATAACGGCATTTCTGGCGACGAGTCTACCGCCGACGTGGTGACGAATGCGTTCTTCGGACTGGACGTGAAGAATATCATAGGCAACGCAAGAGCTTTTATTAACTTTACGGGCAACCTCCTTAAACGCGGTATCCCGAAAATGCTCTCGCCGGAGATACTGGTCGTTGAGGTGTTGGAAAATCAGCTTACAGACGACGATCTTCTCGATGCATGCCAGGAGCTTAAGGAGCTTGGCTATATGATCGCGCTGGACGACTTCGAGTACTCCAATGCATACAGCGAACTTTTCCAGCTGGGCGACCTTGTCAAGATCGATTTCAGAACTCCCCAGAAATCTATTGAGGAGACCGCTTACGTCTGCCGATACTCCAATAAGCTCATGCTCGCGGAGAAAATCGAGACGCGTGAGGAGTTTGAGTACGCGAAAAAACTTGGCTGTACATATATGCAGGGCTACTATTTCGCAAAGCCCGCTATTATGTCGGGCAGCAGCATCCAGCCGTTGCCCGTGAACCTTATGCAGGTAATGCAGCTTATCTCCGAGCCCGAGCCGGATATCGGCGAAATAGTCGAGGTAATGTCCCGCGATACGGCAATGTGCCAAAGAATTCTGCGCCTTATCAATTCCGCGTATTTCGGGGTGTCAAATAAGGTGTCGTCAATAAATCAGGCGATACTGATACTTGGTCTGGACTATCTGCGCGAATGGGTGTATCTTATGGGTATGCAGAAACTTACCCATAATGATAATGTCGAAGCGATGAAAACATCGCTGCTTATGGCGAAGCTCTGTAAGAAAATCTCGCTTTTGATACCCGAGGCGGAGGATCAGTCGGAATCGTTCTACCTTATGGGTCTGCTGTCAATGGTGGTGCTCGGCGGCGAACGCGCACTTGCGCAGGCGTTGGACGAGTTCCCACTCACGAACGATATCAAAAAGGGCTTGCTGAGACGCGGCGGCATTTACAGCGACGTGTTTGAAATGGCCATGTCTTATACCAACGCTGATTGGGAGCGATTTGAGGAAATGGCGGAAAAATATCATATTGACAGCTCCGTTATTACCGATTTGTTTGTTGAGTGTACGAAAGAAATAGGTCAGATCCAGATGACCTAATGATGATCCATTGTGTTTGGAGGTTTGGCAATGGCGTTTTTTCTTGATGAGATCGGCTTCGATCTGTGGGAACGTCTCGGCTCCTGCGGAAAGAAGATAGTGCTTTACGGCATGGGCGACGGCGCAGAAAAAATCAAAGCCGCGCTTGACGAAAAGAATATTCCCGTTGCTGATATTATGGCAAGCGACGATTTTGTGCGCGGTCATGATTTTTTGGGCTACCGTGTTAAAAAGCTCTCCGAGATAGAAGCGGAGTACGATGATTTTATTATCCTCGTCTGCTTTGGCACTCAACTGCCCGAAATCATGGATAAAATATACAAAATTGCGGAAAAGCACGAACTGTACGCGCCGAATGTTCCGGTTGTGGGAGACGGTCTGTTTGACCTCGGATACGCACAGGAGCATAAGAGCGATCTGAAAAAAGTTTACGATCTGCTCGCGGACGAACAATCCAAACGCGTTTTTGAGAATGTCATACGTTATAAATTAAGCGGCGATCTGAAATATCTTCGGGCTGTCGAAACGCCCTCTGAGGAGAAGTTTGACTTGATGAATATAGGCATCGAGGAAACGTATGTCGACCTCGGCGCGTATAACGGCGACACGCTGATCGAATTCCTGAATGAGACCTCAATGCAGTTTACAAAGCTGTATGCTATGGAACCCGACGTGAAAAATTACCGCAAGCTCAAGCGGCGGCTGTATATGATAGGCTCGGCGCTGTTAGAGGCGTATAACGTCGGCGCGTGGGACGAGGACACTATCGCAGCGTTCAGTCTGCGGGCGGGAAGAAGCTCGCGCGCGGTGCCGCAGGAGGGGAAGATCATAAACCCCGCACGATACCGCGAGGTAAAGATGATGAAGGTTGATACAATGCTCCAAGGCGGGGAGGCGAGTTACATCAAGATAGACGTCGAGGGCTCGGAGGAAAACGCACTCCGCGGAGCGTCGGAAACAATCGCTAACTTTAAGCCCAAGCTGAATATTGCATTATATCACCGAAACGAGGATATGTTTAAGCTCCCTTTGCTGGTAAACGAAATGAATAAAAAATACAAGCTTTATATGAGACATCACCCATATATACCCGACTGGGATACCAATCTTTATTGCGTTTGATTACTGCGAATTTAAAATTCACTATAAAAGGTATAGTGAAAATCCAAAAGGCGAATGTAGCGCTGCACAGAAAACCGCGCTGACGAGCATTTGGATTTTCTGTTTAAATAAGGAGTATTTATGAAAGTTGTTATTGGAATAATTCTGGTGGTGATTGTTATGGCGGCATTGGTATTATATCTTGTGCTGATAATGAATTCCCACGATCTGGCTTTCTGCGGAGATATCCCGCAGACGGACGGCACAAATATGTCCGTAACGAGAATATACACCGCCGACTTTAACGCCAATGAGACGCTGTCCGAAATAGTGAACCGCATGAACGCCAACGAAAGCGGCAGTATGTCGGCCGAGGAGCTTACCGAGATATTGGCTACATACCAGAATATTATCTATGCGCCCGTTTTTATATTTAATCTGGCGCAGGAGGACGAAAATACCTTTGTGCTCACGGGAAGTGTGTATAATGGTATCGATGAGGAGGGCGTGCCTACCTCTCCCGACTTCACATACAGAAACCTTACGCTTACCGCGGGAGTACCCGACGGCAAAATGCTGGCGGTGCAAAACGTATATTCCGACGACTTTGACGATGACGGTCTGCCCTCTTTCAAGGAACGCAAAAAGGTAGTTGATCCCGTGCTTATGGACAACGACCGGGCGGCGGCATTCGCGTTCAGGGAATGCGACAGCTTCCGTATCGTGTTTACGACTATCGAGGGTGTTCCCGCCTCAATTACCTTGGCATTTGAATATGAGGTCGTGGCGCAGAACCCTCTCGACTTCACCAATCTGCCGAACGGTACAATGGGTATGACGATCACCGCAGGCTACAACGACCGCGGCGAGCTTACTCCCGAAATAGAGATGGAGCGTATTTACGCGGTAGCGGGTGACTGATAACTTTAAAGAAAATACGAAACTCCCCCGAGAGCAGTCGGGGGAGTTTTTTGCGCACAGTAGGGTTATCGGCTCTTTTTATGCTCCCTCTTTGTTATTCGGAAAGCAGCCGCAGAACTACCTTTAACCCGGCGTAGAAACCGCGCTTTTCCGCGTCAATGGTAAAGGCTGCAAAAACGTTGTCGAAACGTTCCTCGTTCTCGCCCGTAATGCCGAGACTTTCCTTAAGGCGGTGAAGTCTGCCCTCATCGAACGCGGAGGGAAGCGGCGGCTCAACGCTTAATAAGCCCTCGCAGTACGCCTCGTAAAGCTGTCGGCGTATCTCCATACGATCATCTCCTTTCAACAATTTATATGTTGTGCGATTTATTTTCACCTCTCTTTCTTTTATATTGTATCACTTTAGGGAGATATTGTCAAGAGCTTTTTTGATTTTTTTTAAAATGTATGGTTCGTTTTGAAATATGACTATGCAGACAGTTTTCCGACACTTGACAAATAAAAAAAAATCTGTTACAATATATAAGATAGGGTGGTGTGTACTTTGCGAAGTGAGGCTCAAAGACGTGCCGATAAAAAATACAGAGAATCGGGAAAGGATATGTATAAGGTGCTGGGCGCCAAAATGCATATAAATAGCATTGAAAAAATAAAGAAGATTGCTTTAAAGCAGGGCTTGACACCCTCGAAGTTCGCAACGCGGGCTGTTTTTTACTGCGCAAATAACGATATAGACCTATCGGATTACAGTGACGCTTTACGCGATGAGGACAAAAGTTCCTGACTGCCGATGTTAAATTTTAAGTTAAGAGGTGCTTACTATGCGAAGCGAAGCACAAAGACGTGCCGATAAAAAATACAAAGAATCGGGGAAAGATAAATATAAAACATTAGGTGTGGTTATGCATTCAGACAACATTAATAAGGTCAGAGAAACCGCGCTCTCACAAAATCTTTCGCCCTCAAAGTTTGCCGCGCGGGCTGTATACTATTGCGTAAACAACGATATTGACTTATCGGATTACAACGACGATCTCCGCGACGATGACGAAAAGTCGTAACAAAATTAAAACCCCGTATTCGCTTATGAATACGGGGTTTGTGATTTGAAAAAAATTTTTAAAAAGTACTTGACAAATTCTTCAAAAGAGTTTATACTGTATATATAACATATAAACACCATAAACAGGGAGGTGAACAAATGAAGATTTTGCAGAACAGCGACGTGCCGATCTATAAGCAGATCGCCACACAGTTCAAAGACGACATTATGAGCGGGTCTATCGCCGAGGGCGAGTATCTGCCGTCGATACGGGGGCTTGCAAAGGACTTGAAGATAAGCGTCATTACGACGATGAAAGCGTACGAGCAGTTGTCCGATGAGGGCTTGATATCTCCCGTTCAGGGCAAGGGGTATATAGTCAACCCGCAGGACAGGGAAATGGTTCGCGAGCAGCATTTGCGGCTGCTCGAGCAGCATTTGCAGAACGCTATGGAGAGCGCTAAGCTGGCGGGAGTTTCACGCGAGGAGCTTATCAAAATGATTACGGTTTTGTATGAGATATAAGGAGGATCAAGTTATGTTGATATATGCGCAGGACAGAAAAAACGTAGTTGACGCGCGCCTGTTTGTGGTTCAGAGAAATATCGGCGGCGGCAAGGACGGTAAATATATGATAATCGCGGGCGCGGATGGAATGGGCGGTCAGGTCATCGCAGGAACTTACCCCGACGAAAAGACCGCAATGGATGCACTTGAAAAGGTGTACGCGGCATTTGCGGACGGGGCTAAGACTTACAAATTCGACTGATATTACGGGGTGAGCGTATGGATACGATATTAACGTCAAAGGGACTTACGAAAAAATACAGCAAATTCACGCTCGGGGGTATCGATCTCGAGCTGCCCAAGGGGTTCGCGACAGCGCTTATAGGCGCGAACGGCGCGGGCAAGACCACGCTTATTGACGTGCTGTGCGGAGTTATTCACGCGAACGCGGGCGAGGTCACATATTTCGGCGAATATACGGATATCGACAGCGCAAAGCTTCGCGAGAGGATAGGCTATTGTGCGGCTCAGGGGTTCTTCCCCGCGGGCTGGAAAGCCAAGGATATCGCGGAGGCAATGTCGGTAGCGTATGAGAAATTCGACAGGGAGCGCTTTAATAAGTTGTGTCAAGAGCTTGAGGTCGACGACGAAAACACCAAGAAAGCAAAGCCCATGTACAAGCAGTCGGACGGAAACCGTATGAGAACGGCGCTTGCGGCGGTGTTCGCGAGAGAGACCGACCTGCTGATACTCGACGAGCCGGGCAGCTCGCTCGACCCGTTAATGCGCGACAGGCTCTGCGACAGAATGAGGGGTTATCTCGACGACGGCGACGGGGAGAAGTCGATCTTATTCTCGACGCACAATATCGCCGATATGGAGAACGCCGCCGACTACGCCGTGTTTATGGACAAGGGGCAGATAATCGAGCAGGGCTTCGTCGAGGACTTAAAGGACAAGTATGTCATCGTGCGCGGCGACGCTGCCGACTACGATAACTCAAAGGCGCTTATGCTGTCGCATAACGTAAACAAGACGGCGTTCGAGGGATTGGCGCTTGCCGCTCACAAGAACCGCTTCGAGGCGGAGGGCGCGGTGTGCGAACGTCCTACGCTCCAGCAGTTGAGCATAGGAATGTTGAAATACGCGGAGGAACGGCGATGAAATATTTCAATTCTTACAAGCTGTTTTACGGGAAGGATTTTATCAAGCAATACTTCGCGCTGTCGGCGCTGAATACGGCGGCGCTGCTGATCACGGGAGTTCTGATGCTTGTCATAAACAACGACGGCTTCACCGGATTTATGACGGGATGTATCCCGCTGGTCTGCGGCGCGTTTGCTATGGGCTTCGGCTTCGGACTGGTAAGCTCGGTGTTCAACGGAAATCTTCCCGCAAATCCCGGATACAGGTTTTTTCATTCGGTCGCGGGCGGCGCGGAGCATTTCAAGCGCGCGATACTGTTCTCGAATATAATGTCGCTTTTCCCGATAGCGTTGTACGGCGCGGTTGGAGGACTGGTGTTCAAACATTATATAATCGTCGTGATGACGGTGACGGGACTGTTTATGATGGCGATAACCAACATCACAAGCCATATGACGTCCCCGTGGATAAGAATCGGCTCGTTCTGCGTGATAGGCTTCGCATACGGCTTCTACGCGGGCGTAAACGGCGATGAGGAAGAAGGACTTGCGGCGCTGCCGCTGAACGCGACTATAATGATCTGCGCGGTGGTGCTGGTGTTCTACATAGTTTCTCTTATCGTTGTGACGACGACGGCGGAAAAGCGCTGGAGCAAGGAGGGATAACGATATGAAAGGACTGAGATTTCTTTTTGACAGCTGGAAGAAAATGCCGTTTTTATTCTGGTTCAGTATAACGGTCTCGCTGGCTTCTGCGGTGATGCCGTTTATATTTCGTAATGAACCCTCTGCGGAGGAATATATGTTCCCGAAGATGTTCATTTTCTTTCCCACGTTCTTTATGACTGAAATGGGGCTTATCTGCGGCTGCCGCGATATCGCCGCGAATAAGCTTGTGCGCTCGTTCCCGATAGCAAAGGAGCTGTACACAAAGTCCGTGCCGATATTCATAATGCTCGTAACGCTCGGCTTTTCGGCTGTGACCGTGACCGCGTACTTTATCTTTCTGGGAATTATCGGCGCGGACGCTTCCCAGTTCGCTGACACGCTGCTGATAGGCACGTTCATCATTGCTCCCGAGCTCATCGTATCGATATTGTTCTCGAATATTCCCGCCGGCGGAGTAGCCTGCGTTTATGTCGCGGCGCCGCCTGTCGTGCTGATATCCACTATCGGCGGCGATACGGTAATGCGCACGGGCTTCGGAGTTCCGCTGCCCGCGGCGGTGTTGATATCTGCGGCGGCTGTCGCGGCAAGCGCCGTGCTGATGTTCATAATCGCAAGACGGCGTTATCTTAAGAGCAATGTCAAAATCAACAACATAATTATGAATTACGAGACCAAGTGAGGTGTTCGCCGTAAAAAAAGGACAGTCCGTATTGACGATAATCATAAGCGTTATATTTATAATTTTTGTCGTGCTGTGTATGTTCGACAAGGAAAACGGACACTCGATCTGCGCGCTTATCTCGGCAGTTATGCTGTTGATAAATTTGTACTTCTCAAAAAAGCGCAGAAACGGCGAGTGAATACGGGAAAGGGTGAGTTTATATGAAAAAGAAAACGGTCGATCTTGGATTTGCGGTCTGCCTGATGATATCCGGCATTATCGGGATGATAACGGGAGTTGCGGGAATAACGGACAGCGCGCTTCCCGACGCGCTGAGAAGAACTCTTGGCGTGGTCTCGCTTATCGATCTGCCCGTGCTTGCGTTCTTCTCGGTATGGAAGATAAAATTACACAACAGTTCAAAGGAGAAAAAATGAAACGATTATTTTCGGTTGTTTTATTATTTGCTGTTATGCTGTTTTCGGGGTGCGGAAGAACCGAAAACGAAGTGCGTCCGCCGTTCTTCAAGGTGGTCGACAAGGAGACGGGCGGCGTAGTATATATGCTCGGCACAATGCACGTCGGCACCGAGAACGCCGTCTATTCCGATAAGGTCTACAAAGCGCTTGACGAAATCAATGTTCTGGCGGTCGAGCTGGACTTGCAGGAGCTTGAGGCGAACACCGCAGAGCTTGCCGAGGCAATGCAGATTATGATGCTTAAGGGTTGCACCGCCGCTGAATACATAGGCGAAGACTACTCGGAAATACGCGAATGGTTTATCGACAAGGGCTTGTACAATATGGTCTACGATTACTATATCCCCGCGGTGTGGAGCAGTATGCTGTCGAATAAGCTTGCGGACGACGCGGGCTTCAGCTCCGATTTCGGCACGGACAGAATGCTGCTGACCTACGCAAAGGAACACAACAAGGAGATATACGAGATTGAAAGCGCGGCGGAGCAGTATCAGATAAACGCTAACGAGGGAAAAGAGCTGCAAATTTATATGCTCACCCAAACGGTACGCACCGACTACGATGTTCAGATACAGCAGATGAAAGACTTGTATTACGCGTGGGCGAGCGGCGATATCGAAGCACTGGAGGGTCTGCTCTCCACCGACGAGCCGCCTGAGGAGCTTGTCGAACAGTACGAGCAGTTTTACTTCGAGATGTACGAGAATCGTCAGGAAAAAATGGCAAAATACGTCACGGATACGCTGAAAAACGGCGAAAAGGCATTTGTCGCTGTCGGGGCAATGCACTACGCCGCAACGCCCGATATTATAGATTATGTGGAGCAGGCGGGGTATACCGTCGAGAAGATAGGCTGAATTACAATAATAAATCCGCGGAGCTTTGAAAAGCTGCGCGGGTTCTTTATGCAATTTTTTCAACAAATCCACGTCCGGTATCTCTTTTATTTTTTGTTAGGTTTTCATAAAAAATGTTTACAACGCAAAAGTTTACAAAAAGTTAATTTTTCGATGATATAATATTTAAAAGTGTAATGATTTGTCAAAGGAGGGGCGGGGTACGAGAGAACTCGGGAATAAGCTTTTCAGACTGTATCTCAGGGCTGTGAATTGCCCGAAAATACACCGTCCCGACGGTGAGACTGCCGATAACAAGCCGAAGATATACGTCTGCGGGGAGATCTCCGCACGTGAAAAGGTCTCGCTGGCAGGAGCGTTGAAGTGCTCTGTAATCCTTTCGCGGAACGAATATCTCGGCTGTACTGTCATGCGCACTATCGGTACGCGGAAGGTCATAGTCGCGGACGGCGGGTTCAATACCGAATGGATACATGAGGCGTTAAGACGTCTTAAACACGGCGAGAGCGTGATGATATTTGCGGAGAGCGCTGAGTACGACTGCGCAGCGTTGATGTCGCTGCTGTCGGGCGCACAGATAGTTCCGATAGCCGCTCAGTACAGCCGCTCGAAATACAAGCCGTTCCGCCGGCATAATATTATGGTAGGCGCACCGATACTGCCGAGCGGAAATTCCGTGATGTCGGCGGAATGGGTCAACTCTGAGATAAGGCGCATAGACACAGCTATCTCGGAAATAAAGGGGGTACGGCCATGAGTATTCCCGAGGAGCTTAAAGCTATACTGACAACGATTTCGCCCGAGATAGCAAATATGCCGTTTGACGAGAACACCGTGCTGACGGACGGTCTCGGGCTTGACAAAATGAGTTTGCTGCTTTTCGCGGTGAGCGTTGAGGATAATTTCGACATACGCTTTGTAGGTACTCCCGAAATACATACTCTGGGAGACGTTATAAATTATATCAAAAATTACAACAAAGGTTTGGTGATGAAACATGAAAACGGGACTTATACTTGAAGGCGGAGCGGTTCGCGGCATTTTCACCGCTGGAGTTCTCGACCGCCTTATGGAAAACGGACTTTACTTTCCATACGTTATCGGCGTTTCTGCAGGCGGCGGAAACGCGATGAGTTACGTTTCCCGGCAAAAGGGAAGAACCTGCCGAATGATAAACGTACCGCGCAGCGAATCGTATTACGGACTTAAGCAGTTCCTCGGCTCAAAAAAGCTGATAAATCTTGATAAAATGGCTTTTGAGTATCCGTACAAGCAATTTCCTTTTGATTTCGATACATATTTTCACAGCGGCATCGAGACCGAATACGTCTGTACCTGCATGGAAACAGGCGAGGCGGAATATTTTTCCGAGGAAAACGACTGCGAGCGTCTCCTGACTATCTGCAAGGCGACCTGCTCCGTGCCTATGCTATGCGAGCCGGTGGAAATGGAAGGACGGCATTATTTGGACGGCTCTATCGCGGACAGCATCCCGATAGAACGCGCTCTTGATATGGGGTGCGACAAGCTGGTAATAATCCTCACCAAGCCCGACAGCACGGTTGCGCCGACGGATTACGCTAAATTTCGCAAGGTGATACACGCGATGTACAAGGACTATCCCGCGTTTGAGGATGCCTGCCTGTCGCGCGTGGAGCGTTACTGGAAAACTGTCGAGCTTATGGAGTATCTTGAGGAGCAAGGCAGAATATTCATATTCCGCCCGACATTGCCCGCTATCTCAAAGTTCGAGAAGGACGGCGGTAAGATAATGGAATCCTACCGCGACGGCTACGCTCAAGCCGACGACAAGATCGCCGAGCTTACGCAATGGATGCAGTCGGTCGAGAGCAAGGTAAGCTGATACATAAAAATAACGCGCCCCGTTCATTTGCGAACGGGGCGCGTGGCTGTACGGAATTATTTTGTAAAGTTGTCGAGAACCTCTAGGAATTCCTCCTCGGAAAGTCCCTCGGCTGTAATTCTTACACGTGAGGTCATATCAAAATCGGCAAGGAAAAATCCGTTCGCATCGCGATAGATAAGAGCCTCGTAGCCGTTTACGATGGACACGCCCTCGTCGGGAGTGGGAGTGTTTGGATTTTTGGTTGGGTCATAGGCAGGAGTAGTTTGCCCGATAAGGTTCCCGTTCTCGTCATATTCGTTGATTATTTCGGGTGTGGGAATTTTAACGGGTTTATCGTCAGTGAGCATATCGTCGCTCACAGGCTCAAATTTTCCGTACTGCGCTGCGACCTCTATCTCGGCGCCGTTTTCGGTGGTGTATTTGAGCGTGTTGCAGGTATCGTACATTTCAAGCTTTGCGACAAAGCCGTCGTTGGTCTCGCGCCTGTAAACTCCGAGCTTGTCATAGGAAAGCTTCCAGCTCGGGTACAGCTCGCCAAGACGGTTGAAACGAAAGCCGTAAAAGCTGTCAAGCTGTTCAAGCGTGTAGGGAACGAAATCATCCGGAGCCGATACATCAACTATCTTATTTACCTTGAATTCGTCAAGCTCAAGCACCTTTATATCATTTATACCCGCATTTGGGTTAGTGTAGTCGTTGACGGGCGGATCGGTATCGACGGGGTAATCAATGGCGATATCCGCAGTAGATACAGGAGCGATCTCGCCACTGTTTTCGGAAACGGGTGGAATAATACAGTTGTCGCTGTTCCCCGCACTGCTTATCTCATCGTGAACGGCGGAGCTTGAGGAAGCGTTTTCGGTGGTGTAGCTTGGATAGCTGTTCTCAATACCTACGGCGTTCGTGCCCGTATCATTGGCGTCGGTGTCGTCTCTTCCCACCGCGAGGTTGAGATAACTTCCGCGCATAGGCGAGGACGCAACCGCCGCACCTATACCGACAACTCCCACAAGTACCGCCGCCGCACACGGCGCGCCGATAAGGAACGCTCTTCTGCGGCGCTTTATTTCCATATCTCTGCGCTTTAATACGCTCTGAGCCATTTCTTCATAATTCTTCATATTCAAAGCCCTCCTTTTCAAGTGCTGTTTTCAGTGCATTCCTTGCACGATATACTAATGTTTCGATGTTGTGAACACTCTTTTTCATCACGGCGGCGGTCTCTTTATTGGAAAGCTCCTCGAAATAGGTGAGCCATAGGACCTGTTGATACTCGGACTTCAATGTTTCCATTGCGCGGTGAACGGCAATTTTGCGCTCCTCGCGTATGTATGACTGCTCTAAGCTCTCCCTGTCGTCGTTGAGTGTATCGGAAAGCTCCTCTATCGCAATAACGTTTCCGTGAGTTTTTCTGAGATAATCTATTGCGGTGTTTCGTCCGATAGTGTAGAGAAACGTCTTGAATGACGAGTTTTCACGGAAATGCGGTCTCCTTACCGCGAGTTTAACAAACGTGTCCTCGCAAAGCTCCTCGGCAACGGTAAGATTGCGCACAAAGCTGTTGAGGTAGAGCATAAGTCCATCCTTGTAGTCACGAACTATTTCGACGATACCGTTGTCGTCGCCTGTGAGAAAACGGCGGTAGCTACTTTCACCGTTCGGCATTTGTTTATTCCCCCTTTCACTTGTTAGACGGTAATTTTCGGAAAACCTCACATTTTATAAAAAATACTTGACAAATCCAAGTATATGCAGTATAATACCTATATAGGCAATATATTACCTAACGGAGGTTTTGCTATGTACGATTTTGAAAATATGGATCGGCGGCTTATCGCGTATATAAATATCTTCATCTGCGCCAACCGCTTGCAGGCAATCATGGACAGCGGTCTCGAGGATATCACCGCCAAGCAATGGCTGGCGATAATGATGATCGACGTGTTCCCCGAACCGCCGACACTGAAACAGATATCGGAGATGTCGGGAGTTACGCACCAAAGTATGAGGCAGATTGTCGACAGGCTTATCGACAAGGGATTTCTCGCGGTCGTTCCCGATAAAAAGGACAAGCGCGCGATACGTCTCGTGAAAACCCCCGCCGCCGACAATATCCGCACCAAAAAGGAAGGGCAGAACAAGGAGTTCGTGTTCAGGCTGTTCGAGTGCCTTAGTGAAGAGGAAACAACAGCGTATTGTTCCGCGCTGGCAAAGCTGTGCGAACGCCTTAACGAGTTAAAGGAGGAAGACAAATGAAAACAATAGTTGTATACAAGTCGAAGTACGGCTACACAAAACGTTACGCCGAATGGATAGCCGAGGAGCTGAGCTGTGACATTAAGGAAAACGCCGCATTTTCCGACATTTCGGGCTATGATATGATAATATGCGGCGGTGGGTGCTACGCGGGGACGATAAACGGCTCAAAGCTGATAACGAAGAACCTTGCACGGCTCTCGGGGAAGAAGCTGATCCTATTCGCGGTGGGCACAAGCTCGGGTGCGGACAAGGACATTATCCCGTTCTGGGAGAAAAATCTCACCGTCGAGCAGCGACAAGCTGTCGCACATTTTTATCTGCGCGGCGGTTTCGATTATAGCAGGCTTGGCAGCACCGATAAACTGCTGATGAATATGCTGAAATCGCATTTAAAGAAGATCAAAGACCCCGACGAGGAAACGCGCGGTTTGCTTGCCGCCTACGATACTCCAGTGGATTTTACCGATAATAAGCGGTTGAAAGAGCTTCTGGAGTACGCGAGAAACGCTTGATACAAAAAGCGGAGAGTTTTGCTCTCCGCTTTGCTATGCTTACGCTTAAAACGTTAAATACTCGCCGAGTAGTTGGGAGCTTCCTTGGTGATGTAGATATCGTGCGGGTGGGATTCCTTCAAGCCCGCGCCTGTGATCTTGACAAACTCCGCGCGCTCCTGCAACTCGGGGATAGTAGGGCAGCCGCAGTAGCCCATACCGCTCCTGATACCGCCTACAAGCTGGAAAATGGTGTCGGCTACCGACCCCTTATACGGCACACGACCCTCAACACCTTCGGGAACGAGTTTTTTCGCGTTGCCCTGGAAGTATCTGTCGGCGGAACCCTGTTTCATAGCGGCGAGACTTCCCATGCCGCGGTATACCTTGAACGAACGCCCCTGATAAATTTCAACATCGCCGGGAGCCTCCTCACATCCCGCGAGCAGCGAGCCGAGCATTACGACGTTTGCTCCCGCAGCAAGCGCCTTGACGATATCGCCGGAATACTTGATACCGCCATCCGCGATTATCGGAACTCCGTACTTAGCCGCTGCGCATGCGCAGTCATACACCGCTGTGATCTGCGGGACACCAATGCCCGCGACAACACGCGTCGTGCAGATAGAGCCCGGTCCGATACCGACCTTTACCGCGTCAGCGCCCGCCCTGATAAGATCCTCAGCAGCCGCTGCGGTCGCTACGTTGCCCGCGATAACAGGAGTGTCGGGGAATGCGTTCTTTACCTTATCCAATGTTATCATAATGTTCTTGGAGTGCCCGTGCGCGGAGTCAAGAACAAGCACGTCCGCTTGTGCCTTGATGAGCGCACCCGCCCTGTCAAGTACATCGGAAGTGATGCCGATAGCCGCGCCGCAGAGCAGTCTGCCGCCCTTGTCGCGCGCGGTGTGCGGGTACTGAACGGACTTTTCGATGTCCTTTATGGTTATCAATCCCTTTAAATAGCCGTTTTCATCTACTAACGGGAGCTTTTCGATCTTGTGTCTGCGGAGTATCTCCTGCGCCTGTTCGAGATTGGTCCCGACGGGCGCAGTGATGAGGTTTTCCTTGGTCATGACCTCGCCGATATGCTGCTGAGGATCGGAGATAAATCGAAGATCGCGGTTAGTAAAGATACCGACCAGCTTGCCGTTTTCAACGATCGGCACGCCGCTTATCTTGTACTTGCCCATAAGCTTGTCCGCATCGGTGACGGTATCGTCGGGAGAGAGAAAGAACGGGTTCACGATTACGCCGTTTTCGGAACGCTTTACCTTGTCCACCTCGTCGACCTGCTGCTCAATCGGCATATTCTTGTGAATGATACCGATACCGCCCTCGCGCGCTATAGCAATAGCCATTTTCGACTCGGTAACGGTGTCCATAGCCGCCGTCATAATGGGGGTATTCAGGGTGATCATCTTGGTGAGCTGCGTCTTGATGTCAATCATATTCGGCGTTACGTCGCTCTTTGCGGGTATCAGCAGAACGTCGTCGAACGTTAAGCCCTCCTTTATGAATTTCTCATTGAAGTTACAGTTTAACATATCTCTTCCTCCTACACAATCTTCATATTTATCAACCGATAGAATATTATTGTTACTATTATACACCATATGAGAAATTATTGTCAAGCGAAACGAAAAAGAAAAATACACAAATATCTTTACTTTTTTTCGCTGAGTTTGGAACATTTTAACGCACTTGACAAAATTTCTGTGAAAAAATGGATTTACTTCTTGACTTGACGGCAATTTTATTATAAAATATATTTGTATGGTGTAAAAGAGCTAAGTTTCGGCGAAGCCGAAACTCTCTGCGTTTTTTGCTCGAATTGCCCTAATGGCGATTCAATATGGCGATTCAATTTTATGCTTCGCATGAAACCGCCAAAAGCCGCCGAAACGTCTGTCGACGCACCTGTGGCTCGTCCGATTTATGTGGCTTTAACCCATAGGGGAGCAGTCCAAGCGAAGCGCAAGCAGCGGTGACGACGAAGCTAACGAAGTGAGCGGAAGGGTTGCCGCTGAGCTAGGACGGCGAAGCCGCCCGGTGCGCGGAACGCTTTCAGATAGGAGCGTTTGATATGGAAATTTTATATCCCGATTATGATAATTGCATAGCCAACCTCGCCTGCTCGATGATGAAGCACTTCGGAGTTGAGCCGCCCAATCCCACCCTGCCGCTCGTGGACGGGCTGTTGGATAAGCGGTATAAGAACATTGTCGTATTGTTGCTTGACGGAATGGGCAATAATATCATCGAGGCGAACCTCGCGCCCGACGGATTTTTCCGCAGTCATCTTGCGGGAACGTATTCCTCGGTGTTTCCGCCGACTACCGTTGCGGCGACCACGGCTATGGACAACGGTCTGTTTCCCGTGCAGTCGGCGTGGCTGGGGTGGACGGGATATTTTCCCGAGATTGACAGGAACGTCGTGTATTATCTTAATCAAGATTTTGATACAAACGAGCAGATAGAGGGCGACAGCGTTGCGTGGACGTATGTGCCGTATTGGAGCATTCACGACCGTATTCGTGACGCGGGTTATAGATCGCATTATCTTGCGCCGTTTGCCAATCCGTATCCCAAGGACTTCGGTGCGTTATGCGGCGAGATAAAGCGGCTTTGCGCGGAGGACGGCGAGAAATACATTCACGCTTATTGGGATCAGCCCGACACTGTAATGCACCGCAAAGGCTGCTTCGGCGAGCCCGCAAAGACAACATTGCGCGAGCTTGAAAAAGCGGTCGAGGAGCTAGTGGGGGAATTGTCCGATACGCTGCTGCTTGTCACTGCGGATCACGGACATATCGACAGCCCTAAGGCGGTAGTTACGGACTATCCCGATATAATGGAATGTCTGGTGAGAATGCCGTCGATAGAGCCACGCTGCCTTAATCTGTTCGTCAAGGACGGTATGGATGAGCAGCTAAAGGCTGCGTTTGCAAAGCATTTTGACGGGAAGTTTTTGCTGATGTCCAAAGCCGAGGTCAAGGAACGGCAATTGTTCGGCAAGGGAACTCCGCACCCGCACTTTGACAGAATGCTGGGCGATTATATCGCGGTAGCAGTTGACGCCGTTTCGATATACAATATGAACTGCAAAAACTTTGTCGGCGCTCATGCGGGGCTGACTAAAAACGAGATGATAATTCCGCTGATAGCGGTCAAAAAGGACTGATAGTTATAAATAATATTATAATTTCCGCCTCGCTGCTGGCGAGCGATATGACGAAAATGGCGGAGGAGATACGCCGCTGCGAGGACGCGGGAGTGGACTGGATACACTACGACGTTATGGACGGGCATTTCGTGGAGCAGATATCCTATGGAACGCCGATACTGAGAAGCGTTAAAAAATGTACAAGCAGACCTCTTGACGTGCATTTAATGGTGGAGCGTCCCGATCAACAGGCGGAGTATTTTGCCGAGGCGGGAGCGGATATCATTGATATACACTTAGAGAGCTCATGCGATATCGGGGCTTGTCTGAAGCGAATACGCAAGCTGGGCAAGACGCCCGCGCTGGCGGTCAAGCCAAATACACCGATAGAGGACGCTTATCCGTACCTGCCGCTGTGCGATATGGTGCTGGTAATGACAGTCGAGCCCGGCTACGGCGGACAAGGCTTTATCCCGGATATGCTGACTAAGGTCAGAGCGCTGCGCGAATACGCGGATAATAACGGTTTCCCGTCGCTGAACATTCAAGTTGACGGCGGTATCAACGAAAATACGGGGGCGGACGCGAAAAGGGCGGGCGCAAACGTACTGGTTGCCGGCACGGGATTGTTTTATGCGAGCGATATGAAAGCGGTAAACACCGCACTGAAAGGAACTCTTTAAAAAATGACGAATTTTACTGCGCGAGAGCCTAATAAGGTCTATCTCGAGCGATTTATAATCATGGCTATGCTGCTTGTGCTCTCGGTGTATATGCAGGGATTCAGGGCGCTGGCGGTCAGCATATTCAGCGTTTTGCTGTGTATGGCTGCGGACTTGATATGCTGTCTGATACGGAAGATTCCGTATGCCCCAAAGGATATGGCTGTGCCGTTCTGGGGGTTGGCGGCGGCGCTTATGATGCCCGTCTCCGTGCCGTATGTGCTGGTGGCGTTGTCAGCGTTTATATGCATAGTGGTGGGAAAGCATCTGTTTGGCGCCTCAGACAATATCGTGTTCTGCCCGCCTGCTATCGCCGTAGCATTTCTGATGATATGCTATCCCTCGGAGCTGTTGTACTCTCCGAAATACGGTGAACACATACCCGTATTTGAGGAATACGGCGGAGTGCTGACACGTTCGGTAGAATATTCGCTCAAGCTTGGGAATATTCCCACGGGCAGCGTGTGGGATATTCTTATGGGATTTGTCCCCGGAGCTATCGGCACAGTGTATATATTGGTAATACTGGTGTGCGGCATATCTATGATATGCCACCGCTCCAACAGCGGCTGCGCGGTCATATCCTGCCTTGTGACGGCGGGAGTGCTGGCGTTCTTCTTCCCGAGGATAAACGTTTCGGGTATTCAGTCTGTATTCTATGAGCTCAGCTCGGGATATCTGCTGTTCGGAGTGGTATTTCTTGCCGCCGAACCTTACAGAATGCCAGAAAAGGTCATGGGCAGAGTAATATACGGCATGGTGTTGGGATATATAACGATGATGTTCCGCATATTCGGTCAGACGGAGGGCAGCTTCCTGTTCGCGCTGCTGATAACGGGAGCGCTCGGCAGCAGCTTCGACAGAGTTGTCGAGAACATCGCGTACTGGAAAAAGACCTATGTAAACTCATTTGAGAAATCCAAGACGCAGATACAGCGCGGCGATATAAAGCTCACTGACACGCAGGAGATAGTATTGCCCGAGAAATACCGCTACAACACACCTCCTATTGACAGCGAGGTAAAGAAAAAACGAAGACGCTTTAAAGACGATAAGGGGGATAATAATGAAAAAAAATAAATTTTCCGTGACCCTTGACGGCTTGATGAGACAAAATATCGTGCTCATGAGCGGTCTTGTCACCGCGCCCGTTATTGTCGCTGCAACTACGATGGAACGCGCCGTTGTGCTGGTCGTAAGTTTCTTCCTGCTGTCGTACACAAGCATACTGCTTTGCAGATTTATCCCGAGACGTATCGTGTATACTGTGAGAATACTGCTGTACGCGGTAGTGGCGGCAGCCATGTATATTCCGACGATGATATGTCTGGAGTATCTGTTTCCTGATGTTCTGTCGGGAGTTGCGTTATATGTTGAACTGCTTGTGGTAAACTCATTCCTGCTGGCGAAAACCGAAACGCGTTTCTATCTCAAGCCCTACTCCGAGATGGTGATCGACGCACTGATATATGTCGCGGGATACGCGATAGTGGCGTTGATGGTGGGCGGTATCCGCGAGATACTCGCCTACGGTACGATATACGGATTTCATCTGTCCGAGCCGATAATGCCCGCGGCAAAATCTCCATTCTTCGGGTTTATTCTTGTGGGTGTGCTCGCAGCATTCTGCCGAGGACTATCGGGCAAACGCGCTCCCCGAAAGGAGCGTATCACATGAGCGAGATATTCGGTAAAATAGTAAGCCTTGCGATGATCTCTGTGTTTATGCAGAACGCAATCTTCGACAGGGCGTTCGGCGCGAACGTCGCGATATACGCGTCGCGGAAAGACAATCATGTCATCGGCTTCACATTTGGCATAACTGCTATGACGACGCTTTCAAGCATAGTCTCGTACTTCTTCGACAAGCTTTTGTTGCCACAGCCGAACGGATATCTGTTTATGCCGCTTATTTATGTCGGGATAATCGGTATGCTGTATGTGATCGGGTTATTCATACTGTGGAAATTCTTCCACAAGCTGTTCCGTAAGATAAAGCAGTACGCGAGCCTTGCGGTGTTCAACTGCACCGTTATCGGTGCGCTGTTCCTTAACTCGAACTACGGCAGCGACCTCGCAAGCTATATCGGTTACGGTTTCGGTACGGGCATAGGATTTTTCCTCGCCTGCTTTATGCTGAATATCGCTCACGAGAGACTGGACTCGGAAAAAATACCGCGGATTTTCCGCGGATATCCCATAATGCTCATATATATAGGAATAGTTTCGCTCGCGTTTAACGTATTGGTTGGATATACCGCCGAATTCTAGTTAAAATAAATTACGAAAGGAGATCATACAATGGCACAAAAAAAGACCAACATCAAAATAAAGCACAGAAAATTCAACCTATATAATAAGAAAAAGAGCAAAGCACGTCAGGCGCTCACCGTTATACTGACTATTGCAGCGGCGTGCGCGCTGGGTATCGTGGGTTACGGCATTGGAAAGCCCGTGCTCGACTATTTTCAGAACCGCGGACAATATACCTCCGAACCCTCGTCGGACAGCTCCGGTATAAGCGGCGTAATTCCCAATACCACCGACAGCTCCTATACCTCAGATAATACAAGTGAATCGGACAGCTCGGTTGCCGAAACTTCGGGAAACAGCTCCGAAAGCTCGCATAATTCGGAAGTCACCGTTCCTGTTACAGACGGTACCATGTATTTTCTCCCCGATAATGCCGCGGCAAGCTCCGCCTCGCTCAACAGCGCACTCGCGGCGGCTAAAAGCGCGGGGCACACCACCGTCGCGGTAACGCTTAAGGACGCGAGCGGATTCTTTTACTACAAGACCAATATCGCGAGCGTAAAGGGCAGCGATTCCGTCAAGGGAACTCTCACCGCCGCGCAGATATACGATATTATCACCAAGGCGGGTTTTGTTCCCGCTGCAAGGATAAGCACCCTTATGGACAGCAATAATCCCGGCGCTACGGGAGGAAGCTACGAGCTTGCGGGAGAAACGGGCTACTGGCTCGACAACCGCAAGGAAAATGGCGGAAAAACTTGGCTCTCGCCGTTCAAGAACGCGACCGCGACATTTCTGAAGAGCGTCACCAATGAGATAACGGCGGCGGGCTTCAAGAGTATCATATGCGCCAATACGCGCTATCCCGCATTCCACAGCGTGGACATAACGACGTATCTGAAGGATCTTCCGCTCAGCGACGCAGCGAAACGCACCGCAGCGCTGTGGAGCGTTCTCGACGCGATAAATACATCCGCCGCGGGCAAAGACGCGCAGATGTGGATAGAGATAAACTCAGAGAGCGTTCTCGCCGAAAACAAGAGCTGCACCGACGCCGAGATATTCTCCGACAAAACAAAGACGGAGACGTCAAAGATAATATTCAGCTATGCGGCAAGCGGCAGCGCTTCGGACGCTTACAAGAACGCCAAGGACTTCGCCGCAAAGGCAAAGGTGGCGGCAAACGGCGCGGAGACCGCAGTACTGATAAAGGGTCTCTCGGGTTCGGCGCTCTCGGACGTTCAGCGGGCGTTTAAGGAAGCGGGTATCCCCGTATACTCACAGTAAAGATTATTGCCCCAAAGGGTCAATATACAGAAGAAAGCTTTAACGGTAAAGAAAATGGAGGACAACTATGAATTTGCTTAATTTTATTTCGTCGGCTAATGCCGCGGCAGATCCCAATCAGGCGGGCGGTATACTCGGTATTCTTACGATGATACTTCCGCTTGGACTTATGGTACTGGTGTTCTGGTTCCTGATAATCCGTCCCGAAAAAAAGCGCTCCAAGGAAATGCAGAATATGCTTGAAAGCTTACAGGTAGCGGACGAGGTAGTCACTAACGGCGGTATTATCGGACGCGTTTTGTCCGTGCAGAAGGACACCGTGCTTATCGAAACAGGCTCCGACCGTACAAAAATACGCGTCGTGAAGTCAGCGATAGCAAAGTGCAATACCGAGCATGAGAATGCTGCTCCCGCGGTCGAGGGCAAAAAAACCAAGGGCAAGACCGAGATCAAGTAATGTCGGGCGATCTGCGGGTCGTCAAAACGCGGCGCGTTATCCGCAATACGCTCTTTGAGATGATGAGCGAAAAGCCGCTGTCAAAGATCACGATATCGGAGATATGCGCGCGCGCCGAAATCAACCGAAAGACCTTTTACCGCCATTACCGCACGGTCGGCGACGTGATAACGGAGCTTGAGAACGAAATATTGAACGAGTTTTCCGCGATAATGCGCACGGGAAACAAAAGCGTACTGGACGCCGGCTCGGCTATCCGCGATATAAGCGCGGTAGTCGAACGGCGGCGTGATTTTTTCGCGGGGCTGATGAAACTCAATCCCGATCTGTTCAGCAACGGCAAGATCAAGGCAATGCTGTGCAGAATGATATCGGTATCGCTGAAAAACGTAGGCGCTCTTGACGATGAAACAACACTCAGAGCCGCCGCGGAATTCACGGTGTCTGGAGTGTTGTCGCTATATGCCGCGTGGTTCGACGGCGGCTGCAAGGACGACCTCGCGTTTCTGACGGAGGTCTCGGTTAAAATGACGACAAAAGGACTTTCGGCGTTCGTTTCCGAAGAAAAGCTGTCGAAGCTGAGGCTAAAATAGGTTAGGAGATTTTATTATGAAAACAGAAAAAAGAGACTTTTTTAATGTGCGAAGCATGGTATTTATGGCGATATTCGCGGCGCTTATATGCGTTGCCGCACCGTACGCGATTCCGATGCCGGGGCTTGTGCCGATATCGCTCGGAACATTCGCGATTTATCTTACAGGCGCAATGCTCGGCGGCAAGCGCGGAACTGTCGCAGTATGCGTGTATATACTGCTTGGAGCTATCGGACTTCCCGTATTTACGGGATTTGCGGGCGGCTTTGCTAAGCTGCTTGGTCCTACGGGCGGCTACATAGTGGGATATGTTCCGCTAGTGCTGCTGACTGGAATATTTTCGGATATGCAGTCAAAAAAGCACTGGACTATGCCCGTGGGAATGGTTATCGGAACCGCGGTCATGTACGCGTTTGGCACGGCGTGGTTTATGATAATGAACGGCTCGCCGCTCGGAACAGCGCTTATGAACTGCGTTGTACCGTTCCTTATCGGCGATACGATAAAAATCGTGCTGGCGACAGTCATCGCAGTACCTCTGAGATCTCGGCTCAACGCGATCATGCAAGGGAACTCAAAATCGGAGCTTGACAAATGAACTCCGCTCTGATAATCGCTTTTCAGGCGGTTGTGATGTTCATACTGCTGGCGGTCGGGTATTTTCTGTATAAGAAAAGCCTCCTGGGCGACGAGGCAACGCAGCAGTTATCAAATATCGCGATAACGATAATCAATCCGATAGTTATCTTCAACGCCTATCAGACAGATTTCGACCCGTCACTGTTCAGAGGACTTATGTACGCACTTTTGCTGGCGTTCATAGCACAGATGATACTTGTAGGCTCGGCGTATATCATGGTGCGCCCGAACCACAGGAGCGCCGAGATAGAGCGCTTTGCGCTGGGATACTCTAACTGTGCGTTTATGGGTATACCGCTTATTGAGGCGACGTTCGGCTCGGAGGGAGTATTCTACCTCACCGCATTTATCACGGCATTCAATGTGTTTATGTGGACGCACGGCGTGGTGCTTATGGGCGGTTCGGATGGCAAAATACCCGCTAGGGAGCGCGCAATGGCGACAGCCAAAATACTGATATCGCCCGCGATACTGTCGATAGTGCTGGGGCTGGTGTTCTTCTTCACGGGGGTGAGACTGCCGTCGATAATACAGCAGCCGCTCGACTACCTCGGCTCAATGAACACTCCTCTTGCTATGCTGGTTTCCGGCGCTACTATCGCCAAGGCGGGACTCCTTGACGGATTGAAAAACAAGCGCATATACTTTCTTCAGTCGTTTAAGCTGCTGATAGTGCCTATGCTGCTCGCTGCTCTGTATGTACCGATGGAGCTTTTCGGGGTGAGCCCGATAGTCGTTAACACGATAATACTTGCCGCGGCAGCGCCTACCGCATCCTCGACGATAATGTTTTCATACAAATTCGGCAGAGACGCCGGTTATGCCTCCAATCACTTCGCGATGTCAACAGTCGCGGGTATTGTCACGATGCCGCTCGTGCTGGCGTTTGCGCAGATGTTAGAACGGCTGTTTATTCCGTGATATGTGCAAAATCGCTAAATTCTTGTTGTAAAATTTGTGCGAAATTAGAGTTGAAAATTGCCGCGGAAAATGTTATAATTTAATTACAATAAATTTGCGAGATAGTATTGTAGCTTAATGCTTACATACTTCTTAATATATTTTCCCCAATTATTTTCAGTCTGATCTGTTTTCCCCAAACAGGTCGACAAGTTTGATTTGACTTTCCGCGGACACCCCCTTGTCCGTGGCTTTTTTTATAATAATATCCCCGTCGAAGCGTTTGCCTTGACGGGGATTGTAGATTTGCGGAAAAGTTGTTTTGACCCGCATTTCCGAATTAGTAATAGTTGTTTAGTGGTTGATATTGTAAATAAACTCGCCTATATCCGAGCCTACTGTTGTACCGGATATATGGAAAAGAGTACGCAAATAACATAATAAAAACGCCGTGTGACTGCCTTAAAATTATCAGAACTCAGGACGTTCCTCCTCGGTATTGTCGATCTTCTTTGCGTTGAGCACTCCAAGCGCAAGGAAGAACATCAGCACCGCCACCACAAGCGAAATCGCCATGCCGACTATAATGCTCGGCATACTTCCCGACAGATCAAAGCCCTCCATTATCATGTAATTCGGCAGGGTTATAAGCGTGAAAGGATTGTAGTCGATAAGCCCCATGCCGTTGAATATAGACTGGAGGAACGACTGCCCTAAGAAAATGATTACCGTTGCCACACCGGGGCGAGAGGTACAAAGTCCAACGGACAAATACACGCAGGTCAGGAACAGCGTATACACAGCGTACATCAGAGTACACAGAAGCATAATCTCGCCCGAGACCTTATTGTTGGGGAAAAGCGCGTTGCAGAGCACTCCCACAACGGGAACGCTTACCGCCGTCACCGCGAACACCGTCAGCGGATAGATAACGAACTTGGGGATAAGATAATTTTTATAATCCAGACCGCTGCACATCGGAACTATCATAGCGCGCTTTTTCTGCTCGCCGCCCGCAGCCGCAAGCAGCAGGAGCATAACGATAAGCATTGACATACCCGCAAAGCTCGCTATTGCTGTTGAGAAAATAGCGCCAGCGTCGGAATAGACCGCCATTATCTCGTCCATTCCTATATTTCCGAACATCTCGCCGAAATCGCCGCTCATTCCTGCGGAAGCCGACGCGAATACGGTATTGCCCGAGCCACCTTCGGTAGAACCGTACACCATTTCCATCATTATTCCACCCATCTTGAATATTATCGGGCTTGACAGCGCGAACGAGAAAATCGCCGCTATTACCCCGAAGATCCTGCCCGTGCGGGTGAAATGCGCCCATTCCTTCTTAAAGCTGTACTTCAACTGCATATCAGCCCACCACCTTTCTGAAAACTTCCTCAAGCGTCGCCGTGCCGATATTGAAGTTCTCCGCGACTATATCGTTATTCGCAAGCAGGCGCATAAGCCGTCTTGCGGTCTCTTCGGCGTTGTCCGTACCGAAACGGAACATTCCCGTTTCATTGTCGAACTCCGCTCTTGCGAAATCCGCCTTCAGCAGCGTAAGTTTGCTCTCCTGCGTGAGATTTCTCACCTTCAGATTGACGATATCGCCGCCGTACTTGCGCATTATCGCGCCGATCTCGCCCTCCTCGGCGAGCACGCCGCCGTTCATAATGCCGATACGGTTAGCAACACGCTCGACGTCGGACAGAATGTGCGTCGACAGAACGATGGTACACCCCATCGACTTCAGCCTGTTAATGATATTTATGACCTCGACGCGTCCCTGCGGATCGAGCGCGGAGGTAGGCTCGTCGAATATCAGCAGCTCGGGATTGCGGAATATCGCCGCGCCCATGCCGAGCCTCTGCGTCATACCGCGCGAAAAGCCCTTTGTGCGCCTGTCAGCCGCGTCGCGCAGACCCACGATATCGAGCACCTCCTCGGTGCGCCTGGAAATATCGCCGTCATAACCCGCGCACGCAGCGATATATTCCAGATACTCCCTCGCGGTCATATATCCGAAAATTGTCGGGCTTTCGGGAAGATAACCTATCTTTATCTTCCGCTCGCCGTCTCCGAGCATGATATCGCCCTCGTCCTTGGGAATAACGTTTGCGATGATGTTCATCGTCGTTGTCTTTCCGCAGCCGTTGCGCCCGAGAAAGCCGTACACGTCTCCGTCGTTGATATCCATATTCAGCCCGCGGAGCACGGGGAATTGCTTATAGCTCTTTTTCAGGTTCCTTATACTAACCATTCTATCATCAGTCCTCTCTGCTGTTAATATTGTGTATGTCCCGTATGTACAATATAACACATATCTCTGTGTTTGTCAATAGGTTTTTTAAAATTTTTTCATTTTTTTAGCTCTTTACATTATGCTCATTTTGTGATACAATATAATTGGGTGATTATTTTGAACAAAAAGTTTTACATATTCGACTTAGACGGAACATTATGCGACAGCATGGGACTGTGGAGAGCGGAAACGGCACACATTGACAACTTCCGAGATTTCGAGCTTATGGAGTCTGCTTACATCAAAATGCGGGAGCACTACCGAAACGACGTAAATTTAAAGGACGGCGTTCGGGAGTTTCTGGAGAAGTCGCGCGACGAGGGCGTTAAGATGTGCATAGCCACGGGAACGCGCCGCGACGTTGCCGATCCGTTTCTTCAGCGGACGGGGATAATGGAGTTTATGGAGTTCTTTATCGACTGCCACGAGGTCGGGCGATTCAAGGAGCATCCCGACATCTATCTGCAGTCGGCGGAGCGTCTCGGCGCGGATATATCGGAGTGCGCGGTGTTCGAGGACTCGGATTACAGCGCGAAAACGGCAAAGCGCGCGGGATTTTACGTCGTTGGCATAATCGATGAGGTGACTTGTACGGAGGGCGACGTGCGCGATTTCTCCGATATCGCCGTAAAAGACTGGAAGGAGCTTGATCTTACATATGTATGACATTTGGGCAGCGTCAGCATGTGGATAAAGCGCAACGCTTGCAATTACCGCTGTATAGTGGTATAATAATAGTATAAAGCAACGAAAGGACGTATTTTATGAATATTTTAATTGTGGGCGGCGGCGGTCGTGAACACGCAATAGCGGCGGCGCTGGCAAAGTCGCCGAAAGTGGATAAGCTGTACTGCGCTCCGGGAAACGGCGGTATTTCGGCGCTCGCGGAGTGCTTTCCCGTAAAAGCGACCGATATTGACGGTATGGTGGAGCTCGCGAAAAAGGTGAACCCCGATTACGTTTTCGTAGCGCCCGACGACCCTCTGGTAATGGGTATGGTCGACAGAATGGAAGCGGAGGGCTTTAAGACGTTCGGACCACGCGCAAACGCCGCTATTCTCGAAGGAAGCAAGTCGTTCTCCAAGGGACTGATGAAGAAGTATGGCATACCGACCGCGGCGTATGAGGTGTTCACCGACGAGGACAAGGCGATAGAGTACATAAAGTCGCAGAACAGCTACCCCGCTGTTATCAAGGCGGACGGTCTGGCGCTAGGCAAGGGCGTTATTATCGCAAAGGATTTCGAGGAGGCTAAGGCGGCTGTCCACTCTATGCTCGTCGACGGAAAGTTCGGCAAGAGCGGCTCGGAGATAGTTATCGAGGAGTTTATGGACGGCACGGAGGTCACGGTGCTGGCGTTCACGGACGGCAAAAGCGTAAAGCCTATGATATCGTCTATGGATCACAAGCGCGCCTACGACAACGACGAGGGTCTCAACACGGGCGGAATGGGCACGATAGCGCCCAATCCCCTGTACACCCCCGAGATAGCCACAGAGTGCATGGAAAAGATATTCATCCCGACTATCAAGGCTATGAGCGCGGAGGGCAGACCGTTCAAGGGTTGTCTGTACTTCGGGTTAATGCTCACGTCTAAGGGAGCGAAAGTTGTCGAGTACAACTGCCGTTTCGGCGACCCCGAAACACAGGTAGTTCTTCCGCTGCTGGAAACGGACTTGGCGGAGATAATGGAGGCTATCACCGAGGAACGCCTCGGCGGGCTGGATATAAAGTGGAGCGATAAGTCCTGCGCGTGCGTTGTAATGGCGAGCGGCGGCTATCCCGAAAAGTACGAGACTGGCAAGCCGATAAGCGGTCTGGACGAAAAGGGGCAGACTGCCGGCGCGTATGTATATCACGCCGGCACTAAGCTCGAGGGCGGAAAATACCTCACCGCGGGCGGACGTGTTCTCGGAATTACTGCGACAGGCGACAGATTAGAGTCGGCGCTGGACAGCGCGTATAAGGCGGTTGAGGGTATCGACTTTGAAAAGGCGCATTACAGAACCGATATCGGTAAGAAAGCGTTATAATAATGATATATAATTACGTTGCTCCCTGCCATTTCGGTCTGGAGAAAACATTAACATTTGAAATAAAAAAGATCGGCGGCGAAAACGTCCGCGCGGAAAACGGCCGAGTATTCTTCTCGGGCGGCGCGGAGGTCTGCGCCAAGGCTAATGTGTTCCTGCGCACTGCGGAACGCGTCTGCGTGGTGCTCGGTCAGTTCCGCGCGACAACGTTCGACGAGTTGTTCGAGGGAATTCGCACGCTGCCGCTGTCGGAGTTTATCGGAAAAACCGATAAGTTCCCGAATAACGGTCACTCGCTGAATTCCAAGCTGGCAAGCATTCCCGCAATACAAAAGATCGTGAAGAAGGCAATGGCGGTCAATCTCGGCAAGGCTTACGGCATGGTCGTAATGCCAGAGAGCGGCGCGGAATGCCGTATACGTTTCTCGCTTATGAAGGACACGTTCACGCTTATGCTCGATACGAGCGGACAGGGGCTGCACAAACGCGGCTACCGCCGCGACAGCAACACCGCGCCTATTCGTGAAACATTGGCGGCGGGTATAGTCGATATCGCGAGAGTACGGGCGGGAGACACTGTATGCGACCCGTTCTGCGGCTCGGGGACCCTGCTGATAGAGTCGGCAATGAAAGCGTTGGATATCGCCCCGGGACTGAAACGCCGCTTTGACGGCGAGCATATGAAGTTCCTCACCGAGAGCGTGTGGATTACAGCTCGCGAGGAGGCACGTTCCCTTATTAAAAAGGACGGAGAATTCCGCGCGGTCGGTTTTGATATCGACAAAGAATGCGTGGAATTAACGGCGGCGAACGCAAAAATAGCAGGCGTCGACGAATATATTACCGTCGAGAGGCGGGATATACGCGATTTCGTCTGTCCCGATGGCGCTTTGAAAATACTCACCAATCCCCCCTACGGAGAGCGAATGCTCGAAATATCCGAGGCACGGGAGATATACAAGACTATGGGCGAAAGACTTCTTCCTCTGAACGGGAATCAGCTTTACGCGATAACCCCCGATGAAGAATTCGAGAATATATTCGGAGCTAAAGCCGACAAAAACAGAAAGCTCTACAACGGAATGATGATGTGCAGATTATATTCATATTTCAGGTGACCGATAAATCATGAAGAAAAGAAGCAAACCGATCTTCAGCGGCGCGGAGATACTCGCGTCACTGGTCTATCTCTGCGCATTGAGCGCGGGGCTGATGTATGTACTGTGCCGTGACTATATGTTCGTCTGCACGGTAATAATGACGGCGGTGTCTTTCGGCGTTTATATGATATTTTACGCACTGCGGAGAAAAAAAGCACTTTCTCTGCTGGCTTTTATTGTGCTTTTCATGACAGTTTACGCAGTCTGCAGAATTGTGGGCAATCCTTACAGGTCGCCGTCGTTTTATGAATTCATCTTTAACGCATCTGATTTTTTTGACCCTGCGCTCGCAGGAATGACGATACTGCTCTGTTCGCTTATCATCGGGTTTCCGATCTGCTACTTCACAACATATCTTCCGCGTCCGAGCTTTCTGCTGCTGCCGTCGTTTGTTCCGCTTATTTTGGCGGCAAGACTTGTGGGCAGAATTCCGCTCGGACTGTTAGTGTTTATTGCAGTCGGGTATATGCTGGCGGCGTTCGGAATAGCAAGACCCGAGTATCCTGCGGATAACGCTTATGTAGACGACAAACGTGCGCATATCGAGCGTGTTGCCGCGATCGGAATGGCAGGAGTAATAGCAGCGGCGCTGCTTACGGTAATACCGCGCAATGATTACACTCCAATGATACGCTATCTCGAAGAGTTAACAAAGCGCACCTCCGCTTACGGCAGACGTGTTCTGAGCGAATTCACGGAAAGCTCGACCCCGAACCGCGGCAACAATATTCCCTCGGACAACGCTCTCTTTATAGTATTTACCAACTCCCCGAGAAATGTGAGCCGTCAGTCGTTCGACGTGTACGAGGGCGACGAGGGCTGGACATTCAACAGCGACTTCTCGAGGGGATATGACAACTGGGAGAAACACAGAAGCAGACTGAATATAAACAAACTGATCTCCGACCTGAAAAAAGGCGCAAATAACGGAAAGCTGGAAAAATACAGCGAAGAGCTCAACAAGCTGGAAGATGTCCCCGAGATATACTCCCTCGCCTCGGCGCAAATGACGATACGCATTGTGGACGGCAGCTCTACGAGCGTAATCATGCACCCCTCGGAGACGATAAACGTAAACGTTACATCTTCCGCCAGCACACCTCCGAACACCTACCGCAACGCCGTTGACGAGATATTCACCGAGAAGCCGATGCCAAGAAACGCGGCATATGTCGCGAATTATTATTACAATCAGCCTAACGAGCAGTTCCTTAAAATGCTGGAGAAAGTAGATCTAAATACCCTGCTGGACGACGCTGCCGAGGAAGGCGTTATCGAAAGCGCGGTCCGCGACGAGTTTGTAAGCGAAAGCAGGAACGCCATAGCATACTATAAAGCGGGGCTGGACGGCAGTATCACCGACGAGATACAGACCGTCGCCGATGAGATAACCGCAGGGCTTACCAATGACTACGAAAAAGCTATCGCCATTGAAAAATGGTTCGGTGACGCGGGCTTCACATACGATCTGGGCTTTGTTCCCGAGAGAGCCGAGGCGGATTATTTCATGTTCGACAGCCGCCGCGGTATCTGTACCGATTTCGCTACGGCAAGCACACTTTTGCTCCGCGCTGCGGGAATACCCGCAAGATATACCGAGGGATTTGTTCTCCGCGATGACGCAATGGACTCGTACGGACGCTACGTTGTCACCGAGGAGCACGCGCACGCCTACTCCACCGCCTTTATCGAGGGCTACGGCTGGCTCGAGATAGACGGCACGAAATACGCGCCCATAGGCAGTATGAGCGGGCAGATTACTCGCATGCTGACTATAATCATAATATCGGGTGTTATTCTGACTGTCATTGCGGTCGTTTTCCACAGACAGCTTTCCGAACTGTGCTTTGCCGCAGTCTATCGGCTGAGGAGCGGAAACGGTAAAATACGCGCGGTGTATCTGAGGACACGCAGGCTGGCCTGCAATATCGCCGAGACCGACCCCGGGAGCACCACCGCGGAGGAGGTGCGCGATATAATCTCACGCACTCTATCCCTTGAAGATGAAGCAAGCGAAATAACAAACGCGGCAAACAAGCTGTTCTACGGCACGGGAACACCCGACGCCGACGTGAAAAAGCTGTACCGCGACTATAAGTCCATCTGTCGAATGAAAAGGAGCAGAAGAAAATGACGCATATTTCCGGTTATGTTCAAGCGCTGTTGTTTGCATCTCTTTTCATGATATTTATCAATGCAGATATAGGCTGGGCGCTGATCTATATTATCGGCGCGGCTGTCGTAACCTCGCTGACAACGTTTCTCATCTCCCGAAAGCGCTTTACGGTCAAATTGCGGGAATTCTCGGGGGTCTCCGAGTATGGGAGGAGCGTCGGATTTGACGTTACGCTGAAAAAAATGGGCTTTTGCTTTATCCCTTATGTGGAGCTGTGCGTAAACGCCAACAGCTCGATACATTTAAGAACGTCTCTTCTGTTTCGCAGGACGGTGACGGTCGGAGGGAGCTTCCGCGCCTCGCACAGCGGATTGAACACAGTCACTCTGAGCGAGGTCATTATAAGAGATTTTTTGGGGCTTTTGCAGTTTAAGATACCCGTAGATCAGACCGCGCACATGGCGGTGCTGCCGCGTGTTATTGAATATGACGGACCCGACGTTCCGCCAAATCTCCTGCCGAGCGAAGAGGAGGACGTCGAGGAGGGTGTTGTCGTGCGGCAGGGCGGAATGCCGGGCTACGAGCATCGTGAGTATGTTGCGGGCGATTCGCCGAGACGCGTCAATTACAAGCTGTCGGCGAAGAAGCAGAAGCTTATGGTAAGGCTTGACGAGAGCAACGGTTACGCTACTACAAATCTCTATATAACCGAAAACGCACAGCCTGTCTGCTGCGACAAGGCATTTGCGCTGGCAAAAAGACTGATAATCCGCGGCGGAACGGTCAAAATAATCCATAAGGGCGAGGAACGCACCGCCGCGACTCCCGAAACCCTTGACAGAATGAGAGAGTGGCTGGCGTTCCGAGAGTACGCCGAGACCGAGGAGCCGTTCACTGACACGCTCCCCGCCGACGCAACAGTCATATTCTCGGGCAACGGGCAGATAGCCGTTTGATTTATTTGTACAATATTACCAAAAAAGCACTGTTAAATAGCAAAAATTCTCCAAATCCGTTTGATGCAAGGAAAAAATCTTGCAAAAAATTGAAAAGTAATATATAATAAGAATAGGACAAAATGTCGGGGCTACCCGACTGTTGGAAAGGAGTAATTATTTTATGGGTATCAAGCTTGACGACAAGTACTTAAACGGCTTTGTGAGAGAGCATGAATTGGCGGCATACGCGCCCATGGTAAAGGCGGCGCATGAGACGCTGGAGAGCAGGAGCGGTCTCGGAAACGATTTTCTGGGCTGGGTCGATTTGCCGGTAAATTACGACAAGGACGAGTTCGAGCGTATCAAGAAAGCGGCTGCCAAGATAAAGAGCGACAGCGAAGTGCTGATCGTTATCGGCATCGGCGGTTCATATCTGGGCGCTAGGGCGGCTATTGAGGCGCTGAGATCGTCGCTGTACAATTCGCTGAAAAAGGATACTCCCGAAATCTATTTCGTAGGGTGCAGCCTTTCACCGACTTACCTAAACGAGGTCATCTCGCTGGTAGAGGGACGCGACTTCTCGGTGAACATCATCTCGAAATCGGGCACGACCACCGAGCCCGCGCTGGCGTTTAGAGTATTCAGAGACCTGCTGGTTGAACGCTATGGCGAGGATGGCGCAAAGGGCAGAATTTACGCAACCACCGACAAGGCTCGCGGAACGCTGAAAGAGCTGTCCGACAAGATGGGTTATGAGACGTTCGTTATCCCCGACGACGTGGGCGGAAGATTTTCCGTGCTGACCGCGGTGGGTCTGCTTCCCATCGCCTGTGCAGGCTGCGATATTGACGCGCTGATGAAGGGAGCCGCGGCGGCGCGCGAAGAGTACAAGGATTTCGATATCGAGAAGAATTCCTGTTATAAGTACGCAGCTCTGCGCAATATACTTTATAAAAAGGGCAAGAGCGTGGAAATGCTCATAAGCTATGAGAACAGCTTTCAGATGATGGCGGAGTGGTTCAAGCAGCTATATGGCGAGAGCGAGGGCAAGGACAACAAGGGGCTGTACCCGTCATCGGCGGTGTTCTCGACTGACCTTCACTCGCTCGGTCAGTTCGTTCAAGACGGCTCGCGCGTGATGTTCGAGACCGTTATCCAGTTCGGAAAGCCGCAGAAGGATCTGTTCCTGAAGAACGACCCGAACAACATCGACGGACTAAACTTCCTGTCTGATCAGAATATGTCGATTGTAAACCGCAAGGCATTCGAGGGCACTGTTATCGCGCATACCGAGGGCGGTGTGCCTAATATCGTGCTTGAAGTCCCCGAGCTAAACGAGTTCGAGCTTGGCTTTATGGTCTACTTCTTTGAGAAAGCATGCGCAATCAGCGGCTATCTGCTCGGAGTAAACCCGTTTGATCAGCCCGGCGTTGAGAGCTATAAGAAGAATATGTTCGCGCTGCTCGGCAAGCCCGGCTACGAGGATCAGAAGGCAGCTCTCGAGAAGAAGCTCGGTCTGTAAGAGCGTTTGGAATATTGCGCGGCAGGCGCTATCAATTATATTACGGAGGAAAAGATTATGGTTAAAATTATTACGGGCAGACGCGGTTCGGGAAAGACCAAGGTGCTTATCGACGCTATCCACGCAGCTGAGAAGAAGTCCAACGGCAACGTTGTGGCTATCCAGAAAGGCTCTTCGCTGAACACAGATATTACCTATAAAGTCCGTCTGATAAACATTGAGGACTACGCTGTGGAGGGTATGGACGCTTTCTACGGCTTTATCGCGGGAATTCTCGCGTCCGACCACGACTGCACCGATATTTTCGTTGACGCTACACTGAAGATTACGGGCAGGGACTACGACAAGCTCGGCGAGATGTTTGAGAAGCTCGAGAAGATTACCTCAAACACTGTTGTTACGCTGACAGTTTCCGCGGACAACGCCGAGCTGCCCGAGAACGTAAAGAAGTTCATTGCGTAATATTACGCAACCGGCGGCGAGTTTTTGAAAAAAATACGAAAAAACGCTTGACAAATCCCCCGCCTTGTGATATAATGGTAGATGTTCGATAGTAAATCAGTAGATATACCATTGTTTACTGTGGCTTTATTTGTCAACTGACAAGAGGGGGGTGTGCAATAATGGCAGTTCCAAAGAGAAAAGTATCTCGTGCAAGACGTGATAAAAGACGTTCTGCGGTGTGGAAGTTATCCGCTCCCGCTTTCTCGCGCTGCAAAAACTGCGGTGAGCTGAAACTCGCTCACAGAGTTTGCGGAAATTGCGGTTATTACAAGGATAAGGTTGTTATCGCTAAAGAAGCTGACTAAGAACTTGTTCTGCGGCTTTGGGTAATAACGAACGTATATTTGCGTGTTTTTACGAGGACAGGCTTGACCGCAATGGTCAAGCCTGCTTTTTCGTTGTTTATCGGAGGTGGATATGGGCGATTTCGTTCACTTGAATGTGCATACCGCGTACAGTCTGCTGGATGGTGCGTGCCGTATCGACGAGCTTGTCAAAAGAGCAAAAGAACTCGGTCAAAACGCGCTTGCTATTACCGACAACAGCGCGCTGTACGGAGCTATCGACTTCTGCGATGCCTGCGCGGAACACGGGATAAAGCCGATAATCGGCTGCGAGGTGTCGATCGCGGAGGACAGTCGCCGTTCTCCGAACAGAGTATACGAACCGTACCGCCTTACGCTGCTGTGTGAGGACACCACGGGCTACAAAAACCTCTGCCGCCTTATCACGGAACAAGAGCCCAACGGCATTGACGGCGGCTACGTCACCGATAAGGAATGTCTGGAGCGTTACGGCGGCGGTTTGCTCGCGCTGTCGGGCGCGGAAAACGGCGAGATAGGCTCGCTGCTCTCCGACAACCGCACCGACGACGCATTGAAAGCTGCAGAGTGGTATAAAAAGGTGTTCGGCGGGAATTTCTATCTTGAGCTATCCAATCACGATACCGCGTCGGAGGCGAGACTGTGCACTCTTCTGCGTGAGTTCTCCAAGCGCACGGGAATACCAGTCTGCCCTACCAACAACGTCCACTATGTTGAGAAAAGCGGCAGCTACGCTCAGCGCGTGCTGCAATGCATCGGGCAGAACAAGCGGCTGTCCGAACCGAATTCCCGCGCCCTGCCCACCGAGGAATACTACCTCAAAAGCGCCGAGGAAATGAGCCGTTTCTTCACCGCGGAGGAGCTTGCGCTGACCGGCGAGATAGCCGCACGATGCAATGTCGAGCTTGAATTCGGCGTTGCAAAGCTCCCTCTGTTCACGAAGGATGGCGTTTCGGACAACGCGGAGTACTTTGTCAGGCTGTGCAACAAGGGCGCGGAAAAGCGCTACGGCACGGTCACTCCCGAAATACGGAAGCGGCTTGACTATGAGCTTGAAATAATCAAAAAAATGGGCTTTGTAGACTATTTTCTGATAGTATGGGATTTCGTGAGGTATGCGAAAACGCAGGATATCCCCGTAGGTCCGGGGCGCGGTAGCGGCGCGGGAAGCCTGTGCGCGTACTGCATGGGCATAACGGATATCGACCCGCTGAGGTTCAATCTGCTGTTTGAGCGATTTCTCAATCCCGAGCGCGTCTCCATGCCCGACTTCGATATCGACTTCTGCAATGAGCGCCGCGGAGAGGTGATAGAGTATGTTCGCCGCCGTTACGGCTCCGACTACGTCGCGCAGATAGTAGCGTTTGATACCCTGAAAGCAAAGGGGGCGATACGCGACGCGGGCAGAGTAATGGGCATAGCCGCGCAGGAGGTCAACATGGCGGCAAAGGCGGTTTCATCGCCGTTCACGACACTTGCAGAGGAGCTTGACCGCGGCGAGCTCAAACGTCTGTACGATACCGACCGCGAAATAAAGCGCCTTGTCGACGTGGCAAGGCAGATCGAGGGCTTTCCGCGCCACACGACCGTCCACGCGGCGGGCGTTGTGATAACGCGCGATCCCGTCACGAAGTATGTCCCGTTAAGCTACGAGGACGGCGCTTTGACAACGCAGTACACCATGACGGCGCTTGAACGTCTCGGCTTGCTGAAAATGGACTTCCTCGGCTTACGAAACCTCACTGTTATTAAAAAAACCTGCGACCTCATCAAAAAGACCGATCCCGACTTCGATATCCGCAAAATAGATGAAAACGATCCCGAGGTGTACAAAATGCTTGGCAACGGCGGCACGGCTGGAGTGTTCCAGTTCGAGTCGGCGGGTATAACCTCGGTACTGTCGCGATTACAACCTAAGTCTCTTGAGGACTTAACAGCGGCGCTCGCGCTCTACCGCCCCGGCCCTATGTCGTCGATACCGACCTATATTGAAAACCGCCACAAAAATCCCGAGGAAATAGTATACAAGCACCCGTTGTTAAAGGATATCCTGTCGGTAACATACGGATGCATCGTCTATCAGGAACAGGTAATGCAGATCTGCCGCGTAGTTGGAGGATATTCCTACGGAAGAGCGGACTTGGTGCGCCGAGCCATGTCCAAGAAAAAACACTCGGCTATGGAAAGGGAGCGCAGCGCGTTCATTTACGGCACGGAGAGCAATTGCGGAGCGGTCGCGAACGGTGTTCCGGAAAACGTCGCAAACGAGATATTTGACGAAATGGCGGTCTTTGCCTCCTACGCGTTCAACAAATCCCATGCCGCTGCATATGCCGCGGTAGCGTATCAGACCGCGTATTTAAAACATTATTATAATCTCGCGTACATGGCGGAATTGATCTCGAGCATAGGCGACTGGACGGGCAAGGTAAACGAGTATATCTCCGATATGGTGAACGGCGGAGCAAGGCTGCTGCCGCCCGATATCAACAAGAGCTTTTACTCATTCACGGTCGAAGACACGGCAATGCGGTACGGCTTCGCGGCGGTGAAGAACCTCGGACGCGGATTTGTCGGCGCTATGATCAAGGAACGCGAAAACGGCCTGTTCACATCCGCGGCGGACTTCGCGGTGCGAATGGCGGATAAGGATAACAACCGCCGATATATGGAGGCGCTTACCTACTGCGGAGCGTTTGACGTCATAGAGCCGAACCGCCGCCGCGTGATCATGGGACTTAACGCGCTTCTCGACTATGCGTCGCGCGAGTGCAGCCGCCGCGAGAGCGGACAGCTCGATCTTTTCGAGCTGGACAACGAGACAGCGGAATTCACGCTCCCCGAAACCGACGACTTCACCCGCTCAAAGCGTCTGGCAATGGAAAAGGAGTACCTCGGACGGTACGTCTCCGGACACCCTGCGGATGATTTTCTTGACCGCGCTCCCGAAAATTGTATGTTCATCGCAGACGCGGCAATGTTAAACAGCGGCGCGGAGGTCTCTATTATGGCGATGTGTCTGTATGAGAGACAGCACACCTCGAAAAACGGCGGGCTCATGTCCTACGCAACTTTTGAGGACAGCTCGGGAGCGATAGAGGGCGTGGTGTTCCCGAAGGTGTACGGCAGACTTGAACGCTTTACCGAGGGAACGGTATATTCGGTGCGCGGAAAAATTTCCCTTAAGGACGACAAGCTGAGCTTCTATGTTGACGCGGCAGTTCCCGCGACAAGGATACCCGAGGGTCAGCGGAAGATACTCTACGTCAATCTTCCCTCGGAGGATGACAGCAGACTCGGCGCGATACGGGATATGCTGATGTCGTACAGGGGTATGTCTGCGGCAAGGATATGCTTCGGCAGTACGCGGACTGTAAATCCCGTGGGCGGTCTGCGCGGCGTGCGCATAAGCACAGCACTCGTAGGAAGGCTGAAAAAGCTTTGCGGCGAGGAAAATGTAAAGATAGGCTTTTTAAACAGAAAACAGCTGTAAAAAAGGCGAAATTTGTTAAAAAGCACATATTATTTTTGCGTAACGTGATAAGTTGGCAAAATGCGCTTGACGAAAACGCGCGCTTGTAGTAAAATAGAATTTGGAATAAAATCGGACATAACGTCCGGAGAATATATTTTGGCATTGCCAAAATCGGTAAGGAGAGACTACTATGAAAAAGAGAATCGGCGTATTGACAAGCGGCGGCGACGCCCCCGGCATGAACGCGGCTGTCCGTGCAGTTACAAGAACGGCGCTTTACAAGGGCTTTGAGGTGATCGGCATACAGCGCGGCTACAACGGCTTACTCAACCGCGAGTTCGTTCAGCTTGACGTGCGCGCGGTATCCGATATTATCCAGCGCGGCGGTACTATGATCTACACAGCGCGCTGCCCCGAATTCAAGGAGTGGGAAAATATCGAAAAGGCTAAACAGATCTGCGAGGATAAGGGAATGTGCGGTATCGTCGTTATCGGCGGCGACGGCTCGTTCAGAGGCGCCGCGGATCTGTCAAAGGCGGGAATCCCCTGCGTAGGTATCCCCGGGACTATCGACAACGATATCCAGTGTACCGAGTACACTATCGGCTACGATACCGCACTCAATACAGTTGTTGATCTGGTAGACAAGCTGCGCGACACAAGCCATTCGCACGAGCGCTGCTCCGTTGTCGAGGTAATGGGCAGACACGCGGGTCATATCGCGCTGAACGCGGGTATCGCCTGCGGAGCTACTGCGGTTCTCGTTCCCGAGGTGGAGTGTGATCTCGGCAAGGTGGTCCAGCGTATAAAAGAGGTTCGCGCGGATGGCAAGAAGCATATCATCATCATCGTTGCCGAGGGTATCGGCGGCACAGAGCAGATTGCGGAACAGATAGAGAAAGAGACCGGTATCGAGTCCAGAGCGACTATTCTCGGTCACGTTCAGCGCGGCGGTTCACCGACGCTTCGCGACAGAGTTCTGGCGTCCGAAATGGGTTATTATGCGGTTGAACTGCTCGAACAGGGTATCGGAAACCGAGTAGTGGGACGTAAAGACGGCAAGGTTTACGACGTTGACATTCAGGAAGCGCTTGCTATGCAGAAGCCCTTTGATGAGCGCCTGTACAGAATTCTTAACGAAATCAACTTCTGATATATTTTCGGGGTAACATTACACAGAGTAGAATACCGCGCGTTAAGTGCCGACCGAACGGAGAGTTGTCGGGCGGACGAAAATCCTTATTGCAATAGGGGTTGCGGTGCGATATTCGCATCTCGCTGTACATAAATTGAATAACACAAAGCCATTTGATTATTCTTTTATATATAGCGGAAAAGTCGTATTATGGGAGGATAATCTGATGGCTTTTTTTGCTAACTTTAAAAAATCGGCGCTGGAGCTTAAAAACCTGCGCTGCCTGTGCGTTACGGCAATTTTGATTGCGCTTGACCTGGCGCTGAAATCGGTAACGATAAACCTGCCTTTCGGGAAGATAAGTGTGGCATTCCTCGCTATCGCTGCGATAGGAATGCTGTTTGGTCCCACGGTTGCGTTCTTGGCCGGTGGCATAACGGATATTCTGGGAATGTTTATCGCACAACAAATGGACGCATTTAATCCTATCTTTACGCTGGTGGAGATGACGGGCGGTCTGCTGTATGGCTTGTTTCTTTATGACTTCACGGTGATAAAGCCGGATTTTTCGGGCGGAAAGGCGTTTTTTAAGTCGATTGGTGCAAACTGGAGTTCTTTTTTGAGGATAGTTCTGGCGAAGTTCACGGTGATCGTTGTCTGCAATCTGATCATGAATACCTCGTTTCAGGTCATCACGGGCTACATTGCGCCCGAGGTATTCTGGGTGAAGCTGTGGGCAAGAGTGGGAACTAACTTCATAAAAATGCCGTTCGACATTCTTCTGCTACTACTGACTATGTACCCTATAAAGACGGCATATGAAAGAGTGTTTAAAATGAGAAAAATTACTGATAATTAAGAAAGGCTTTTGCAATGACAAAATTGGGATTTATCGGCGTTGGCAATATGGGCGGCGCGATTATCAAGGGCATCAACGGAAAACTTGGCAATACGGCGGTTTTCGCCTACGATCAAAACCCCGACAAGCTGAAGGACCTGCGCTTCGTGGGAGCTACCGCTGCTTCGAGCGCGTTTGAGCTGGCAAAAAAGTGCGATTATATTCTGCTTGCGGTAAAGCCTCAGCAGCTCGACGAGGTGCTTGCGGAGGTCAAGAGCGCAGCTAACGAGAGCTTGGTAATAATCTCCATCTGTGCGGGGATCTCCGCCGAATATATATGCGAGCGCACTTTTGCAAACGCTAAGGTAGTGCTTGTAATGCCAAACACCCCGATGATGCTCGGCGTGGGTGCGTCCGCAATGAGCCATGACGACAAGGTGTCAGACGCAGAATTCGCGTTCGCGCGGAAGATAATCGGCTCATGCGGTATAACCGAGGTAATTCCCGCAGATAAAATGAAAGAAGTCATCGCGATAAACGGCAGCTCTCCCGCATTTATTTATGTGTACGCAAAGGGCTTTGTGCAATATGCACAAAGCATCGGCATCGACCCCGATGTGGCTCTGAGACTGTTCGCGCAGTCACTGATCGGCTCGGCTAAGATGATGACGGAAAGCGGAATGACGGTCGACGAACTGATTAGGCAGGTGTCTTCACCCGGCGGTACTACTCTTGCGGGGCTGGAGGTCCTCGAGCGTTCAGGGATCGTCCACATAGCTATCAACGCCTGCGAAGCCTGCACCAAGAGAGCGTATGAACTGGGGCAAGCGTCGAAATAGGCGGCGATGGCGTGTGAAGCGAAACGCCATGGAGTCATTGACGCCATGGCAGTTCAGACGCTTTGTGTTCACTCGGCATGAAACTTGCTATTAAACTAAGGAGGACTTTATGGTAGTAATCGAAATGGAAAACGGCAAGGAAATCAGACTGGAGCTTTACCCCGAAAAAGCGCCTGTTACGGTAGAGAATTTTCTCAAGTTGGTGAATAACAGATTTTATGACGGTTTGATTTTTCACCGCGTAATCAGCGGGTTTATGATACAAGGCGGCGACCCTACGGGCACAGGCTCGGGCGGCGCTAAAGAGAAGATCAAGGGCGAATTCTTGGCAAACGGTGTGGCAAACGATATCAAGCACGAGCGCGGCGTTATTTCGATGGCGCGCAGCAGAGCCAACGATTCGGCGTCAAGCCAGTTCTTTATCATGCATAAT
>CAJUMS010000002.1:0-31642 GCA_910587465.1 uncultured Oscillospiraceae bacterium
GAAAATTAGATGAAATCTTCACTTTACCCCTTGACTTTTATTTGCAGGTCTTGAAGTCAAAACTCTTGTTTTTACACAATTCTCATCATGCACAAACAAAGGTTTTGATTTAAAAATAGCACTAATTCCCCGACAGCGCAAAGCGCCGTCGAGGAATATTGTGTTAAATAGTATGTGCTGTAAGCGTTTAGCTTAGAAATTAGGTAACGGTTGCAGTATCCATCGTAGTAACGGTTACAGTACCCATCGTACCTGCCGCAGAGTGCGCGGAAGAGTCACCGGTCTTGGTAGCGCCCTGCATACCGTTAGTGGAATCCCAAAGAGCTGTAAATGCACCCTCGGTGTAAGTTACGGAAGTAACATTACCGCTTTTGATTACTATTGTCGCACCCTTGTCAGTGGAATTTTTGATCTCGGGAACCTGCGCCAAGATATAAGCAGACATTGTCTGAGGACCGTTGCCATCGTCCATATCAACCGTGCTACTTGCGTCACAAAGTTTACCGGTCTTGGACATTACGGTAGACGCAAATGTCTTTGCCAGGTTCTGAAGAGACTGGCAGGTGCTCTCTGCGGATCTCTTACGAGCGCTCTCGATAACACCGGACAGGGTAGGAATAAGGATCGCAGCAAGAACGCCGATAATAGCGATAACCACGATCAGCTCAACGAGCGTGAAGCCCTTTTTGGCTCTGAGAGCCTGAAGTTTCTTTATCATAGTAAAGACCTCCTGTGAAAAAAATTTATTTCGTATAACCCCGGCGGGGCTATATCCTGAATTATGATCCCGACCGCGTCGGGCTAGCCTCCGCAGCGGCAGCGCCGCAAATCGAAAGGCAAAATCATAAGATAAGGTCGTTTATGATACACTTCACTTTGAAATGTACTTTAAATATTAAATTTTCAAAAGAACTGTCAGCCGTGTAAACGTTTTCCCGAAACGGGCTTCATTTTCTCGGCTGTAATCATATTATAACGCAACTTAACTAAAATTGCAATAGGTTTTTGAAAACTTTTTTGCAAAAGTCACAAGTTTGTTAAAAGTTATTCTTTTTTACGATAAAATTTGTGCACTTTAACGACACCCGAGTTTGTTATCTCGATGTAACGTCTCACATTTACATGACCGCCGAGTTTTCACCCAAAAGCTTAATTCTTCTGCGGATAAGTGCCGATTATCCTGCCGCTCGGAGATTGATTGCTCCAGCCTCCGCTGAAATCGGGCTGACCGTTATTTATCGGGGGCAGCTCCTCGTCCAACGCCGCCAAGCCCGGCGCATACGCCGCAAACCGCGCAAAGCCGTCTTTTAACACCACATATATCGCCGAGTCGCCTATTCCCGCCAGATCCTTTGCAAGCGCCGCAAGCAGCATGCTTTCGCCGCTCGATGTAATAGGCGTGCCGCTGTACGTGGCGCCGGTACCCCATGAAAAACCGCCGCCAGAAAGCCCTGACAGGGCGGTGCCCGTCCATGTGTTGCCGTTCACGGTGACCTTGAAAACCGCGTCACTTAGCTGAACGATTTGATTGTCCGACATAAACACGTCAATAACCTTGACTATGTTTGTGGCATTGCTGTTTGCGGAGGTTATTCTGGCAGAGGCTACCGTGTTGGAGATCATGGGAATAAGCACCGCAGCCAATATCCCGATAATGGCGATTACGGATACAAGCTCGACCATTGTAAAGCCGCGCCTTTTTTTCAGCGTTTGTATGCGCTTTATCATACGATCACCTCTTTTCAATAAAACAATAAAAACCTTAGCCGCCCATTTCCAGGAATCTCTTGTACTCCGTGATATCTTGGCAGCGGTTTCTCGCGATAGCGTCGTCCACCTTACCCATACGGACGAGACGAGCCAGATCCTGGTCGAGCGTAAACATTCCGTTCTTCTTTCCCGTCGCAATAGCCGTAGGCACCTGGAATATCTTGCCCTCGCGTATCATTGCGCGGATAGCGTCGGTCGCGCAGAGTATCTCCAATGCGGCGCATCTGCCCTTGCCGTCCGCGGTCGGCACGAGCGTCTGCGATACAATGCCGACAATATTTCCCGAAAGCTGCGAGCGTATCTGACCCTGAGAGTGCGGGGGATAAACGTCGATAATACGGTCAATAGTCTCTGCCGCGCCCGTAGTATGCAGCGTCGAGAGCACTAAGTGACCCGTTTCCGCCGCGGTAACTGCCGCGTTGATCGTCTCGAAGTCACGCATCTCTCCTACGAGGATAACGTCGGGGTCTTCACGGAGAGCCGCACGGAGCGAGCCCGCGAACGAGTCCACGTCCTGTCCGATCTCACGCTGATTGACCATTGACTGCTTATGCGTATGAACATACTCGATAGGGTCCTCTATCGTAATTATATGGCAATTCTTCTGACGGTTGATATGGTCGATCATAGCCGCCAGTGTCGTCGATTTACCCGAGCCCGTAGGTCCCGTAACAAGCACCAGTCCGCGCGGCGCGAGAGCGAATTCGCCAAGCGTTGCGGGAAGGTTGAGGTCGGACAGCGTAGGGATATCGTCGCGCAGCAGACGTATAGCCACGGCATGATAGCCGCGCTGTCTGTACACGTTAACTCTGTGACGGAAACCCGTTGCCGACGTATACGAGAAGTCGGTATCCAAACCCTTCGATATCTGCGACTTATGCTTTATCGAAGTGATCTGATTGATTACGTTTACAATAATAGGCTCGGTGCAGTCGGGGTAACCCGAGAGCTTTCTGATAGAGCCGTGCAAGCGGACGATAGGCGGCAGCCCCGCCGTAAAGTGCAAGTCCGAGCACCCGAGGTCGCGCGCCTCGTCCAATATGCGGTTAATATCCATTACGTTATTTGTATGTTCCACTATTTTTCTCCTTAACTATTAGCCAAACGACAATATTCCGTTTATACGGTATAAGTCGCTTTTACCAGTTCGTCCATTGAAGTCCTCCCTTGGAGAACCATCTGTGAGACGTTGTCGCGCAGCAGCAGCGTGCCGCTCTTTGTCGCCATCGCGCCGATCTCCTCGGCGGTCGCGCCCGCGGATATAAGCTCCTTGATCTTGGGCGTGGTAACGATGATCTCGTGAATCGCGGTACGTCCCGTGTAACCTGTTCCGTGGCAGACCCTGCAGCCGCCTTGATGCGGTCTGCATATCTGCACCGGAGAGGTCTTGTTCATGAGCTTCAGCTCCTCGGGGTCGTCAAGCGTAAAGGTTTCCTTGCATGTATTGCAGAGCAGCTTTACAAGTCGCTGAGCGATAATTCCCACAAGTGATGACGCAACCATGTAAGGGGCAACGCCCATGTCTACAAGACGGACGATAGTGGAAGCCGCGTCGTTGGTATGAAGCGTGGAAAGCACGAAGTGTCCCGTGATCGCCGCGCGTATTGCGATATCGGCGGTCTCACCGTCACGGATCTCGCCGACCATTATGATATCGGGGTCCTGACGGAGGATCGAACGCAGCGCCGCCGCAAAGGTCATACCCGCCTTTGAATTGATCTGGCACTGGTTTACGCCGTCTATCTTTTTCTCAACAGGATCCTCAACCGTTACGATGTTTACGTTAGGCTGCGAAAGCTCGCCGAGCGTCGCGTAAAGGGTCGTGGATTTTCCCGAACCTGTCGGTCCCGTAACGAGCATAACTCCGTTGGGGCAGCGGATTATCTGCTTGAACATCGCGTAGTTATAGTCTGTCATACCGAGGTCGGTAATTTTACGGGTTTTCTCATCGGCAGTCGACAACAGACGTATAACGCACTTTTCACCGTATACGCACGGGATAGTCGACACACGCATATCGAGGTTAACGCCGTCGATACGCGTTCCGAAACGGCCGTCAAGCGGTATTCGCCTCTCGGCGATGTTCATACCGCCCAATATCTTGATACGGGTTATGATAGAGTTGTGGAACGAGGGGGGTATCTTCATGTCCTGCTCCACAAGCTCGCCGTCTATTCTGAATCGGATACGCGTTCTGTCCTTAAACGGCTCGATATGGATATCCGTTACCTGCATTCTGAACGCCGTCTCAACCATCATATTGACAAGCTTTACAATAGGAGCATTGTCGATACGTCCATCGGACTCAGCCTGCGCAAGGCTCTGCTCCATATCTCCGCCCTTGTCGCCCTCATTTTCGAGCTCGTTCATCGTGCTGTCGAGCGCCTGAGACGAATAGAACTTATTTATAGCACCCTCTATCTGAGACTTCGTAGAGATCTGCGGAACGACCTCCATTCCCGTCGTCACCTTCAGGTCCTCGAAAATGTAGAAGTTTACAGGGTCGTTGGTCGCGACCATAAGGCGGTTATGGTTTATCGCATACGCGAAAACCGTTTTCTCCTTAGCTATCGCCTCGGGTATCTTCGATACCGCCTCCGTGCTGACCTTAACCGAAGAAAGATCAACAAACGGAACTTTCAGTCTTATCGACAGTGCCTGAGCGAGTTGTGTTTCGGACACAAGTCCCATTTCGAGCACGATGTCGCCGAGCATCTTTCCGCTGCCCTTCTGTTTGTTGAGCGCGTCTTCAAGCTGACTTTGACTGATAAATCCGCTTTCCAGAAGTACCTCGCCGATTCGTATGTTTTTTACCGGTCCCGCCATGTGTAAACTCTTCCTTTCGGGGTATACTTTCCGAATTATTTCGGAATAAATGTATTGCTAATTCTGCAAATTACTTGCAATAATTGCAATTTTGTGGTAAAATAGAGATAATCTATTTTAAGGAGGGGTAATAATGCCCGTTGTAGTAAATATTGTATACGCGGTTTTCGCGTTCATATTCGGCTCGATAATCGGCAGCTTTCTGAACGTCGTTATTCTGCGCACTCCGCTCAGGCAGTCGATAGTCACCGAGCCGTCGCACTGCTTTTCATGCGGTCACAGACTTGCGTGGTACGATATGTTCCCTATCTTCAGCTGGCTGTTCTTGCGCGGCAAATGTCGTTACTGCAAGGCGAAGATTTCTTCGCGCTACATGATCGTTGAGGCGGTAACCGCGGTAAGCTACTGTCTGGCTTATCTGGTGTTCGGATTCAAATGGGAGCTTGCCTTTTCGATAGTTCTGTTCGCCGTGTTGGTCGTACTTAGCGGGATCGATATAGATCGCTTTGAAATTCCCTATTGGTGCAGTATAGTTACCGCAGTATTGGGAATTGCGTCGTTTTTTGTATTCCCCGATACCCCATGGTATGAGCGCCTTATCGCCCTCGGGGTCATTGCCGTTCTGTTCGTTATCCTTGTTCTCGTCGGGGGCATGGGCGGCGGAGATCTGCAACTGATGCTCGGCGCGTCGCTTCTGCTCGGCTACAAGGCGTTCATCGCACTGTTTATCGGCATCGTTCTCGGCGCTGTCTACGGCATTATCAAAAAAGCATATGACAGAAAAACCGAGAAAGCCGTCTCTGAGAAAATCAGGGAGCTTGCGATGGAATGGTATCAAAATCAGCTTGACCGCGACGTTGGATATGTGCTTGACGGTCACGATGATATTATTGTCGGAAGTATAAGCGAAGGAAATCCCGATATTGAATGGGAGTTCCTCGAAGAAAAGGTCTGGAAGGGTCTACCCGATAAAGCGGCGTTAAGTCAGGCGCTGCGTGACAATATCACGGAAGAACGCGAGGGCGGATTCAAAATCTTCATAAAGGAAGATCTTGTTGAAAAAGTCAAGTATTCCCGCCGAATGGTATTCGGACCGTTTCTTGCGGTCGGAATATCTGCCGCTTGGCTTGCAGGAGAATTCATAATGACCTGGTATATGACCTTGCTGGGAGTTTAAAATTCGGTACAAACATTTCGGGGCGAGCGTATCGCCCCGATTTTTGTTTGCATTATTTTGTGCCGTTTTTACGGCGTAGCCGGTTCAACATATTTCAGTTTTCTGGTTACGTAGAAAATGTAGGTCTCGGGGTGTGCGGTAACACCGTACGCGGCTTCGAGTTCGTCATCGGTTCTCAGCTGAGTTGAAACAGTTATCGGATTACCCATAGCGTCATTTCCGCCGTTTATTGAATAAAGCTTGTAATTGCCGCTAGGATTGATCGCTTTTGTCCTGATGTTGATGAAATCCGCGTAACCATTACCCTGTGCCGCAAGCGCTTCCATTCCGGAACTGGCATAAACGTCTATCGTGGTCTTGAGAGCAACGTTCCTTGTCGATATTATCGGCTTGGTATCATCACCATCCTCATGCTCGTTATACACCATTACCTCAAACGATACATCAGGGAAAAGGTTATCATAGAAACAATCCTCAAAAACCCTTGTTTCCGTAAATGAATTGAAACCGGAACCGTCATCCTTGATTTTCGGAGTTATGTTTGTCACCATATATTTGTACTGGTGAATTCTCGTATCCTCAAGCCATCTGATACCGATAATCTTCATTTCGTAGATGTCCTTGTTGTTATCGGAGCTGATGAAACTAAGCATTTCCTTTAACGCCTCATTCTGTTGTAAAAGCCCCGTACTTTCGGTAAGGTCGGTTGACAACGCTCCGAGTGCGCTGTTGTTGGCTCCCGCATTAGTAAACACGGCGCAATAAACAGAGTTTTTGATGTTCCTGTCGATGTGCGCCTCAACCGCCTCCGCTATCATTAGAGCGTTCGCGTTTTTCTCGTTGCTCATAACGACTGACATTACGGGAGTTATCATTCCCATGACCGCAAGTATCAGTATACCGAGCAGCGCACAGGAAATGATGACCTCGACCAGCGTAAAACCGCCGTTATTCCTGCGTTTCAGGAGTCTCAATATTTTTTTCATATTGTACCCCCTTACTTTATGGGCTTGTCGCTTACTTCATACGGATACGAACCGTAAATGTTTGTGTGGGATTTGCCGATTTTAGTTACTGACTCATATTTACCCGATGTGTTGTTCTTTTGTATTTCATACACAGAACTTGTGTTGTATGTTCCCCCTGAACCGCCTTTTCCAAAAGAAGCCGCTGTGATCTGGGGATCGCCGTTGAATATTACAATAAACTTTATCGTTTTATTAATACCATTTTTACCATAGCCGTTTTTCACGCCGACCTTAACGCCGTTGTTTGAAATTTGCTTCGCATCAAACGTATTTATTGCATCATCCCAAACAGTTTTGTCACCCAGCTGTATGACTTTCGCGATCTTGGCTTCGTCGTAAACCTTTTTGTAATAGGTATCGACAACTTCCTCAACCTCTTTTCCATCTGGATTGGTAGTTTTCTTCTTTATGTCAACTTGCTCACTATGGTAGCTTGTTGAGGAATAGAAGTACATTCTGATCTGCGCGTCGGGCTTATCATCGGGAAGCATATCAGAGCAGTCTGCGCTTACCGAGATCTCATATGCGACCTGCCCTGAGCTTAGTGCTACGCCTGCAGGGAGCGTTGGATTTTTGGAAACGGATATATTGATATTCTTCATTCCCTTTGTTCCCGTGAGGCGGGTATCGTACTTTGCCGCCTGACCAATACCGTTTCCGGAACCGCCTCCGCCTCCACCTCCTACACCGTCAGCAGAATAGTCGAAATTGCCGACAAAGTAGTTAAGACCGTTGTTTATATCTTCCGCATCGGGATCGGCGGGTTTGATAACATAATCCATTCCGATATCCAATGGTGTCTCGCTCCCATCTGTCGGATCCTTTTTAAAGGAAAGATTGACCTTTCCATCAAATGTTGTATCCTCTGGAAGCAAGCTCGTATCCTTTCCGTTTACCACAAGATCGTCCTGCTGCTGATTAAGACTTTTTGCATATTTCAGATTTTCATTACGCTGAGCTATGGAAAGCTGAAGCATCTGCATGATCATAGCCATCATTATCGAAAAGATAGCGATAGCTATTATGATCTCCGCAAGCGTAAAGCCGCTTTTATTTGAGAATAATCTTTTCATAAAAACGCCTCCTTAATAGCTGCCCAAGCCGATCTTCCAGCTTTTATCCGCAAGACTGAGCAGTTCTTCACCGCTGCTGTCACCCATAAGCTCCCAAGGCATTTTGTCGGGATAGAGGTTTGTGACGAAACGTGTGTCGTCAAACGAGAAATCGGATACGATCAGTCCGCCACACAGCTTATTTGCACCGCCCGAACTGCCTCGTGCCTTGAACGTCATATACGGAGCATAGATAAAACCGAAAAGTCCGTTATGGTGGAGCGCTCCGCCACTGAGATTGTTGCCGAGACGGATATCCGCGCTCTCATAGCAGCTTACCAGATATATATTGACGTTGGGGAGAATGTTTCTGGGGAATGTAAAATGAGCATCCAGCTCATCTTTCTCAAGGCGATACGCACATACGCCCATCTCATAAGCGCCGTTGACAAGATCATTTAACTGCTTTCTGTCATTATCCTTGCCATCATCGGGGTGACACTTGGGGCATATTTCACTGAAACTTGTTTTCACATGTACACTGCATTTTACGCCGATTTTATTAACGGGACCTTCCTCATGTTTGCTGCATACCTCGGTCGAAGTATACTCAGAGTAGCTGCAGTCGTCACCATACTTGCAGCTTGTATGGATATACTCGGCAATTTTAAGAGCGGAATCTTTTTCATGTAGGGGTGTACTGTCATATATGGTTACGACCTTATCCCCCCAGTTTCCCGCATTATCCTGAACAGTTATGGTTCTGTTCTCGCCCTCAGCATTCCCGCCGAAAAGTGACAGCCAGCTTTGATGCAGGAAAATCTGTCTATCGCAGTCCTGATATATTGTATCTTCGGGAATATCAATAACCAAAGAACCCTTGCCCTTTACCAGAACGGTACAAGACGTGCATGACTGACGGAACCACTGAAATATATTTCCTCCATCGTTACCGTTCTTGTCCATGTATCCATTGACGCGAAGCGTCAGAATATCGTCTTCACTATCTCCGGTGTCAAGAATTACGGTAAGAGGAGCCACATTTCCGCCAAATCCGCCCCTAACATCAATAATATTGCCTGCGTAGCATACTTCATCCGCCATATGATTCTTCGCAGAAGGAGAATCGGGGTGCGCGATCGTGAACGTCGTCGTTGCTGCAGAAACACCGTTTTTCGGCTGGTTATAGTCGTTGAGCATAATAGTGATAGGATGATACTTTCTCTCAGTATCAGGCAGACTGGACGTCGAGTAATCCAACTCGGGGAGATAGTCACTCTTGGTCTTATCCAAGCCCTTGCTCTCATCGCCGTCGTTGATTATCCACTTTGCATATGCTCTGGTCTGAACGCTCTTTTTAAGCTCGGCCTTTATCTCCGCGAATTTCCCCATGTCGGGTTTACCGTTATTTCCGGGGTTGTACGGACGGTTATCCGAACCGTTTACATAAACACTTTGCGCATTGTTAATCTGACCGTAGGTAATATTTCCCGCAACATAGATATTTGCATTGGTCGCCTGCATGGTAAAGCCGTTAAGGTTAAGATCGCCGCAGACATAGATATCTATATCTCCGCCATTACCCTGCAATCCACCGCCTTGAAAATCAAGATCTCCGCCGATGATTATCTTACTTCCTTTGTTAAACTTCAAAATACCCTTGCTGACAGCGCATACAAGATTACCGTTTATCTGCCATTTTATTGGGTCTTTGAACTGTGAAAAGTTTACTCCGCCGGCTGTTATACCAGGTCCCATAACCTGGAAGTTCTCATTAACAATTACAGAACCGCCCGCTCTGAGATTACCAGAGATTACGCAGTCACCCGCGCCGCCAGGCAATGATATGTAACTGGTCTCTGTATCAAAAAATACGTCAGTGATGAAGTATCCGCCGCCAATGTTTGCGTCATTATCTACATAACCCGTAGCCGCAAAGATATTGTTATCCTCAGGCAACTCCTCACCTGTCATCGCGATATGAACATACGTATGCACTGTATCCGAAACTCCATTGTTGATCGTCGTTGTCGCGATATCGAATGTCATATTATCCTTACCGTTTACCATTTCGTTGGGCAAACGGGTTATGTCCATTGAGTACGCGCCCATCTGCGCGATATCCGCTCCGGCAAGAGTAGAATCGAAGCTTGAGAAGCCATTTGCCCCCGTCGTGATCGTATCGCCTTCGTTCATGCCTGACAGCGTCGTAAGCAAATCTGCATCGCCGGATGTCAGCGTTCCGTCCATAAGACCCGCAAGCACCATATCATTCAGTGACAGCGCCGACTGGTAGGACTGTTCCCGGAAAAATGTCGCAAACTGCGTTGTACGCGAAGATAGCACCGAAAAGTACATTGCCATACACGCGATCATCAGCGCCGTCATAGTGCTGATTACCATAAACAAAGCGCTTCCGCGGTTGCTTAGGTATTTCCTTAATGAGTGTGCCATTAAAATGTCCTCCTTTCAAGTATTCACAGTTTCCCGTATTGCAACATTCGGTGCGAATAAAAATCCGCACCTATGCCGCAAATCTTACGCTGAAATACCGTCCTGAGCGTCAAGTTGTGGGGTAGGGTCCTGCATACGCTCTATGCAGTAGAAGGTAAATGTGTCGGAATAAGAGTACAAGTAATCGGTTATACCCGCCGTTTCCCGTTCCTCGTCATTGCCTGTGCCCGTGGGATTTGTCGCAGTTCCGTTGGGATTGGGGGCGCCGGTTGTGTTGTTATCATCTTCATCGCCCTCGATCGGAAGACCGGTTGCCGCTGACAGTGCGCGCTTGCCTTCGGTCTCCGCCTCGGCGTTGAGAGATTCAATAAGCTTTTCATACTTGTTTGTTACAAGCGGATATACAAGAGTAAGACCGTTGATGCCTACCGCCTTTCTGGTATAGGCACCGTTTTCCTCCAACATATAGGAGTTTACTTCATCGGCAAATTTTACCAACTCATCCTGATCAATAGCACTTACGGTGAAGCTTACCTCGCTTGCGCCGATAGTCTGCGCGTCGCCAAGCGCTGTTGCAAGTTTTGTCTGACGCAGCAGAACTGCCTCGTAGTCCTCGTCGACATCCGCACCTTGTGTTGCGTACGTTTTCAGATCATACTCAACCTCGGGTCTTATGTAGAAATATGTTCCAAGCGTTGCGGTCGTAGGTTCGCTTACCTGAAGATCCTCTACAACCACCTTAGCGGTGCACTGGCTGAGAAACGCTCTGAACGCCATATCAGCCTCATATGCGCTAAGCTCGGGGAAGAACATATCCGCCAAGTGCTCGCCTTCCTCATATGCTTTTTCGATCTCCTGTCTGAGAGGAGCCTTTCTCGACTGCTTTGCAACGTCTGCGTCATATTCCTGCTGCTTGCTTGCAAGCGATGCGCGCGTCGCGTTTATGGTCTCGATCCTAGGCTTGACAAGCAGCCAACCGCCGAGCGCCAGAATTAAAATTACTATAATAATCAATGCGCCGATGCGCTCTTGTTTGCTTAGTTTCATTATTCGGTCACCTCCTGCTGCCCGGGTACCACTTCCTCTGTTTTTAGCTCATTGATATCGGTATGTTCCTCGTCACTGCCCATCTGCAGTTGCATCGTCATCTCAAACGAGAATACGGTATCATACGTTTTGCTGCCGTCAGCGGAAATTATAGCGTATGTACCCCAATCGGTAACGTTTTCCTTTGTAAATCCAGTATATATGATATTTACAAAATAAGGATCTCCGTATTTATTCAGCACCTTATTTGTAAGATACTCCGCATATCTCGACGGAACAGAGGAAGGATCGCCCTGAGAAAGTCCTTTAAACTTAACGGTAACGGTATACCCGCCAACGGAAACCTCTTCTATTTCAAGCTCCTCGTTCTCCGTCAGAAGCTTGTCATCCGCGGAGGTAAGCGGCTCGCTGACCTTCTCGAAAACAAGGCTCTGAGCCTTGGGCTTGTAATCAAACAGCAGACCGGTCTTTTTAACGGTATCGTTATAGCTGTTGAAGCCCGCGAGCATCGCATCTCTGTCGTCCACTATCTTAAGATCGTTCTGCATCTGCGGAGCGTCGATCTTCGCCTGAAGGCTGTTAATCTGACCTGTCAGATTATTGTTGTAAAACTCGCAGGCTGCAACCACGCCGCCGACAACCGCCGCCGAAGCGACCATAGCGCCCAGAAGTCCGAGCAGAAACGTATTCGAGCCCTTGGACTCCTTAGCGGAGGTAGCCTCCAGCAAGTTGATATGCTCAAGCTCCTTGTTACGGCGATAAAGAGCGCCAATGGCGTTCGCATACTTCGAGAAGTCGAACTGTACGGACGATGTAATGGACGTGGGCATCGAAAGCATATTCGTGGGAACATTGAACGAGGATATCGCGTTCGTTATCTCGATAAAGCTGTCGATCTCGCCGTAGAACAGTATCTCCTGAAGCGGCTTTGCACCCTTGCGTGATCTGACAAACTGGATCATTCTGAACAGGTTGTCGTAAACCGCGCGGGTAACGTAGTCTGGAGCGTTCTCGTAATCGTTCGGATCAATGTTGAAGAAACGGGAGAACGCAAGCTGATTTTCCTCATACAGGTTCATATTGAGGAAATTCTTGTCGATCTGGATAAGCAGTATCGGCATTCTGTCCGTCATCTTCGGAGTGTTTATGATAAGACGCGTTACGGAGTTGTTGGAAATGTTAACGCCCTTAAGCTGCAAGCCTATATGCGAAAACAATCTCACATAGCCGTCAACCAGTCTCTGCGGGCAGGCAGCCGCAATGACCTTGAGCATCTTGTTCTTTTCCTCATCCTCGGTCTCGCCCGCTATAGTAAAGGATATGTTAAAGTCGTTTGATATGTTCATATTCGACTGAATCATCGCCTCGATGATAGCCGGATTTTTCATATTCTTCGGCTTCGCAACAACCATTTCCTTATATACAATGGAACTCGAAGTAATGGAAACTATCGCTTCCTTCTCCTTGATATCCTTGGTCTTGATGATATCGTTCAGCTCCGCCGCGACCATGGGGACGTCGGTAACATAACCGTTTGAGATCATTCCAAGCGAGAGCTCGCGCATATCCGCGTCCTGCACTCTGATCTTGTTACCGCTGTGTACGCCTCTGACAAGCTTAATTTGTCTGTCGGTAATATCTATTGAAAGCATATCTTCACCTCATAATTTTTATTTTGGGATTTTCTTTCGGCTGACCGTGGATTACGAAACGTTTGTCATTCCGCCGTAGAGCATCGGGAATACGCCCGCGAGGAAGAATCCGATCGCGATACCCATGATGATGATCATCAACGGCTCCATCAGACTTACCAGCTTTGTGATCGCCGCATCGGCTTCTTCCTCGTAATAGTCCGCGGACTTATTGAGGATCGTATCCAGCGTACCGGACTCCTCGCCGACATATATAATTGAGGTGAACATACCCTCAAATATTCCTGTTTTCTCGATAGCCTTCGACATACTCTCACCGAGCTTGATATCGTTGACAACATCCTTGAAGCGTTTGTCAACATATGTGTTTCCGATAGTGTCGACGGATTTTTCGATACATTCTACCATTTGCAGACCCGCGCCGTACAAGTTTGCCATACTTCTTGCGAAACGGCCGGTATACATTGTCGAGATAAGCTTTCCAACCTTCGGTATCTTAAGCAAAAGCTCATCCATTTTCAAACGCGTCGAGGGGGTTCTGCGCATAAGCATGAACGCAAACACAATCACCGCTATAACGATCAAGTAAATATACCAATAACCGATAAGCGAATCAGAGAACGCAATCAGCGCCGCCGAAATGGGAGTGATGTCCTCCGGATTCATCATATCCTTGAAAGTCGGAAGGATCGCCACGAACATAAACACCAGAACAACAAGAAGCAGAACGCCCAGAACAATAGGATAAACCATCGCGGACTTAGCCTTGTTCGCGGTCTTATTCGCGTTAGCGTAGTGGTCGGACAATCTGTTGAGCATCTGATCGAGGGTACCCGACGCTTCGCCCGCCGCCACCATACTCACGAACATATCCGGAAAAACGCCCGGTTTTGAAATAAGTACGTCGGAGAAGGATTTACCCTTTTGAACCTCCTCGTAGATATCCAGCAGAACAGCCTTTGCTTTTTTATTCTCCTGCTGATCCTGGAGGATGTGCAACGCTCTTACCAGTGACAGACCCGCAGAAGTCATAGACGCCAGCTGGCGGCTGATAAAAGAGACCTCCTTGGTCTTGAATTTGTACTTGACGTCAGCGACGCCCCCGCCGAGATCGCGGTAGCTTGTAACGTAGAGCTTTCGTTCCCTCAGCCTTGCCTGAAGATCCTTATAGTCCTCCGCTAACTCCTGCCCTCTGACGGTACGGCCGTTGACATCGGTGGCAACATAAGAGTATTTGTTCACCTGAAAACCTCCGTTCCCCAACAACTTTGTTGAAATATGCAGGCGGTAAAAATACTCCGAATTTTGGGCGCAATTTACCCATAGCCGCCTACTTGTAATTGAATTATACCATAAATTCTTATTTTTTTCAAGCGCCTGTAAACGATTTTTTAAATAATCGCTTCAAAAACCGCCTTTTTTAATGTAGAATTTCAACTTAAACTTATGTGCAATTTAGACAAATAACTTTCAACTTCGGTTGAAAACTTTACAAGTAATCCACTGCAAACGGCTTGGTTGTCTCATTTGTGCACAAATGAGGTTTATCCGCCCGAAAAAAGCCTATTGATTTTGTCGGGATATTGTGGTATAATAACAATGTTTAGAAACAATTTTCAATAAGTCTCAGCACCCATATAACAGTCAACTTTGCTGCGGAAATCCAAAATCAACGCTATGGCGGCAAAATCGTAAGGAGTATTATGCAACATAACGACCAAACGCAACAAGATTTTCAAATTCAAATAAGGAGAAAATTATGATTGATAAAACATTATTAAAGAACGATTTCGAGGACATTCTGCGCGATTCCCACATACAGGGAAAACAGCGCACGCACGCACAGCTTCACGATGCGCTTTCACGCGCGGTAATGAAACAGGCCGTGCCGATGATGAGCTGCTCCGCACCACGCGGCAGGAGCGCGTCTTATCTGTCGATGGAGTTCCTTGTGGGACGCGCGGTGTACAACAACATCTTATGTCTCGGTCTGCATGACTATGCCGAGGAGCTGCTGAACAGCGCGGGCGGCAGTCTCAGCGACCTTGAGGAGATCGAGGATGCGGCTCTCGGAAACGGCGGTCTGGGCAGACTTGCGGCGTGTTTTCTTGACAGCGCGGCGACTATGAAGCTCCCGCTCAACGGCTACGGCATTCGCTACAAATACGGGCTTTTCAAGCAGACTATCGAGGACGGTTTTCAGCGTGAGTACGCGGACGACTGGACTAAATTCGGCGACCCGTGGAGCAGACGAGTCGACGACGACACGGTGATAATTCACTACTCATCGGGCAATGTCAAGGCAGTGCCTTACGATATGCCGATATTCGGCTACAAGAACGACTTTTCCGGCACCCTGCGCCTGTGGCAGGCGGAACCGATAAACGCGTTCGACTTTGATGCGTTTAACCGCCAGGATTATTTTGTGGCGGCTAAGGGACAGATAGAAGCTGAGAACATCTCCGGTACGCTCTACCCCAACGACGACGCACGTCCCGGAAAGATACTGCGTTTGAAACAGGAGTACTTCTTCAGCGCCGCGTCTATGGCTGACTTGGTGAGAAAACACCTCGCGGCCGGACGCGACATTTACTCGTTCGCGGATTACAATACCGTTCAGCTCAACGACACTCACCCCGTTATCTCCATTCCCGAACTTATTCGCATACTTGTTGCCGAGCGGAACGTTCCGTTTGCGAAGGCGCTCGGGATCGCCGAAAAGACCTTCAATTACACCAACCACACCATTATGGCTGAGGCACTCGAGAAGTGGGACTGCGGCATAGTCGAGGAGCTGCTGCCCGAGGTCTACGCAATGATACTGCGCATCAACGACGAGTTCATTTCGGATATGTATCGCCGCGGCATTCCGCGTGACAAGATCGAGACCATGCAGCCCGTTTCCGGCGGAGTCGTTCACATGGCGAAAATGGCGATGTACTGCTCGCAGTACATCAACGGTGTCGCAAAGATACACACAGAGATACTCAAAAAGGACGCTCTGCCCGAGTGGTACGAGCTGTTCCCCGAGCGTTTTCAGAACAAGACGAACGGCATTACGCCGCGCCGCTGGATAGCTCTGTGCAATCCCAAGCTTTCCGATCTGATAACGAAGCTGCTCGGCGGCGAGGAATGGATAACCGATCTTCCCAGACTCCGCGAGCTGCGCAAATACGCGGACGACAAGGAAATACTCGCGAAGTTCAACGATATCAAGTACCTCAACAAAACCGCTCTGGCAAAATATATCAAAGAGTACGAGGGCGTGGAGATCGACCCGAATTCCATGTTTGATATTCAGGCAAAGCGCCTGCACGAGTATAAGCGTCAGCTGCTCAACGCGTTCAGCATATTGTATATTTATTATGGCATAAAGGACGGCAGCATAGCGAATTTCGCGCCGACCACGTTTATCTTCGGAGCAAAGGCGGCACCCGGATACGTCCGCGCAAAGGCGATAATCAAGTATATCAACGAAATAGCGAAGCTTGTCAATAACGACGAAACGATAAACGGCGCTATCAAGGTTGTTTACGTTCAGAATTACAACGTATCCTACGCGGAAAAGCTAGTCGTTGCGGCGGATATTTCCGAACAGATATCCACAGCGGGCACGGAGGCTTCGGGCACAGGCAATATGAAGTTTATGCTCAATGGCACGATGACGCTCGGCACCTATGACGGCGCTAATGTCGAAATATGCGAGGAGGCGGGCGAGGAGAACAACTACATCTTCGGCGCGCGCGTTGAGGACCTCGCGCAGAGAATGCCGTCCTACGATCCGAGAAAGCTCTACTCTGAAAACACACGCATTGCCAGAGTGCTGAATACGCTTATCGACGGCACGTTCTCCGACGGCGGCAACGGCTCGTTCAGAGAACTGTACTACTCGCTGCTGGACGGCGCGTCATGGCATCGCCCCGACCATTATTACCTGCTCGGCGACCTTGAAAATTACGTTCAGGCAAAGCTCAAAGCCAACAGCGATTTCTGCTTCAATCACGACGAGTTTATCAAAAAGTGCTGGCTGAATATGACGAGCGCAGGCAAGTTCAGCTCTGACCGCACTATTGCGGACTACGCGAGTGAAATATGGAAGATCACCCCCGCGGACGGCAAGTTGAATTAAATAAAAAACAGCCGCTGTTTAAAACGAACAGCGGCCGTTATTATTGAAATTATTTCGCCATGATCTCACAAATCTTATTGGAAAATTCGACGGGATTTTCAATAGGCATACCCTCGATAAGCAAAGCCTGCGAATAGAGAATATCTGCGTATTCTCCCGCGGTCTCCTTGTCGGTCTCATAGAGAGATTTCAGCTTACAGAAAATCGCGTGGTTGGGATTGATCTCGAGTATCTTCTCGGCTTTCGCGCCCTCGCCGTTCGGCATTGCGGAAAGAACCTTCTCCATTTCGACGGAAAGCGCACCCTCGCTGGTAATGCAGACGGGGTGATTTTTCAAACGCTGCGAAAGCTTTACCGCCTTTACCTTGCCGCTGAGCTTCTCGGTAAGGAAATCGAACAAGTCCTTGTTGTCCTCCTGCTCCTTTTTGATCTCCTCCTTTTCCTCCTCGGTCTCAAGTCCGAGATCGTCCGCGGAAACGGACTTGTACTCTTTGCCGTCGAGGTCGTGCATCATCTGTAAGCAGAATTCGTCAACATGATCAGTGAGATAAAGTATCTCAAAGCCCTTGTCGCGGACAAGCTCGGTCTGCGGCAGGCTCTCGATACGGGAAACGCTCGAACCGCTCGCGAAATAGATATACTTCTGCTCCTCCTTCATACGTGAAACATACTCCTCAAGGGTAGTCACGCCGCCGTTGGAGGTTTTGAACATAAGCAGATCCTGCAGATCGGCTTTGTTCATTCCGTAGCGTTCGTAGATACCGTACTTTATCTGAGTGCCGAATGTTTCAAAGAACTTCTCATATTTCTCGCGATCGTTCTTCTGTAACTTTTTCAGCTCGTTCTTTATCGACTTTTCGATACTTTTCGCAATTATTTTGAGCTGGCGGTCATGCTGGAGCATTTCACGCGAGATGTTCAGCGACAAGTCCTCACTGTCCACAAGACCGCGCACAAAACTGAAATAATCGGGCAGCAGGTCTGCGCACTTCTCCATTATCATTACGCCGCTCGAATACAACTGCAAGCCCTTTTCAAAATTCTTGGAATAGTAGTCGTAGGGTGCTTTTTCGGGGATATACAGAAGCGCGGAATAAGTAGCCGTGCCCTCGGTCTTGGAGTGGATATGCAGCAGCGGGTCGGTGTAGTCATAGAACTTGTCCTTATAGAACTGATTGTAGTCCTCGTCCTTAAGCTCGGACTTCGCCTTTTTCCAGATCGGTATCTGAGAGTTGAGCGTTTCGGTGACGAGCTCTTTGTCGTACTCCGGCTCCTTGCCGTCCGTACCCGTTCCCTCGCGGAGCTTTTCGTGCTCAACGTCCATCTTAATGGGGTAGCGGATATAGTCGGAATACTTCTTTACAAGCTCCTTTACTTTATACGGGGCGAGGAATTCGTCGTAATTCTCATCCTCGGTGTTGTCCTTTATTTCAAGAGTGATGACCGTGCCGTGATCGTCCTTTTCCGCCTCGGAGACGGTATAGCCGTCAACACCCTCGCTCTGCCACATAAATGCCATGTCCGCACCGAACGCCTTGGAGATAACGGTCACGCGCTTGGCTACCATAAACGCGGAGTAAAAACCTACGCCAAATTGACCGATAATATCAACGTCCTCCGCCTTTTCGTTATCCTTTTTAAACGCGAACGAGCCGCTTTGCGCGATAGTGCCGAGGTTGTTTTCAAGCTCCTCGGCGGTCATTCCGATTCCATTATCGGAGATCGTGAGCTTGCGCGCGTCCTTGTCCAATTCAAGCGTGATTGCCATATCCGAGCGCGTTACAGCCTCGGCGGAGCTGTCCTGCATCGACTTAAAGTAAAGCTTGTCCATCGCGTCCGAGGCGTTGGAGATCAGCTCGCGCAGAAATATCTCCTTATGCGTGTAGATCGAGTTGATCATCATTTCAAGCAGGCGCTTGGATTCGGCTTTGAATTCTTTTGTTTCACTCATAATTTTTCTCCTCTCTGTTTTTAGCACTCTGCCCCATAGAGTGCTAACTCATAATTATATTATACACCATTTGAGAAAAAAATCAAGTGACAAATCAACAAAAAAAGCCGTTGTTTGTCACGGCTTTTTGTGCATTTTTCTGTTATAACGACAGTAAATCAGTTTGCGGCACTATTTGCTTCGCTCTTTGCGTCACGTCTTTCTATCGCTTCATTTATATCTTTAGCTATATCAAGAGCGTCGTAGATTTCTACTTGCCCGTTCTCTACCTTCTGAGGGTCAAGCTCTGCCATGTCGGCACGAATATATAACACATCGTCGATCATATAATACTTATCCTCCATAATATTTATCTCTATCCCACGGGGAAAAGTGGTAAAATAAATATACCATAAAATCGAATTGCCCGCGACAGCGAGTGTCAATACAGCCAACAGCACACCCAAAAGTATTTTCTTGACCTTACCCATAAGACTACTCCTTATCCATACTTAACCTGCTTAGCCCAATAATTGAATGTCTCTTCGCCCTCACATTGGTCTTTATGAAAATATACGCAACATTTGCTGACATTGGGCGTCTCAGTACCATCAACAAATAAAATATACTGAACTGCAAATGAAAAAATGACTTTCCGAGGACAACTAGTCCATTCACATAAATCATCATGATATGTATGTACTGTCAGACCATAGGTGTTTTTTAATACAAATTTTGTACTGAACTGAAAAGAAGCAAATCCAACTTTTCCCGTGTCAATTTTGAAAATGGGTGTATAATCATCACGCTGATTTAAAAAAATAGCGTCCTGATATACCTTGTCATCGGTTAAATCCACTTCTGGATTAGCTATTTGCCAAATCTCGCTATCCGCATAACTAACCGCACTGTCAACAGTTTGATTAGTCGTATCTCCAACATCTATCACCAAGCCAACCTCGCCATCAATTTCGGTATAATATTGACCATCTTCAACCCAACAATCAAAATTTCCGACACGAACTGTCTCCCTATATGTCTCCGTCACGTCATCGGCATAAGCCGAAGTTGTCAGCGACAACATGGCAGCGAGTGACAAAACCAGTGCAGTAATCTTTCTTTTAACCATAATAAAACCTTCCTATTTCTCCATCAATTAAACGTCTCTAACCCCCTGAGGATTTTGGCATTGCCATACACTTTACGGGTGATGATTATTGCCTTTTCGGAAAAATCAATCGGTAAAATAATACAATGTCTACTGTTAATATTATACCATAAAACCTATAAACTGTCAACACTTTTGGAACAAAACTCCATTTGGAGAGAACGAAACGTTTTTTTAATTAAAAAAGTAAGCCAAAAACTCTAATTCGTTTTTCTGTTATCCGAGTGACAAAAGCACGAAACGACATGATCGTCCACCATTCCCACCGCCTGCATAAACGAGTAGATTATCGTCGTGCCGACAAACTTAAAACCGCGCTTTTTCAAATCCTTGCTTATCCTGTCGGACAGCGGAGTGCTCACGGGAACGTCGGCGAGGGTTTTCGGACGGTTGACTATCGGAGTGTTGTCGACGTAGCTCCAGATGAACTTGTCGAAGCTGCCGAATTCACGCTGAATTTCGAGAAAAGCTTTCGCATTTGTAACGGCGGCGTTTACTTTGAGTTTGTTGCGGATAATGCCCTCGTCCGCGAGCAGCTCGGCGATCTTCTTATCGCCGTACTTCGCGACCTTTTTCGGGTCAAAGTTGTCGAACGCACGGCGGAAGTTTTCGCGCTTTTTGAGTATCGTTATCCACGACAAGCCCGCCTGCATACCCTCGAGGATAAGCATCTCGAACAGCTTGCGGTCGTCATGCTCGGGGCGACCCCATTCGGTGTCGTGATAAGCGACATAGACTAGGTCAGAGCCCGCCCATTCGCACCTGTGAAAGTCCATTGTGTTCCTTTCTATATTATAAAAGGGCACATACGCAATATGCCCTTTTATAATATTCTAATAAAAAATCAATCCATTCCAACAAAAACATTTAGATTTATTGTGAAAGAAGATTTATTTGTATATACAGCGTTAAAATAGCGCATTGTCCGTGTTGGAATTGCATCAAGAGCCACTGCATATCCTTCAGCGTCACCGAAATACGGATTGTTCCAATTATCTTCCAAATTAGTGGAAAACGTGTATTTTTTCAACAAAGTTTTCCCATCGCCGCCAATTGTGCTTGACCCAAATAATTCAATAAGAACGGTGCCATTCCTTGTGGTCCACTCATTGTTTCGATTACAGAAACTAAACCCTGCAAAGAAATACGAGTTTGGTTCATATTGATAGGTCGTAAGCGTATCTCCGGGGGAAAGCGTAAATGTTTTATCCAAATATACTGCTCTCGGCATGGGAATTACCTCAACGACTTCTCCTTTGGCATTGGTGATAACTCCAAAAATACCATTATTACCTATATCCTCCGCAAAAGCAGCACAAGGAATTGATGTAATGACCAAAACACAAGTTAAAACCACAGCTATAATCTTTTTCATTTAATCGTACCTCCCGCAAATAAATCCACCCTCAACGGGTATTACGTAATCATATTCCACCGGCTCGACAACCGGCAGATTATCATAGTCTATATCATCCCCGGGATGATAAAAAACAGGCTCGGTGTCTTGAAAACGATACAACAGCGCCGGAATAGTGGTGTGCCCCGATATATCGGAATATGCGATAAGCTGCCCCGCCTTAACAGGGTCGCCAACGCCGACCTCATAGTCCGCGCCCGTCTCAAGGTGACCGTACAGCGTATAAGCATTGTCCGCGTGCTTTATGGCGATCACTCCGCCGAACCCGCCGTTATAGTGGTTATTGTCCGCATAGCAGACCACCCCGTCGTCTACGGCATAAACCTCGCTGCCGAGCTCCGTAGGGATCTTCTCGCGATAACCGCTATAATCGAAATCATCCGGCACATTCGCCAACGGCGGCATATGCGATCTGCTTGCCCACTCCTCGGGAGTTATGATTTTTTTCTCTTCGGCTTTGGAGATGTTCTCATCTTCCGGTATAGACTCTTCAATCAGAATTTCGGGTTCTTCAATCGGCTTTTCGGGCTCGGAAATTTTCGTAACGCTGCTCTCCGAGGAATTCATTTCGCTTGCGTTATCGGACGCCATAGGCTCGTCCGCGCCCGTTGCCTGCGCCGCTGCCGCGGCAGTAGCGCCAATGCCGAGAGCAACGACAGCAGCACATATAATTACTTTCTTGGAATTTTTCATTTTAAAACCTCACCTTCTATTTTAATATACTATTTGTATTATATCACAGGGAAAAAAATGCGTCAATATCCAAAGATGACAAAAAAGATCCTCAGATTTTGGATAAATTTTACTTATACATTATCTTATCCGAATTCAGCTTATCATTAAACCCGACCCAATACCCCAGTTGAGTGACAACGGGAATAAGCGCGTAATAGACTATCATCAACACCGGGAACATCACATCCATACCTTCAACGCGGCTTATCTGCGAAACCAGCGCATCCGCCTGCGGGGTGAACGTCAGCACCAGCGGGTACGCGCTGCCCGAAATAAACTGATAAATCAGCAGATTGTCCTGCTCGGGGAAAAACAGCTTATTTATCAGCAGATATACTGTCGGCAGCACCGCAAACGCAAACATTATAAGCCCTACCGCTATCCAACGGTGTTTTATCAAATTATCAACACGCCCGAGTTTTACCAGACTTCGCTCCTTTACGCCGTTTTTCCACGCCGCCGTAAAGACCAGCGAAAAGAAAATGACTGCCGAAAACGCGATCGCCAGCACCTTTACAAGCATATTGCTTCCGAAAACGAAAATCGCCATAGTCATTATCAGGCATAGAACATTGCCCAGAATGACAAAACCAATGCCTTTAAGCGTTAAAATTCCGAAGCGTTCTCTCTTCATAGCTCTCACCTCTTGGATTTTTTGGAGTAATATTTCCGCGGAAATTGCTCACAATATTTTTGGCGACCCGCACAAAGACGCACATCGTGCTTTGAACGGTGTCCGCATGCAAATTTTCCCGTCAATTTTGCCAAAACCTCTTGAAATACGTCCGTATCACTGCGTGGTCTTTGGCATTCTGCCGAAAAATTTGCCGATGTATCTGCCGCACGATCTTTGTGCGGTATAACCTTAAAAACGAAAGCGAGGATTTTGTATGGCAAACTTCAAAAACAAGCAGAGCGCGGAGATTTTGAATAGCGTATACCGTAACGCTCAGATGGCGTACGAAGCAGGCTCCGACGTTCTCAAGCACTGCAAAAACAACGCCCTGCGTCAGGAGATATCCGCACAGGTATCGCGCTACAAAAGCGTCGCGGGACAGGCGCGTCAGGAACTTGCGCGGCGCGGCGAAGCAGCTCATGAAGCTTCTCCCTATGTGAAAACGATGGCGAAAATGGGTATCGCCATGAAAACAGCGAAAAATCAAAGCAGCGCAAATCTCGCACGAATAATGCTGCAGGGTACTACCATGGGAATAATAGATATGCAGCATGCCGTTAACCGCTCCCATGCCGCGGAAAGCCGCATACGCGAGAGTGCGGAGCGACTCCTCGACCGCGAGCAGGACTTCTGCGAGAGCCTTAAGAGGTACCTGTGAGACGTCAACTTTCAGAGCATATCCCCTGCGACATCCGCGCGGGGCAGGGGAAATCGGCTCATTCGCCCGTGAGCTGCGGCGAGAAAAAGCCCTTTACTCCTCTGTCGGGGGATTGACAACGTTGCCCTCAATAATATTCCGCAATACTATTTGAGCACGCTCACGCTGCTCATCTGCGTCCTTTTGATTGCCTGTAGCAGAGGGGTATTCGCACCGCAAATAGAAATTTATCTTGTCCGAACAGGTGTCCCATCGTGCGTCCTTATTCAGATTGGTAGCATTTATGTGCAGTCCGACGCCGTTAAACAGATCCTCCTCGGAGAAATACTCTGAAAAGTCCACGAAAAGCTCCTCCTCCAGACCCTCCGCTTCATACATTTGTTTCCAGAAACCCTCGTCCGCGATATACATCTGGCTGTCTCCCGTGTACACTTCCGCGGAAAATTTCATTGACTGTGCGCTGTTGTAATCCGACACTCCGCTGACAAACGACAGGTCGATATAGTTTACGCCGACCTTGACATATCCGTTGCCGTCGAAATCAGGACAGTATTTTGTCAGCGCCTCCTCCAGATCGCCGTATCTCCATCCAAGCTCCGACTCCGCGGAGGTGGAGATCACGAGCACATACAGATCGTTGACCTTGCGCGTGACAAGCTGAAGCGTAAGAAATATCATCAGCGCACCAAAAAAAACCCAAAGCAGTATAAAAACCTTGTTGTGATACACGTAATTTTTAAACTTCTCCCACGCGTTCATCTCGGGCATTTTATCGTATCCCGTTTCGGGGATAAGCTCGCTCTCTTCGATAAGCCCCTGCTTTATCTTTAAAAGCTCTATATACTCTTCGTGAGCCTTACGCTGCCTTTCATCTTCCTTTTTGGACATATTCTACACCTCGTTAAGAAACGGCAGCCGGTCACGCGAAGCAAACACCCAATAACCTATCCGCACAGCCGCTCAACGTTTGTTTTTCGGACTATGCGGACAGGTTCTAAGCGGGCGTTACATACGCATAACCGACTACCAAACCAATCTTTTTTCTCTTAACCCATTTATACCTGCGGCCGCATCGTCGGGAACAGCAGAACGTCGCGAATGCTTGCCGAATCGGTCAGCAGCATAACCAGTCTGTCGAATCCAAAACCCAGTCCTCCCGTAGGGGGAAGTCCATATTCCAATGCGGTGATGAAATCCTCATCTACCTGCGCGTCATTGCCGCCTTGAGCGCGCTTTGCCGCCACCTGTTTTACGAAACGCTCCTTCTGATCAAGCGGGTCGTTAAGCTCCGAAAACGCGTTGCCGAATTCCATACCGTTTATGAAATACTCGAAGCGCTCCGTAAACGCGGGGAACTCCGGCTTTCTCTTAGCAAGCGGAGAATTCTCGACAGGATAATCGTAAATAACCGTAGGCTGAATAAGCTTGTCCTCAACGAACGCCTCAAAGAACGCTATAAGCACGTCGCCCTTTGTAGAGTTCGCGTTGATCTCATCCTCAATGCCCTTCGACTTAGCACACGCACGCGCGTCCTCGTCGGTCGCCCAGTCGTTATAATCAACACCCGCGTATTTCCTGACCGCCTCAATCATGGTAAGGCGCTCCCAAGGCTTACCTACCGCGATCTCCTTACCCTGATACGTTACGGTATCGTTGCCGCAGACATTGAGCGTAACCGTTCTGTACAGATCCTCGATAAGATCCATCATATCGAAATAGTTGATGTACGCCTGATACATCTCTATCGTAGTAAACTCGGGATTGTGTGTGGAATCCATACCCTCGTTACGGAATATACGTCCCACCTCATATACCTTGTCAAATCCGCCGACTATCAGCCGCTTTAAGTACAGCTCCGTCTCGATACGCAGATACATATCAATATCCAGCGCGTTGTGATGGGTCTTGAACGGTCTCGCGGCCGCGCCTATCTCCAACGGAAGCAGCACGGGAGTATCGACCTCGACATAACCGTGACCGTCGAGGAACTTGCGTATCTCCGACAAAATTCTGGAACGCTTTACAAAAACGTCCTTTACGTCGGGGTTCGCGATAAGGTCAAGATAGCGCTTTCTATAACGCTCCTCCTTATCCTTGAGACCATGCCACTTTTCGGGCAGCGGCAGCAGCGACTTCGACAGCAGCGTTATCTCAGTTGCGTGAACGGATATCTCGCCCGTTTTGGTCTTGAAAACGTAACCCTTTACGCCGATAATATCACCCAAGTCCCACTTCTTGAACTCCGCGAACTTATCCTCGCCCACGCCGTCTATACGCACATATACCTGCATTCTGTCGGAGCTGTCGCGAACGTCGAAAAAGCTCGCCTTGCCCATTATTCTGCGCGACATCATACGTCCCGCGATAACAACGTCCTTGTTTTCCAGCTCCTCAAAGCGTTCGCGTATCTCGCTGTTGTATATATCCACGGGGAATTTCGTGATAGTATACGGATCCTTGCCCGCGTCCTTCAAGCCCCTGAGCTTTTCAAGCCGCACTCTGTGCTGCTCGTCAAGCTCCTCTTGAGTCATTTCAACTACTTCTTCATTCTCTGCCATTTTATCTACTCCTCATTATTCGTCGTCTTTTCTTATTTCCAATATCTTGAAGCCGATAACTCCCGATGGTGTCTCAACCTCGACCTGCTCTCCGACCGCGTGCCCCATAATAGCCGCTCCGATCGGCGACTCGTCGGACATCTTTCCGCTGCTTATATCGGCTTCCTTAGTGCCGACCATTTTAAACTCCATTTCCTCGTTCATTTCCATGTCGAGTATCTTTACGGTAGTACCAATACCCACCTTTTCCGTGGAAACGTCCTCATCATCGATGACCTGCGCGTGAGCCAATGTCTGCTCAATCTCCGCGATCCTCGACTCTATCATACCCTGTTCGTTCTTCGCCTCGTCGTACTCGCTGTTCTCGGACAAGTCGCCGAACGACAGCGCTACCTTGATCTTCTCCGCGATATCGCGGCGGCGAACGGATTTCAGCTCGTTCAGTTCCTCTTTAAGCTTCTGCTCACCCTTACGGGTCAATACGGTAATAGGTTTATTCATATTATCCTCCTTATTTGAAAGCAAGCCTCGCACCGGGCAAATTCTCCGGTCGGGAGGCAAATGCTGCCTTTTGTTCTTTTCTCACTATACAATACAAGTCTGCCCCAGCCAAGAGGTAATTCCTCCACTTTGCTGCGTTTATCATTGGGCGACCCTTAATTCAGAGCGCCGCTGTTGCGACTGTAGTTTGTTGAACTTACACCCAATCGCCCGATATTTACTGCTGCGGATTAGCCTGCGGAGAGAGTATCTCGATAGCCTTCTGCAATTGACTGTCCGTTTCATGCGGCAAATACTCGATGGACGCACCGGAGGGCAGCTCCGTGAGGTAATCGGGCTTCAGTCCCACGCCGTCATAAGGCGCGGATTTAGACGGGATTATCGCCGCCGTAGTAAGACTTAACGCGCTTCCGTCGGGAAATTCATACTGGGTCTGTATCACGGCTTTTCCGTATGTCTGCGTACCTATAAGCCGCGCGTTATGCACGTCTCTGAGCGCCACCGCGAACAGCTCCGCCGCCGAAGCGGTACCGCCGTCCACAAGCACCGCGATAGGCAGATCGATAAACTCCTCAGAATCCGTCTCGATAAGCGTTTTCTTTACGCCGCCCGCATATTCCGCCGTCGCGATGACCGCCGCGGGCAATATTCTGTTCAACATAGGCTTCAGCGCCGAGATTATACCGCCGCCGTTCTGTCTCAGATCAATTATCAGCGCCTTTGCGCCGTCCGCGATAAGCGAATTCAGCGAATTCGAGAACTGCTCCGAGGTCTTTGCATTGAACGACGTGATGCGAATATACCCTATATTATCGCTCAGCATCTCGTCCGATACCGACGAAATATCTATCTGCTGACGGATAAGATTTACCGTAAGCTCCTCGCCGCTGCGAACCAATCTCAACGTGAGCTTTGTGCCGATCTCGCCCGCAATTCTCTCGAGAGCCACGCCTTCCTCCATAGACAACAGACTTCTGCCGTCGATCTCCGTGATAACGTCGCCTGCGATAACACCGTTCGACTCCGCCGAACCGCCCTTGTAAACGTTCGTTATCCTTAGATAACCGCTTCCATCCGCCTCAGCGTCAAAGCCCGCGCCGTTCACAACGCCGCTGCTCGTCTGCTGAAGCTCATAATACGTTTGCGCAGGCAAATATGCCGCGTATTTATCGCCGATACCCGAAACGTAGCCGTTTATTACGGCGGTCTCCAGAGCATCGTCGCTCATGCTTGCCGCGTATATGAAATTGTTGCGCACAGTAACGTCCATTTCCTGTAACTTCTGATATACGCCCTCGTATTTCTCCGAGCTTGATATCTTCGTGTTGTAGGTGCTCAGCGACACCGTCCAAGTCAGCACGAACGTTATTGCACATCCTATCGCGACAAGACTTATCGCGATACCGAGTGATATTTTCCTATTCACAGACTTCTCCTATCTTAATTCGAAAATCCAAAATCTCGTCAATACAAGTGTGCCGGCTTGCCTACACTTCGCTCACTCCGCGCTTTGCGCTTCGTTGCGCTGCCCTGATGAAGCCGTCAATTTTTTGTTTCGCAAAAATGCGACATTTTTGGATTTTCATGCTACAAATCTATGTTGATTTTATTTCCTTATTTATCCATTACCGACGAACTTTATATTATCACAGCAATAATGACAGCCGTCGATACAAGCCTGACTATAAGCCTCATACTTTCAAATATTTTCCCATACTGATAACGGTACCGACCGCGCCGAGCAGAGCTCCCGCCGCGCAGTTAATACCGAGCACCGTCCAGCACACATTGTCGAACGGGATCAGATTAAAGAACCCGAACATCTCCCAGAGCGTGAAGTTATCGGTAAACAGCGAGAAAATGGAATCATATATGAACCACGCCAACCCCCAAGAAGCTGCTCCCGCAAGCACACCCACAAACATGCCCTCCACAAAAAACGGCAGTTTTATAAAGCCGTTTGTCGCTCCGACATACTTCATAATTGTTATTTCATTGCGGCGCGCGAACACGCTTGAGCGTATGGTATTTGAAATGATAACGATACTTACGACCACCAGCGTAACCAGTATTCCGATAACAATCACCGAAAACATGCTCCTGATATTCTGGAGCGCGCTCGCGAAATCATAAGGCGCCCTTACCTCCTCCACGCCCTCGATACTCAATATCGCCGTAACGACGGGACGTATTTTCGACAGATCGGTAACTCTCGCGAAAAATGAGTGCGGTACGGGGTTTTCCTCCAAATACCCCAACAGCTCCGAGTATTCGCCCAGATCCTCCTTGAAGTGCTCAATGCCCTCGTCGGGAGAGATATACTTAACATCGGTAAGGTCGGAATTGCCGTCAAGAACCTGCCTTATATGTGTGATATCCGCCTCCGACGCGTCTTCCTTGATAAAAATGGCAATCTGATTCGTATCCTCAATATTGCCCATAATTATGTTGATATTCGCCATAATGAGCACCGCGATACTTATTTGCAGCAAACTTACAAGCAGTATCGAAAAGCTTGCGAACGACATAATAAAATTTTTCCAGACGGAGGAAATTCCCTTTTTAACAAGGTAACTAACATTACTCGCCCTCATCGTTACCTCCGATCGTCTCGTCAAACGTTATCGAACCCTTTTCGATATTGATTATTCTTCCGCCGTAGTAACGCACCAGCTCATGCTCGTGAGTGATCATAACCACGGTAGTGCCGCAGCGGTTGATCTCCTTGAGCAACCCCACAAGCTCATATGAACGCTTAGGGTCAAGATTACCCGTAGGCTCGTCGACGATAAGCAGTCCGGGGTCATTCGCGAGAGCACGGGCAATAGCCACACGCTGCTGCTCGCCCCCCGAAAGCTCCCTTGTCTTGCTTTTGGCTTTGTGACCCAACTCGACAAGATTCAGCACATACGGAACTCTCTGACGTATGTACTTCCCCGACTGATCGGCAATCCTCAGCACGAATGATACGTTCTCATACGCGGTAAAATCCTGAATAAGACGGAACTCCTGAAACACCACCCCGATAGAGCGGCGGAATTTCGCAACCTTATTTCCCTTCAGCTTGGACAGATTATATCCATTTACGAATACGCGACCTGAGCTCGGCACCAGCTCTCTCATCATAAGCTTCAGCAACGTGGATTTGCCCGCGCCGTTTCCGCCCACTATGAACACAAATTCTCCGTCGTTTATACGGAGATTTACGTCAACCAAAGCGTCAACGCCGCTGGAATAATGGACGTTGACGTTTTTCATTTCTACCATAAGATTTTAACTCCCCCCGATAAAAAATAAGCAATGTCAAATTTCCCAATTATATATTTTCTGTCTATTATCTTTGTCATTTTTTTACTGCACAAAACGTTCTAAACAAACCATATGGCTGCCCCGTTGATTAAAATCAGCCAAAGAGCAGCCGTAATTTATAGGATTTGTCAGAACTTGGTCGGATTTGCGGCGAGGTACTTTTTGACCATAAGCGCAATCTTGAAGATGATCGCATGATCGAATTCACGCAGATCGAGACCCGTCAGCTTCTTGATCTTATCCAGACGGTAAACCAGCGTATTTCTGTGAACAAACAGCTTTCTGGACGTTTCGGAAACGTTCAGGCTGTTTTCGAAAAACTTCTGGATAGTGAACAGCGTTTCGTGATCCAGACTCTCGATCGAATTCTTCTTGAATACTTCCTTGAGAAACGTATCGCAAAGCGTAGTCGGCAGGTGGTATATAAGTCTCGCGATACCAAGATTGTCGTAAGATACGATATTCTTGTCGGTATCAAAAACCTTTCCGACTTCCAGAGCAGTCTGCGCCTCCTTGAACGAGCGCGCAAGCTCTTTGACGCCGAGCACAGGCGTACCGATGCCGACGTTCACCTTGGTGAAGAACTCGCTCGACAGCGTGTCCGAAATGCTGCGTGCCAGCTTCTCGAGATCCTTGACGTCGATATTGTTCTTGACCTCCTTGACAAGCACGATATCCGTCTCCGTGATATTGAAAACGAAGTCCTTGTTCTTGTCCGGAAACAAATTCTGAATAACGTCATACGCAGAAACGTCGTTTGACGCTATTACGCTTATCAGAAACACCACGCGGCTGATGTCTCCGTTAAAGTGCAGCTCGCGCGCCTTAAGGCTGATATCACCCGGCAGAACGTTGTCGAGAATAATATTCTTGACAAAGTTGTTCCTGTCGTACTTTTCGTCATAATATTGCTTAATACTGGAAAGAGAAATAGCGATAATGCCCGCGTACTTCGAAGCAGACTCGTCGGTACCCTCCACAAACACCGCGTAATCGGGCTTGATATGAACACCAAACGGCTTATAGGTATATCCGTCGCGGATAAACACCTCGTGCGAATCCCCCAGCTCAATGGAGAAGAAGTCGTTTCCCCCGCCCACTCTGGTAAGATCGCTGCACGCGACGATGGTTCCGTTTTCGTCAATAACGCCGATAACTCTGTTGACTGTGTCCTTCATCTGATGGACGATTCCCTGAAATAGCCTGTTTGACATTTGTGTACCTCTTTCCGATTTTTTGCTATTCTCCTAATATCTGAAGGCGCGAACACTTCCCCTAAGTTTGTAAAAAATACACAGTCCGAGCCCCCGAAATTTGTACCTATCTCTATTGTACTAAAAAATGCAAAAAAAATCAAGTCTTTTTTATGTAATATGTAAAAATTTCTTGTTTTTTTTGACAATACTTGAAAAATGCGTGAAAATGTACTATAATATAATTATATAAGTATGCGCTTTTTAGGGCAATATTTACAAATTTCACAAAAGTTGGAAAAGGGGAAGATACCGATGAACCAAAAAGGAAAATACTATATAACCACTCCTATATACTATCC
>CAJUMS010000002.1:31652-75395 GCA_910587465.1 uncultured Oscillospiraceae bacterium
GACAAACCGCACGTAGGTCACTGCTACACGACCGTAGCCTGCGACACAATAGCGCGTTTCAAGAGAATGCAGGGCTATGACGTAATGTTCCTGACGGGAACGGACGAGCACGGTCTGAAAATCGAGCAAAAAGCCAAATCCGCGGGCGTTGCACCAAAGGAATATGTCGACAATATAGTCGAGAAGTTCAAAAAGCTTTGGGAGACTATGGATATCAGCTACACCCGATATGTCCGCACCACAGACGACTATCACATAAAGACAGTTCAGTCGGTGTTCCGCAAGCTCCACGACAATGGCTATATCTACAAGGGACAGTACGAGGGCAAATACTGCACTCCCTGCGAGAGCTTCTGGACGGAGAGCCAGCTGAAGGACGGCAAGTGCCCCGACTGCGGACGCGAGGTCGTCGACGCTCATGAGGAGGCGTACTTCCTTAAGCTGTCGGAATTCGCGGACAAGGTGGAGAAATTCCTCACCGAAACGGATTATCTCTCACCGAAGAGCCGCGTCAACGAGATGATAAACAACTTTATAAAGCCGGGACTTGAGGATCTTTGCGTTTCGCGTACCTCATTCACATGGGGCGTTCCCGTGGATTTCGACCCCGGTCACGTCGTATATGTCTGGGTGGACGCGCTGACGAACTATATCAGCGCACTCGGTTACGAAAACGGCAAGTTTGACGACTTCGGCAAGTACTGGCCCGCCGATATGCATATGACCGCTAAGGAGATAGTGCGCTTCCACTCGATAGTATGGCCCGCTATCCTGATGATGCTTGATCTGCCGCTGCCGAAAAAGCTGTACGGTCACGGCTGGATAAACTTCAATGGACAGAAGATGTCCAAATCCATCGGCAACGTTATCGACCCGTTCGTGCTCGCGCAGCGCTACGGCTCGGACGCGGTGCGCTATCAGATACTGCGCGATATGCCATACGGCTCGGACAGCAACTTTTCAAACGAGATAATGATAAGCCGAATAAATTCCGACCTCGCGAACGATCTGGGCAACCTTGTTTCCCGTACTGTCGCGATGGCGGACAAATATTTCGGCGGCACGCTCCCGACGGACAGACAACCCGAAACGCTTGACAACGAGCTTATCGGTATGGCTGAGGCGCTGCGTGAAACGGTCACGCAGCTTATAGAAGATGCACAGCTCGCAAAGGCGCTGGAGGAGATATTCAAGGTAGTTTCCCGCGCTAACAAATATATCGACGAGACCGAGCCGTGGGTACTCGGAAAGAGCGAGGAGAAAAAGGCGCGTCTGGCAAGCGTTCTGTATAACCTGCTAGAGTCCATACGCATCTGCTCGGGACTTCTGGCAGCGTTTATGCCGCGCACGATGCCCGTAATATGGGAGCAAATAGGCGCTGACGAGAGTCTTACTGCATATGATACTCTGGGAGAGTTCGGAAAGCTGCCCGAAAATGTCACCGTGCACAAGGGCGGCGTTCTGTTCCCGAGAATTGACGTTGACAAGGAGATCGAAGAACTGAACGCGTTGATAAAGCCCGCAAAGACTATCCGCGAGGACGAAGACTTGGACAAGGCGAATATTATCAATATAGATCAATTTGCCGAAATCAAGCTCCGCAGCGGCGAGATAACCGCCTGTGAGAAAATACCCAAGGCGAAAAAGCTGCTCAAGCTCACCGTCGACGACGGCAGAAACGGCAGACAGATAGTTTCCGGTATCGCGAAGTGGTATAAGCCCGAAGACTTGATCGGCAAAAAAATAGTGTTCGTGGCTAATCTGTCGCCCGCAAAGCTCTGCGGAGAACTGTCGGAGGGCATGATACTCGCGTGCGACGCGGGCGAGGACGACGTTCGTGTGCTGTTCCTCGATAAAGATGTACCCAACGGCTCAACGATCAGATAAGAAAGGACTGACAAGTATGGCAAAGCCTATCCCCGGACAGGTGTGGACGGACAAGAAACGGACGTTTTTGGGGCTTCCCTGGTCGTTTACGCGTTATATATTAACCGAAAAGAAGCTTATAACCCGCAAAGGGTTTCTTAACATCACCGAGGACGAAGTGGAGCTGTACCGCGTTCTTGACAAAAGTCTTCGTCTGCCTTTGGGGCAGAGAATGTTCGGCTGCGGCACTGTGATAATCAACTGCAAGGATGTTGACACTCCCGTAAAGGAGATAAAGTCGATAAAGCGTCCGAGGGATTTTTCGGAGATTCTCGAGAAGTATGTTGACGCCCAGCGCGACAGATATAGTACGCGCGGCAGAGATATCGTAGGATTTCAGCCGCACGACCACGACGACGGGCTATGTAATGACGATCACGATAATATGATAATAAGATAGTTCATTTGCGGTTTTTGCAATTTACCCATGGAAGGGGGAAATGAAGTATGGATATTTCAAGAATAGCGGACATTGGTTCCGTCAATCAAACCACGCTGACCAAAACGTCAACACAGCGCACCGAAACGAAAACCAGTACGCTTGCCACCGAGCATACCGACAGCTTTGTGAAATCCGAGGCTGCCTTTACGCCCGCGTATACCAAGAAGTCGGCGCAGAAACAGACCGCCGACAATAATCTAACACATAAAGAAAACACCGAGGATATGGTAGCAAAGGTAGACGAGCAGGGCGCGCCCGCAACTCTCGAGGAGCGTATGACAAAAGGCGTAAGCCACATTATCCGCGCGATGTTCGTAAAACAAGGCGAGGTGCTTTCGGGTAACGTACCGAGCGTAGGCGCTAAGATGTACGCCGAGGAGCTGCTCGCTCAATTACGGCAGTTATACGGCAATTCCGCCGCCGAGGAAAACACCGCGGAATACTGGCAGCCCGACGAGACCGCCGCGCGTCTGCTGATGTTCTTTGACTGCGTAAGCATTGAAGGCGAGGACAAGGCGGGAATGCTTGAACGCTCATTCCTGTCGGCGTTCGGCGACACCGAAAAGCTGTTCGGCGGGCGCGGACGTCTGCCGTTGGAAAGCTACGAGACCAAGCAGCTCGTTCTCGAAGCGTATTTTAACGGAGCGGCATAAATGGGCAGTATATTCGACACACATGCGCATTACATGAAAGAGGACTTCGGCGAGGATCTGGACAAAATTCTCGCCGAATTGCCGAGCAAAAATGTCGGACGCGTTCTCGCTATCGGCTGCGATCTTCCGTCAAGCATGGAGGAAATCGTGCTTGCGGAGCGTTACGATTATATTTACGCGGCGGCGGGAATTCACCCCGAACACGCCGCCGATCTTCCCGATAATTGGGAAAGCGAACTGGAAAAGCTGCTAGCGCATAAAATGGTAGTCGCTTTAGGGGAGATTGGGCTTGACTACCACTATCCGGATCCGCCTAAGGATATTCAACGCGAGGTCTTTGTACGGCAGCTTGAGATCGCCAAGCGGCTCGATATGCCCGTAATTATCCACTCGCGCGACGCGTCGGCGGATACTATGGAGATACTGAAAGAATATAAGCCGCGCGGAGTACTCCACTGCTTTTCGGGCAGCGCCGAGACCGCCCGCGATGTCGTTAAGCTCGGAATGTATATTGGCTTTACGGGAGTGCTGACGTTCAAGAATTCAAAGAAAGCGTGGGATGTCTGCGAGGAAACCCCGATCGACAGGTTGCTGCTCGAGACGGACTGCCCGTATATGGCACCCGTTCCTCACAGAGGAGAGCGCTCGGATAGCTCGATGATAGCGTTCACCGCCGCGAAAATGGCTGAGATAAAGGGCGTTTCCACCGAAGAAATGATAGATGTCGCAAGACAAAACGGGGAAAGGTTGTTTTTCGGAACGGAGGATGCCGATGAATAAATTTGACGAGATTTATGCAAAAGCGCGCGTTTTTATTTACCGCAACGCGCGTCCTTTGGAGCTTGCGCGCTGGCGTTATCATTTTGAGAACGGGAACCGCGGGGACGTTCTGACGGCGCTTGCAGCGTATCAGAACTCGGACGGCGGCTTCGGTCACGGTCTCGAGGCGGACAACTTCAATCCGAATTCCAACCCCATGCATACATGGAACGCTTGCGAGATACTGCGGGAAATCGGCTTTGAGGACGGCTCTCACCCGATTATCGGGGGGATTCTTCGCTACCTTGACAGCGGTGCGGATTTCTCGGAAAAGCATAACCAGTGGCTCAATACCGTAAAATCAAACGACGATTACCCTCATGCGGTATGGTGGGCTACTCCGAAAACCGAGAAGAAGACTTCAGCTACAATCCGACCGCCCATCTCGCGGGATTTATCCTGAAATTTGCGGATAAGGACAGCGGACTGTATAAAAAAGCAGTGGAGATAGCAAAACAAGCATACGAATGGTTTGTTTCCAAAACGCCTGTTGGCGACGATTATATCGCTCACGGTCTTATGAGATTATACGAATATCTCTCGGAAACGGGCTTGGAGCTTGTGGATATGCGCACGTTCGCGGAAAAGCTGCAAGAGGAGATCAACAACGACATCTGCCGCGATACCGAAAGGTGGAAAACCGAGTACGTCTGCCGCCCATCAATGTTTATCAACAACAATGAAAGTATGTTCTTCGAGAACAACAAAGAGCTTGTCCAAAAAGAATGTGAGCTGCTTGCCAAGGCGCAGCTCAAAGACGGCTCGTATACCGTGCCGTGGGCGTGGTATAACGATTACGCGGAATATACTTTATCGGCGAACTGGTGGAAGTCCGTATTACTGATAACATATATGAGATTTCTTAAAGAATTCGGATAAAAGGAGCGGCGAATGATAACATATGAAAAGGCAGCCCCCGAACACATAGGTGATTTTATCAAACTGCGTATCGAACTGCTTTGCGGAATTTACAATAAACCCGAATCGGAGTTTGCGGGAGAGTTCACGCGGCTTTCCGAGGAATTTTTTAAAAGCGGCGACCAGACCACCGTGCTTGCGTTCGACGGCGAAAGGGCTGTGGGCTGCGCGACTATCTGTTACATCACGCTTATGCCTACCTTTGATCACCCGATAGGAAAACGCGCTCACATTATGAACGTATACACCAACGCGGATTATCGTCGTCGGGGTATCGCGCGGCAGATGGTGACGATGCTGCTCAACAATGCAAAGGAGTGCGGAGTAAGTTACGTTTCTCTTGACGCGACCGAAAACGGCAGACCGCTTTATGCGTCGCTGGGGTTTGCTCCCAATGACGAAAATATGGGTTTGAATTTATAATTTATTAACGGAGGTTTTATGGATACTGACGGCAGTCGAAGTATTAACGAAAAACAGGAAAACGATCATAACGACCACAAGGTCGGAAAGGTGCTTTTAGCGCCGCTGATCTGGCTTAACAAGGGACTTATGGCGCTGTTGAAATCGGTGCTCGGCGCAAATTACGCAGACGTTACGGAGGACGAGGTGCGCGACCTTGTGGACGCGCTAGCCAGTGACGACGACGAGGACGGCATAGAAGAGAACTCGGCGCAGATGATAAACAACATCTTTGAGTTCGATAACCGCACCGCCGCCGACGTTATGACCCACCGCACGAATATAGTGGGTGTTGACGTAAATTCGATAACGCTGGACGATCTTATCTATCTGGCGCTTGATCTGGGATTTTCGAGAATACCCGCATACGAGGAGAGCATTGACAGGATCGTCGGCATAATCATTGTCAAGGACTTGTTATGCCTTATCGGAAAGACCGATCTGTCCGATTTTAGGATCGGCGACTTCCTGCGCGACGTAAGCTATGTTCCCGAGTCCTGCTCCTGCCCCGACGTTTTCAAAACGCTCACCGAGATGAAGTCGGGAATGGCGGTGGTCGTCGACGAATACGGCGGAACGGCGGGCATAGTCACGCTCGAAGACCTTATTGAGGCGGTCATGGGCAATATCCAGGACGAATACGACGACGAAAAGCAGCTTATCACAAAGATCGGCGAGGACACCTACGACGCCGCTGGCGAGGCAGACCCCGAGGAGGTGTTCGGACTATTTGGCATTGATCTGCCCGAGGATCACGAATATGAGACGATATCGGGCTTTGTCACCGACAAGCTCGGATATATCCCCGAGGGCACGGACCTAGTGCCGCCCACCGTGGAATACGAGGGCGTAATGCTCGCCGTTTTACAGGTCGAGGACAGAAATATACTGAAAATACGGGCGGCAAAGCTGCCCGAGCCGACAGAGGATGAGGAAGACCAATGACGAAAAAACAAAAGGCAGCTCAAATTATCGAGCTGCTTAAGCAGGAATATCCCGAGGTGAAATGCGCACTGCTGTATACCAAGCCGCACGAGCTGCTTATCGCGACAAGGCTCTCCGCACAGTGTACCGACAAACGCGTAAATCTTGTGACCCCCGCGCTGTTTGAGCGTTTTCCTAGCGTTGACGCGTTCGCGAAGGCGGAGGTCTCCGAGGTAGAGGGGTACATAAAATCCTGCGGCCTATACCACACCAAGGCACAGGATATCGTGGAGATGTGCCGAATGCTGAATGACGTACACGGCGGCACCGTACCCGATAGTATAGAAGAGCTTGTCAAGCTCCCGGGTGTCGGAAGAAAGACAGCCAACCTTATAGTCGGCGACTTGTACGGCAAGCCCGCAATGGTCTGCGATACGCACGTTATACGGCTCACGAACAGGCTCGGCTTGTCGCAGGGCAAGGACGCGGCACAGGTGGAAAAGCAGCTCCGCGCGATAGTCCCGCCTGATGAGGGACTGTATTTCTGTCACCGCCTCGTATGGCACGGCAGAGGAGTATGCGCCGCAAGAGCGCCGAAATGTGCGGAATGTACGCTGTCTGAAATTTGTGCGGAATACGGCAAAAATAAACCAAAATAACGCAAATAATCCCCGAAAGACGACCGCGCTAATGTCTTTCGGGGATATTCGTTATTATTTCGTAGTACTTCCGAAACCGCCGTTGCGGACGCCGGCCGTGTCGTCGTCCTCGGTGATGCCGTACTCGGTAAATATGCCTTGCATAAATCCTGTTCCCGCCGCAACAGTGACCGTCTTGCCCTCCTTGCTGTCATTGGTAAGCTTTGCAAAGATATGCCCCTCGTTGTCGGAGAAGTAGTAGTCGCTGTCGATTATCCCGACGGTATTGTCGAGCTGCAAACGGAACTTGAAGCCCAATCCGCTGCGTGGATAAAGCGACAATAGCCACCCCTCGGATATCTTAACACGTATACCCGTCGGCACTTTTACGGTCTCGCCCGCCTTGAGCTCAATATCGAACGGCGCAAAAAAATCATACCCCGCCGATCCCGAAGTAGCACGTTTCGGCAGTGCGATACTCTCATAAACACGCTCCGCGTCCACCCTCGAATATCCTTGACGCCACTGTTCAATTGACACCTTTTCAAATTTAGCAATACGTTTCATTTTTCCTCCTGACCACATTATACGAGAGGAGCGCGGCGCGATTTTTCGGAAATTTTGACCGCAAAGCGGGCAAAATCAAATTGCCATCATGGCAATTCGCGAAAAATTGCGCTAGCAAAGAGCATCCGTCACGCGTCCGTCGGACGCGCGGCGAGACCTTTGCGCCATACAAAAATCCCCTTGCTTTTGCAAGGGGATTTTTGTATGGTGGAGATAAGGGGAGTTGATTGAGCTGTTTAACCCTCTTTGCCCACCAATCAAAAACAGTCATAAACCCTTGCTGTTATGCGGTTTGCATTTATTTTCATTTGCGTTAAGACCAATGAAATTATCATAAATTTTGACTTTTTCGGGGATAAATCGGGGATTTTTAATCACCGATATTCCGTTTTAAATCTTCGTTTATATGCAAGTCTCAAAAGTTTCTTCAAATAAACGCCGCGTTTCCCTTATACTATCTCAACTTCCGCAAAGACCGTATCAATAACACGTCGTAAAAAATTGGTCGGCACGGTTTCTATATAAGTGTGCTGCCTAGCGTTCAAGTCAAGCGTTCTGACGTGTTCACACAATACCACTCCAGTTGTTGTAAGATCATCGGGTAGCGGAATGTGCAAAGGGAAATTGTTGCGCGTGTTCGTTATCGGACAGACAATAGCAAGTTGGGCATGGGAGATAAAATCATCATTGCTGATCACAAGAGCGGGTCTATATCCTGCTTGTTCGTGTCCTTGTTGCGGATTGAAATTAACCTTGACAATATCACCCTGTTTTACCATACCTCTTTACCCGCCTGTTCTCCCCAGTCAACCTCTTGGGGCTTGTATTCTCCGTCATAACCCGCAAACAGTTCCTTTATCGTTTTGCGAGCGGCGGTCGGTGCAGCCTTTTTGATTATCAGCATATCACTTTCTGCTCTTATGTCGATCTCGTCATTTGCTGCAAGTTTTACAGCATCCAACAGATACTTGGGGATCCTTATTCCTTGGCTGTTTCCCCATTTTTGAATTGATGTTGTCATATATATCACGCTCCTTCCGTATATACATAGTATACACCATTTTTTCAAAATTGTCAATAGGTTATTAAAGAAAATTTTGCCAAAAAGAGTAAAAATAGCTATTTTCAAGCTGTGCGGCACTTATAAAATAATCTTCCGATAAATTTTAACAATTTACCGCGCTAAATCGGTCAAAAATACGCTCTGAAACTGCGCTTTTCGGGGATTTAGCGGAGTGAAGTTGTTTTCATTCCCGAAATCTCTTGAAAAGGCAGTCGCAGAGCGAATTTTTAAGTATTTTCGCCGAAGCGGGTTTTAAGGATTATTTCGCGCGGTATAATGCGGTTTTTCGGGTTTTCGACGTTTTTTTCTTAGCGGGATCGGCGGTTATTTCCGATCTCAGGCGGTGCAGTTCCTCTCGCAATGACGAAAAGCCCTCTTGAAGTCTATTCAGACGCTCGTTTGTTGTATATTCCGCAGGTTTTGCTTGCTTAAGTCGGGACAAATCCTCGCCGGATAAGGAGTCCGCGAATGATATATCTCGGTATTGGTTGATCTGGAGTTGTTTGATATACTTCCAGAAAGTGAACGGCGGGGTTGTCTCTGCGATCTTTTTGTATCTTTCCGGTAAAAAAGGGAGATCCATTATACCACATAGTGCAAAAACAGCCGTTTCTTCCCCGTATCGCTGCGAATATTCCTCTAACAGAACTTGTACACAGTCTTTGCATAGAGGTACTCGCTTTTTTATATTATATATTCTGCTCTGCTTGTTGCAATAAAACTCGCTCTCCGGTTTGTTTTCTCCACACCGTACACACTCAATCAAAACCAGAGGGTGTGGCGGTACATAATTTTTCGGTCTTCTTCCCATACTAATTGCTCCTTTGCATTTTTATCAATATTACTCACGCTTATAAACAAGGTTCTTCCACATTTTTCGGAATAGATTCTGTGCGTAAAGGGAATATAACAACGGGCAGCTTATCAATGCAAATGTAGTCACACAGAATGATTTCATTTCCAGATGTAAGATTGAGAAAGCCTTTATAATCCAACTTTTCAACTACCGTATTACCCTTGTTAGTGGCTTTGTTAAGAAAATCGTCCAATTCTTCAGCGGTATCGTAAATTAAAACATAATCTCCCTCTTTACCGTTAAGCCGGAGAAAATGTTCTGTTTGAAGAAGAGCGCGTATAAGCCTATACATACCATCAAACACGCTTTTGGTAACTTCCTTGAAATTAAAATCAGGGTTATTGGCGGGATATTCATATGTGGTATAGTCGGGCATATTGTCTATAACCGACTGAAATCCCTCGATTATCGTTCCTAAGTTTGAATTTTTCATTACATTAGATCCTCTCTATTTGAATTACTGTACAATCGGTGAATACGTTATCTGTGCAGTCTCTATCAAGCCCTCTTTTGACTGTTCCTCCAAAAGGGCATCCGCGTCCTCGACCGTCATCCCAAGTATTTCCGAAACGTCCTGTGGTGTGAAATATTCGTGCTGCCCGTACTCCTTAGCTAATCCCATTCGTACTCCCGCGAGAGCAGACGTGCGGGTAAGCCCGTGTTCCAGCCCGCTTCGCACCAAGTCATCTATCAGATAAACACTTACGCCATGCTCCTTGTAACGAGCAGCTATGAACATCTCTTCTTGCAGCTCATCAAACTGTTTTTTGACCTCCGGGTCGTGTGGTGATTTCTTTACCACAACAGCATAATCGTTTAGCTTAAATTCACTCGGCATTGAAACCGCTAAGGCTAATGCCGCTCTGACAAACGCAAAGGCAGTTTCAGACGGTTCGCCCAATTCAAGGTATTCATCAATCGCCTTTTGAATATACCCTCTTGTAATGCCATAATCCTTGTAAATCTCGTAAAGTCTTTCTTGTTCTGTCATTAGTATTTCCTCCATATAAAAAATCACAATTTATATCTATCACTTTATAATCGTATGCAGTCGGGTTCTTTATCTAAAAACGATAAACTCCGAAAATGAGAAAAGAAAAATTATTTATCCTCAGACTAATCTCTGCGATGCTCAATCGGAGAATCAGCACACTCGTCTCCACACCGTTATTTGTCTTATCAATTGAAAAAATTCTCATAAAGGCTCACAGAGAAAAATCCTATTCATTTCCTCTCGGTAATTGATCACTCGCCATTAGCGAATCTTGAAGATAAGGAATATGAAAAAATTTTCTCCTATAAGCCTTTATGTGCCATTTTTAGATTAGTTTTGAAAACATTTTTCGAGCAAGGATAACGAAAAAATCTACACCTTTTCTTTTAACGTTTTTTCTCACAGAATGGCTCGTAGAGCGACTTCGCGAACAAATTTAACACCTTCCAAGTCCTAAAGCCGTGTTAAACAGCCTAATACCGTGATTAAAATCGAATAGATCAATGCTTTTACCAAGCAATCAACATATATCCTTTTCTAATCTTTTTCTTTTAACGTTTTTGGAAAATAATCCGCTTTCACACTACCTTTTTCGGGGGTGCTTAACACCTACGAGGTGTTAAACCATCATAAGTCTATGTTTCTAACCAGTTTTCAAGCAACCCTCTCATCCTCTTACTGGGGAGATAAATATGTATATCCTCTCCATTGCGGATAGCACTTCGAAAAATCCATTGAACCAACTCCGAAAGCGCATAATTATTATCATCTATTTTCAAACCGCGTTGTGAAAAGAATTGAGATACGCCTACATTCGGATAAACGTTTACAGGATAGACGAGAAATTTACTCTGCGCGTAATCGTTGGTAGCACGGCAATTCAGCGGTACAAATGAATTTGTATATCCTTTTCCTTTCAATTTACTCTTAAACGTTTTGAAGGTCGTCCACATCGTTTCCCCTGTTTTAGCTTTGCACCTGTTATGGAAATAGTTGTATGTTGCCCTTTGGAGTTTCGTTATTTTGGAGCGGTTATCAGGATTTTTGTACCAAGTAGATGAAAAAGAGGTTATCTTCTGTGGGAATATCTCGTTGAGGTCGGGATTGTTGTAAATATGTATTTTCTCTTTGATGTTCTCCCTAGACGCTTCATAATAATCCACAAGCCTATATTCATCATTTACTCGCTTAACGCTTTTTAGGTCATACTCTATTTTAGCAAGGTCAAAATAATACTTCATCGTGCTTGAACCGAACATATAGGTAAGCACATAAACCTTCGTGAAAAGTTTAAAAATATCAGGCGGATACTGATATATAAGGATTTTTTTGTTTACTTGAAACAGTGCGTGATTCTTCGCCAAAATTTTTATCGGGTTTAGCCGTGTGTCATAATCTTGGTCTATCCAATGTATAACTCCGTCCGAATCGATCTCAATTGAACCTTTATCAAGCAAAAACTGAATGTCATCGCTGTTGGCTAGTTCATAAGGGGCAACCGCTTCCACTGTTTCATCTATAAACAGTGTGTAGCTGCCTCTGTCTATGGCTTCCTTATGTTCATCTGTGAGCATAGAGAACAGAGTGTGAGTGGCTGATATGTCTTCCTCGTTTTCAAGCAGTTTCAAAATATCTCCGAGTTTACCATCGCCTTTGTGTGCCGGAAGTTTGACTTCTCTGTGAACCGAGTCCCTTATGCGCTCGGTTTCAGTGTTATAGGGCGTGATATAAAGGATATTTTCATCCTCGTGTTGATTGATATAATTTATCGCCCAAGAGGTCTTACCGGAACCCATCATTGAGTCAACAACCGTGACCTTGGTATTTTCATTTTTTTCTATCATATAATTTCTCCTATATTGACCTGGTAAATTTTAGTTTGGAATGCCCGATATATACGAGCACTCCAAACTATTTTGATTATAATGTAACAACTAAGCGCAGTCTTTGTTTGTATCTGCTGTCTTATTCGCAATGCTCTCGTAATATTTTTTCAGCCTTGTTTTACGCTCTTCGTAGGGGATTCCCGTTGAAATCAAATAAATATCTACCTGTTGCAAGCGGTCAAGGGCTATTATTTGTTCATTGCTTAAATGTTGCCGAAGTGATTTACTGTCTTTTAAACCGAGTTCATCGCTTTTTTGCTTTGCACTCATTCCAAGAACAATTCGGTTAATCATGTTGGCTTCGTTTGAATAAACGTGTGGATTAACAGTATCCCCATAGAAGTTGTAAATCGCTTCCGAAAGAGCCTTATAATTATCTTTCGCCTGTGTTAAGTTGTTAAGAACCATTCTCATTTCGTAGAAATGCTCAACAAGTTCTTTCTTGAATTTCATAACTTGTGGAGTATTTCTCATCAGCGAAATAACAAAAGTTGCCTGTTCTTCTGTTAAGAAATAAACCTTAACTTCTTGCGGGCCGCCGTTGGTTTGCAAGGTCTGCATTTGAAATGTAACCCTTGCGAAAGATTCTAGTTCTGTCTTGTATTTCTCTATCAGAGATCTGACAGAACGAGCGGAGATGCCCATTCCTTGTGCAAGGATCAGGCTGGTTGTAAAGGCTTTGCCCCTATTGATGAATGCCAGTTTTTCCTTCATAATAAAATCCTCCCAATTAAAAAATTGAACAATTTGGAGAGAATTTTTATTGTGTTTTTATTCCAATTGTTTTTTCTGTTGTCTGTTAAGCCGTCAACACTTTAAGTTCTTGCAGTTTTTTCAATCTGTGTTCCAAATTATCAATTTGCAATCCCCAGACCGAATAAGCTGCTGCTGTATTGACGTTTCGAGCATCCCAAACGGGAACATTTTCCTCCGCCATACGCTCACGGGCGAGATTTTTCAACTTTGCGATAGTTGCCGAACTGTGAACATCGAAAAGCTGTTTAATATCGGCATTTGTAAGTTCGGATTTCTCGTAATAAAGCCGCACTGCGTCTTCGATTGAGCGCACCTGCGGAACCCTAACCATTATTCCTGTTTTACTCATTTTGTTGTCCTCCGTATGATGTAATTATTTGGTGAGGTGAAGGGCGGGAAAACCTCATCATTGGAAATTTCTGCCGTTTTATAATGTGTTTTTGTAAGTCGCAATGACTTTCTTGGATCGTCCTTTGAGGCGGTTTATGCAGTTCCGGCTCTCAAAGGATATTGTTGCCAAGCATAGGCGATCACCTCATTTTTTGTTAGATTGTAGAGCAGACGCCATACACGCCCTATACCCAGACTTGTATTTTGTATATTTTGCCTAAATGCAAGCCTGAATTATAGTCCTATTTAAGAAATGTGTACAAAATATATAAGATTTTGTAACAAACCCCTTGACTTTTCAAGTGCTTTGTGATATAATATAACCGTGAAGAAGAATGCCCTTACTGTGGTAAGGCTCACACAGCGGAATAATCACATTGCAAAAAGCTAAGGCGCAAAACGGCGCACAATTAAACAGGCTGTTGACCTAAATCGATGACAATAGCTTGGAAAACAACTTGCTTTATTTGCGTTTAGTTTGCTTGTTTTATAAGTGGGCATAGTTCGTCTACTACACATTTTAATTATAGCATGAACCTTGGCGAATGTCAAGGCTATTTGTGTATGTTTTAAAATTTTGTAAGATTTGTACAATTTACTTTCCTTGCTTTGTGCATATTGCCCGAAAAGAGGAACTTGCAAAATGCAGCGGCTACACTATTATAATATACACTTAATTCCCCCGCCGATTAGGTAGGGGAATTGCTATATATCCGAGCGGCATTTTGTTTATGGGGTTTTATCGTGAGCAGACGTTTTTCGTCCGGGCGGCTTCTGAATGCCAAGAGCCTTTACACGGCGATAAAATGTATTTGAGCTTAGATTCAGCTTCCGCATTGCTTCGACTGCTGTAATCTCTCCATCAGTCCAACGCTTGCAAACCTCCTTGAAACGTTTTTCATCAATCTTTATTGGCACTCGCCCCTTGTACACTCCGCGCTTTTTCGCCTGCTCTATACCTTCGCGCTGCCGTTGTAAAGTTTGTTCGCGCTCCAATTCGGATAACGCGCCGAAAATTGAGAGCATAAAGCGCCCGTTGGGGGTATTTGTATCAATTTTCTCTTTGTCGGAAATCAAGATAACGCCTTTTTCAGCCAGAATATCAACGGTTTTCAGTAAATCGCGGATAGATCGGCTTAATCGCGAAATACTTTCAACATAGAGCGTGTCGCCCTCGCGAAGAAAATCTATCATCTTCTGAAATTCGGGACGGTCGGTATTCTTGCCCGACAGCTTTTCGGAGTAGATTTTTTCAACGCCGTAATTCTTCATAATTGCTTCTTGCCGGGCTGTCTCTTGTTCCTCGGTCGATACCCGAATATATCCAATTTTTGCCATATACAAGCACCTCTTTCTTAGCGCGGTTTTATCTCATATAACGATTATACCATATTCGGCTTTAATTGTCAATAGGGTATAAATTGTTTTTGAAATATTTCAAAATGGTACTTTAGCACTTAAATGACACGCTCTTTCACAATACCGTTAGGGTATACCCCATTGAAATGCTACGCTTGCAAAGTATATTATAATAGGTATACCCCCCTATAAGGAAGATGCCCAAAATCTGACGATGCCAGTCAGACAGGCACCATCATCTTATACGGTGGGGGACGTCTGACGGCTACCGCCTAAAGGGGGTGCATCAAACGGACACCCTTTAGGCGAGGGGAATCAAATTCCCTTCAACGGTCAAGCGTTATCTCAATCAAACCTTGCTGTGGAAAATTAGCGTTCCTTTTTCGGTGATCTCGTAGAAAAGGGGGTTGCGCCAATTGTTGTTGCTCATTTCCTGAATCTTGTAGAAGCCCGATCTTACATAACGCTCGTCGTTTGAGGACGGATTCTGCCTGATAAGTGAGCTGAGATTATATTCAAGTGTGTACGGGTCATCATAGACGAACGCCGTAAATTCCTCGCTTTCGGGTGCCTTATCCAACAGAAAATATGCTCCGCTCAGATCGCTTTCAGCTGCCATTTGGAAAATACGGATAATGTGCCGCGTCGCCTCTGTAAAATCCTCGTCCGAGATACCGCCGCTCTTATGAGCGTTTCCAATGGGCTTTAATGCCGCTTTCGTCTCCGTAAGAACTGTTGCAAAATGTTTTAAATCCAACATATAAAAAACCTCCTGAATAAATCCCCATAGGGGGAGCGGCTTTATCCGCGCCGCTCTGCGGTTATTGGGTTATAGGCAGATCAGAGTTTCCCTGCGGCTCGTGCCTCGGCTATCGGTGTACGATCCTCGACAACGAACTCAAGCCCCGTTTCGCTAACGCTGTAATTGTTAGGGTTATAGAGTTCATCCCCCGCAAGTTCAAGGAATTGCTCAAAGGTGATCTCACGGACAAATCTGTTGCGCCGCGCGAACTCGTCAAGCTCTGGGTCGTCACTGTTGGGGATCGGGTTCTCCGCAAACAGGCGGTTCGCGTCCTTTGTCCACTCGGCGCACTCTTTATCGGTTTCGAGAATGAAAACGCTTGCATAATCGGGATCGCTCCAGAGCAATAACGCTTTGTAGGGGAGTGTTTCTTTGAGGGTCTTTGAGAAAATCTCCCAAATCGATAGGTATAGTTCCTCGCTTGTACCGGGGTCAAGGCTGGATTCGGTGTCGATACCGAGCAAAAGCTCCTTAAATCCTCGGATCGTTGACATCAGGGGGGTAACGGTAATCATTTCTTCAAGTTCCATAGCATTTTTGTCCTTTCTCGTTGTCAGTCTTCCGCATAGGGCAGAAGTCTCTCCATACAGTCACTTGTTGTTTCGGCAAGGAAATCAAAGCATCTGCCGGTTGGAATATCGCCTTGTGTCACGCTGTTTGATACTGCAAACAATATGTTTGTAAGCGCTTCGAGCGTTCCGCAGACCTCGGATATAATATCGCCCGCGGTGGGTATGTATTCTTCGAGTTCTTCGTTGTCCATTAAAAATCCTCCTTATTGGCTTGACTTTTTCCCCCATTTGTGGTACAATGTAACTGTAAGTAGGTGTTACACTGTACCACTTTTGGGGAAGCCTTTGCAATTTGCACTTGCAAGGGCTTTTCGCTTTAGCTTATTGTAAAGCGCTTGGTTTCGGTCTGCTTGGTGTACCGCTCTGCGATTTCGGGGAGTTCGCGCTTGATCGCCGTTGTGTCAATACGGTTAGATGTTACAGGCTTCCAAGTAACCTTGTAGCAGTCAATTACAAGCGTGTCGGTGTTCTGCTCGGTCATTGTCTGCTTAACCTCGTCTTTGAGGGCTTCGAGTTCGGCGGTGAGTTCCTCACTCATTCGCTGCAACTCCTTGATTTGGTGGATTTTCTGTGTGAGTTCGTTCTTGTTCAACATTGTGTGAACCTCCTTGTATAATGTGTTTTTTCAGATTGGGTGTTGGCTGTTTTCCCTTTCTGTAATTATATTATACACCTATTTCGTGTGAATGTCAATTGGCAGAATACACAAATTTTGTGTGTACTCTTTGTGCATTTTATACGCTTGATTTGTGTGTATATATGTGGTATAATAAGAATACAGAAAGAGGTGATAATATGCCTATAAGATACAAAATTGATGTGTTGGAATCTTTAAAAAAGGCTGGATATTCTTCTTATAAGATCAGGCAAGAAAAGTTACTTGGTGAAAGAGTTTTATCAAGATTAAGGCATCAAGAGAGCGTTTCTTATGATGTACTTGCTTTAATCTGCAAGCTCTTAAATTGTCAAGTTGGGGATATTCTCGAATATGTTCCAGACGATGCCGACAAATCTGAAGAGGAATAACAAGAGCCGAGAGCGGCGGCGCGGTGTTGATGTTCTCTCTGCCCTCAGCCTGTAAGAGTAAAACGCATAGAGCCGAGCGGCTTAATTCGGTGGTTTGGCTCTGTTGTATTGGTAACGATTAAGGGCGGGAGCCTTTCGACTCTCGCCCTTTGGAGTTATGCTTTTTTAATTGCTTAATGCCATAACTTTTTGCTTGCATTCGTCAAGCTGAATTGCGATAAATTCCAAACTCAAAGAGCTTGCAATATCGCCGCGCCGTGTAGCGTCCGCCATCATGTAGAGAATATCGCGAAGTGATTCGCATTTTTCGGCAATTTCAAGTGCTATATCGTCAAATCCATCATTGAAATCCTCTTCTACTATTGCTATTGTTTTAACCACTTGATTCATTGTGTTTGCCCTCCTATTATCTGACTATCAAATATTCGTTGCCGTCTGCCGTGTAGATGTGCAATTCATCACCATTAACGGAAAAGCCTTGTACATCATTCAGGTTGATAACATCTTGACTTGTTGCCGTTGGTGTTTGAATTCTGCCGAGCATATACGCTCCAACGAGCGCAGCACAAGCGGCAAGAACCGCAAGACCCGTTATAATTGCCTTTTTCATTGCGTCCTCCTCTTGACAAATTAGGTAAAGTGTGTTATAATGTTGGTAGGTGTTAGGCGGTGTCCTCGCCGCCCGTATCACCTCCAAACTTTACGCGATTTTGTTTAATCGCGTTTGTCGTTGTGTGCTGTGATGATGTTGTAGAAGTTAGTCGCGAAACATATTCCGAACACCAACACGCAAAGAGCAACTACCATTGAAACCGCTCCTTTCTGCAAGGTTAAGGGGTGGTTTTTGTTTTCGGTGTTCCCTTACCTTGTATCTACATTATACACCTAAATCGTGTGAATGTCAATATCCAAAATGCACAAAGTTTGTGTGTATTTTTTGCACATTTTATACATCTGTATTGTGTGCATATATAATAAAGATTCGAGCGGCTACACCGTCCACAGAAGCCGCCAAATTAAAGCGTGTACGGCTCTGTATTGCATTTCTATGTGTTGGTAGTGTAAGTTATATATCTGGCGTGTTACCGTTTAATATGGAGCCCCCTAGAGTGTGTGAGCGGTGGGCTTGTGCCGTCCAACTGGACGAGGGCGTGGCGGGGTAGGTTTACATTTTGGAAAATATCAGTGCGTACACGCGTAGGCAGTTGATGGCAACATTTCAGTATCGGTTTTTTGAGTTCCCCGAAAGCGATAAAAAAGAGGGAGTACCGTTTTAGTGCTCCCTCGAAATTATGTAAGACAAAAATTGTACATATCGCCATAAATGAGACATCTGTGGTATAGGTGGACAATTTTGTAGAGTAGATTTAGCTCATTTTTTGAGCTAAATTATACTCAACGGGCTCTTTGTTCTCCATAATTTATATAAAATCAGCAGTTTGAATCTAATCATCAATATCCTCATCTATGTAATTTTTGAGATTCTCCAAGTTTTGCTTTATCTGTTTGTTTATCGCATCACCACCTGATGTAGACGTTTTTTCAATCTCTTGAAGCGCTGAATATAATATTGGAACAGCATCGCGTATGTTTTGCTTCTTCGTTTTTAAATCTGCAAGCTTATTTGTAACTGTTTCTAATTTCTTGTCAATATTTGATAATTGGCTTTTAGTTTCCTGATTAACTTGAGTACTATTCGCCCCCTCTATCATAGAATACAGAATAGCAACTAAACTCAATACGATAGATACTGCAGTAGACGCTCCAGACAAAATATCAAAAGCACAAGTAGAATTATATAAAATTAAACCTATCAAAAAACATACAACAAGCACTAAGCAAATGCCGAACCAAACAAAGTCCTTTATAGTAATTTTCCATTTCCCAATATGCATACTTAATCACCATTATTTAAAAAGTCTTCATTTTCCTCGGGATTGCTCCATATTACCGGATCAACTTCCCATGCAGGATGAATAGTGCAACCCAATATCATTGCTTCAAGTGATTTTGGCGAATCTAAACGATAAACCAAATAATAAAGAAGATAACGTTTGTAATATCTTAATTGCCTCTCACCTGCGTCAATCATTGAGCAAGAAGCATGCCTTTCCTTTTTTCCTTCAAATGCCGAATTCATAAGTAACTTGACACAAAATTCCTCGTTAAGAAATAGAAAACGCATTCGTGCTATATCAGACAATTTTTCATTGCAAATTATATCTTCATTTTCCAATCGAATAGGCTTATGACGAACTAGCCAGTAGGCAATATAAGACATCTCTTTAATAGGATTGGGCTTTTTTGTCGGATGATAATTTATCAAACGAGATAAATCGTCGAACGCATCGATTAACGCTTGCTTTAACAGTATTTCGCTGATAGAAATGCTAGCAATCTCTCCTGACTTTTCTTGCGCCTTTTTATTCATATGTAAAGCAAAATCATGTGCAGCGCAATAAATCGTCCTGTATGTATCTTGAAATTTAGATTGCAGTTGATTATTTGCAAACCATTCTTCAAGGCTTTTAAAAACTAGATACAACTTAATAACCCCTTTCGCTATGAGGATGTACTATGTTAATCGTCAATGTCTTCTTCTATCCAGCACAAAATATCAGAGTCTTTCCATCTGTGTTGATCGGAGCCATTATTTTGCAAGTACGTAATTTTAATGTTGTTGTCCTCGACACTATGCGCGGAACTTTTCTCAATCTCTTCCGCTGTAATATTTACCAAATCTTTTACCATTGGTCTTTTCCTCCCAATACAATTTTTAGTTGTGCATGCACAGCTAAACCGTCTCTCATTCTCTCTTTGCATATTATATCACACGACATTATATGCAAGACACTAGAAATACTTTAATATTATACCACATTTTTTTGTAAATTTCAAGTAATTTTCTAAAAAATCAATGTTTTTTTACGGAAAAGTTTTGGCTTTAATCACAGGTTTACCTGAACATTTCCTTCCACTGCTACAAGGCTATTCTCAGTCGCCGTGAAGGCGACAATAAACGTTACTCATAACAGTTTTTTTGTTTTTCATCGGTCTAAACGCACGGCTATACAATCGTTTATGCTGCGGATGATATCTTCTTAAACCGAGGACGTTCACAGGGCAGCGAAAACGGCTCATATTTGCGTTTTATCGGCTTGGTATGTGTAGATACGAATATATCCACGAAATTAATTCTAGTAGCATTTACAAAGCAAATAGAAGTATATGGCAATATGCTATATACCCACAAAATAAAATTCTGGTTTTATTAGTTAACTATATGTTCTGAAAAAACATATACAATATACCCCCTAGGCGGCAAAGCACTACCGGGGGCATATCCCTTTTGGGGTATATGCCTAATGGCGAGCGGCTGTTGTTAAGTATCCGAGATTTCGATGGGTAACGAAGTCAAATTGACCTATATTGAGTCGAGATCGTAAACCGCGAGGGGGTTATTAAGCGATGGGGTGGCGTTTTGCCTACCCATAGTTTGAGGTCAATGGCGCCCGCTTTTACCGACAGCGGCGCAAATCCAACACTGACTTACCCTCTAAAAATACAATATAAGCCTTGGATTTTATAAAAAGTTGTCTGTTTATAAGCGTATATACAAATAAGCGGCGGTTTATGTTGTGTGGGCGATTCCGCAATTTTCACTTGCATTCTCGTGATGAATATGCTATAATGAGAATCGGAAAGAAGGTGCCACAATGCCGATAAACAAGATCGATAAGAAGAAAAACAATCTGCAAGGCTACCGAGTGCGGGTCAATTATACGGATATGAACGGAAATCCGCGTCAAGTTGAGCGTACTGCTTACGGGCTTGCTGAAGCTAATCTTCTTGAGAAACAGCTTATTGCGGAGTTCAAGGATAAGCAAACCATTGTTGTACGAAAGACTATTCAAGAGCTTTTCGATGAGTATGAAGTGTATCACGCTAATGAAACGCGTAAATCATCTCATAACAAGGCAATGCAGATATTGAGAACACACGTTTTGCCGACTATGGCAAATCATCGGCTTGACAGGCTGTCTAAAGAGCGGCTTGCAGAATGGAAGAACAGCATCGCCGCACAGGACTTGTCGATAGTAACCAAGAAGAACATCTATCAAGCGTTCAACTCAATGCTTAACTATGCCGTGAAACTTGACTACTTGCAAAAGAATCCGCTCTCCGCGTTGGGAACGTTCAAGGACGCGAACCGCTTTGACAAGCCCGCTGAAAAGCTGCACTACTACACGGCAGAACAATTCATTGATTTTCTTGCAATTGCAAAAGAGAACGCGCACAGTGTTAGCGACTGGGGATATTATGTTTTCTTTGCAGTCGCGTTCTATACGGGAGCGAGAAAAGGCGAAATAAATGCTTTGAAGTGGTCGGATATTGAGGGGAACATCATTCATATAAGACGCAGCATTACACAGAAAATCAAGGGCGAAGACATAGTGGAAACGCCGCCCAAAAATCCGAGCAGTATTAGAGATATACAAGCTCCTCAGCCGTTGCTTGATATACTGGCAGAACATAAAGAACGTCAGCGAGCGGCTACACACCTGTTCAGCGAGGATTTCCGTATTTGCGGCGGTGAACGTCCGCTGCCCGATACAACTATTGAGAAGAAGAACACGGCATTTGCAAAAGCGGCAGGACTTCCACATATACGAATCCACGATTTCAGACATTCGCACGTTTCGGTTTTGGTGAACGAGGGCGTAAATATTCAGGAGATCGCACGGCGGCTTGGTCACGCAGATATAAAAATGACTTTGAACACCTACAGTCATCTCTATCCGAGAGAAGAAGAGAGAGCTGTAAAGATTCTCGACCGAATAGTTCCAAAATAATTTTTTGACTTAATTCGGGGATTTTTCGGGGATAAAAAGAAAGAAACCGCTTAACAATGCGGTTTCTTGGCTATTTGGTGGAGATAAGGGGATTCGAACCCCTGACCTCTTACATGCGAAGCAAGCGCTCTCCCAACTGAGCTATACCCCCATAACAGATGTACTTTCAACGTTACAATTATATCACATTCGCCGAAATTTGTCAAGGGGTTTTTGAAAAAAGCGGACAAGTTATGAATAAAAATCCCTCCCGAAAGCGAGAGGGATAGATGTTACGATCTCTTTTTTGTGCGGGTAAATTGTGTAAACAGCAGCATAACCATTCCAAATATGATAATAAATATCGGTACATAAAACAGCAATGCTCTGCCGATCGCACCGGGAAGAACTTCCATGTGGGTCAAATCAATGGCTGTATATTCTCCGACAACAGCCGCAGCTATCCATAACAGCACCGTAGAAATTGACGCGGTTACAATAAACTTTCGCTTCGTAAACATACCGATATTCGATACAAAAACCGATACGCTCATAACCAATGCGATGAAAAGCAAGGCTTGTATTGCGTAATCCCACCAATTATAGAGGAGCACCTTTCTCGCTCCATAACACGCAGCAAATGCCGCAACAGCACTTGTTGCCAGTCTTGCCGGCTTTTTTTCAAAAAATTTCTCACATAACCTTCTTAAACTCGCGCCCGCAAGCTCACGCACCGAGTATTTCTTTAACTCTTCATAATTATCAGTCAATTTCATCAGCCTACCTCCGTTCCGTCTGCTGTTGGCGATGTTTTGATATGATAATCGCCATTCACATCTACGTCAAATTTTAACGTAAAGGTTTTATACGTATTACCGCCATTAGACATCACCGCATCATACTCTATATATGCATAACGATTACCGCCCCAAAAACCGCCTTTATTGTCTTCTGTCTTTATTGTATCTTCTTTGACATTATATAACCCTAAAAGAGGAGTATATCCTTTAGTACAATTTGTTACATTAGCCTGATTATTTTCTTTGTCACAAGAAAATGTTCCTTTTACCAACATTATTACCCACTTATTCTGCACTCCTCCCGGTGATGGTAAAGAATAAGTTGCCTCACATCTATAGGTTTTTGAACCAAGAGTTCCGGAATAAGTTTCCATTCCCCCTTCAACAAATGTCTTAACATTGAAGACATATCCGCCTTCTTCAACATACTCTTCCTCTGAAACAAGAACATAATCCTCATCGCTTAATTCTGCTAAAATGCCTGTTTAAACATCCTCAACTACTATCAGCACTTGGCAGAATTTTCTTTACACTTTCATTATACACCTTTTGTTCCGCAATGTCAACATAAATGTTCTTGTTATAATATATAAACCAATTCAGCATTTTTGGTAATTTGCGCCAAATCATTGAAAGATACCGATTTTTAATCAGTGCACAAGCTTCTGCTTTTAGGAAATTTATAAATGAAACGTTTTTCATCTATATAAACGTTATTTTTGCGCGGTTTTCCCCGCCCCCGGTTGAAAATCCGCGATTAAATCGGTAGTTTCTTAACTTCCTTATTCGACAAAAATCCCTCCCGAAAGCGGGAGGGAAAAGTTATAAAGATCAATCGCGGATAAGCTCAATGATCGCCATTTCCGCAGCGTCGCCGCGGCGCGGACCGAGCTTGTAAATTCTGGTGTAACCGCTGTTGCGGGAAGCATATTTGCCCTCCGCGGTATCGTCAAACAGCTTCTTCGCAACGTCCTCCTTGGTGATGTACGAGAACACCTGACGCTTTGTGTGAAGCGTGTTTACCTTGCTTAAAGTGATCATCTTCTCCGCCTCCGCGCGAACTTCCTTAGCGCGGGTCACGGTAGTTTCGATCTTTCCGTTTTCAAACAGAAAAGTGACCATGCCTCTGAGCATTGCTTTTCTGTGGTCGCTGGCTCTACCCAGCTTTCTTGAACCTGGCATTTTATTTTCTCCTTTCGGTAGAATTTATCTTACATTGCGCCAGTTTCCCAAATGGAAAACTGCACCGATTAATTGTTTTCCTCAGAGCTCATAAGGTCGCAGCCCAGCGACTGGAGCTTAGCCTTGACCTCATCAAAGGACTTCTTACCGAGGTTTCTCACCTTCATCATATCCTCAGGCGACTTGTTTACGAGATCCTCGACGGTGTTTATGCCCGCCCTCTTCAAGCAGTTGAACGAACGCACCGACAGCTCGAGCTCCTCGATAGTCATCTCGAGAACCTTGTCCTTGCGGCTTTCTTCCTTTGTTTCCATAAGCTCCTGCGGATTTGTCTCGTCGGAGAGCTCCGCAAAAAGCTGAAGTCTTTCAATAAGGATCTTCGCCGCATAGGAAACGGCTTCCTTAGCGGAGATCGTACCGTCTGTCCATATTTCAATGATGAGCTTTTCGTAGTCAGTCCTCTGCCCAACACGCGTATTTTCAACGGTGTAGTTGCACTTCAGAACGGGGGTATAAATGCTGTCGATAGGGATTACACCGATCACGGGCTGGAGCTGAGCCTTATTCTGTTCCGCAGCGACATAGCCTCTGCCTCTGTCGAGCGTGATGTCCATATACAGCTTAGCGCCTGCGCCGAGCGTCGCGATGTGCATTCCGGGATCAAGTATCTCGACCTCAGAATCGGTCTTGATATCTCCCGCAGTGACCTCGCATTCGCCTTCTGCTTCGATATAAATGGTCTTGGGAGCCTCGCCGTACATTTTTGCTCTCAGTCCCTTGATATTGAGAATTATTTCAGTAACGTCTTCTTTAACACCGGGAATGGTGGAGAACTCGTGCTGAACGCCGTCGATCTTGACAGACGTTGCGGCAACTCCCGGTAATGAGGAGAGTAACACACGTCTCAGGCTGTTGCCCAATGTGTTTCCATATCCGCTCTGGAGAGGCTCCAGAACGAACATTCCATAAGTTCCGTCCGACCTTAACTTGAAGGTCTCTATGTTGAGCTTTTCAATTTTTTCAAGCATTTGGTAACCCTCCCACCAGCTTTTCCGTCGGCAATGATACACTGCCTTTAGTTAATTATCCTGTGCACCGACCTGCGCTTACACCGCAAGCCCGCCGTATTCACTGTTAATTTTAAATCACGCGCCGCGCCTTATACAATAAAGTATTGACGCAAATCACGCGGCGCAAACACCGCGCCGTGCGTGAATTAAAAATAACTGCACTAAATATCTGTATGCATCACAGCGCTCCCGTATTACTCCGAAACAAATCGACTTTGCCCGAACCGCGGGAAACAACCGCCTGCTATTATTTAGAATACAGCTCGATAATTAAGTGTTCTGCGATCTCAAAGTCGAGATCCTCGCGCTGGAAAGAACGTGTTACCTTAGCTGCCTGCTTTTCCTTATCCACGTCGAGCCACATAGGAGTAAGTCTGCCGCCCGCAACCTCTGCGATCTGCTCAAACTTCTTGCTCTTCTTGCTCTTCTCGCGGAGAGAAATGGTGTCGCCTACCTTAACTCTGTAAGAGGGGATATCAACTCTCTTGCCGTTCACACAGAAATGACCGTGAGTTACAAGCTGACGAGCCTCGCGGCGTGTCGTAGCCATACCCATTCTGAAAACGATGTTGTCAAGTCTGCTCTCGAGAAGTCTGATCAGGTTCTCACCTGCGATACCCTCTTCCTTGGTAGCCAGCTCATAGTAGTGATAGAACTGCTTTTCAAGAACGCCGTAAACAAATTTCAGCTTCTGCTTCTCTTTGAGCTGCTGTCCATACTCGGAAACCTTCTTGCGGCGTGCGCCGTCCTTCTGGAATCTCTTGGACTTCTTGTTCTCGGAATAGCCCAGTACAGCGGGGCTGATGTCAAGACTTCTGCACTTTTTCAAAATCGGGTCGCGATTTACTGCCATAATATAAAATCCTCCGTTAATCTAATTACATATCGGCTGAACAGCCGACGCCGAGCAAACGTCGCGCTCGGTTTTTATGCTGTTGTTTTTACCATATTGACCTCGTGTCCCCGATCAGACGCGTCTTCTCTTGGGGGGACGGCATCCGTTGTGTGGGATAGGGGTTACGTCCTTGATGAGCTTTACCTCGAGACCGGCAGCCTGAAGCGCGCGGATAGCCGCCTCACGACCCTGACCCGGACCCTTAACGAAAACCTCAACGGTCTTAAGTCCGTGCTCCATAGCAGCCTTAGCCGCAACATCGGCAGCGGTCTGCGCCGCGTATGGGGTGGACTTTCTCGATCCGCGGAATCCCAAGCCGCCTGCGGAAGCCCATGAAAGAGCGTTACCCTGAAGGTCGGTGATGGTTACGATAGTGTTATTAAAAGACGACTGAATATGAGCCGCACCGTTTTCGATGTTCTTGCGCTCACGGCGTCTGCGGATAACCTGTTTTTTAGCCTGTGCCATTTATTTACCGCCTTTCCTATTACTTCTTCTTGTTAGCAATTGTCTTCTTCGGACCCTTGCGTGTTCTGGCGTTGGTCTTGGTGCGCTGACCGCGGACGGGCAAACCCTTGCGGTGACGCATACCGCGATAGCAGTTGATTTCAACCAGACGCTTGATGTTAAGCGCGACCATTCTTCTCAGATCGCCCTCTACAACATAGCCATCCTTGTCGATGACATCACGGATCTTAGCCTCTTCCTCATCGGTCAGATCCTTAACGCGGGTATCGGGATTAACACCCGCCTTTGCCAGAATATCGTTAGCGGACTTTCTGCCAATACCATATACATAGGTCAAGCCGATTTCAACGCGCTTTTCCTTAGGCAGGTCCACACCGGCAATTCTTGCCATAGCATTTCCTCCTTAAAAATAGGGATCAACCCTGTCTCTGTTTGTGCTTGGGTTCAACACAAATAACCATAACTTTGCCCTTGCGCTTTATGACCTTGCACTTATCGCACATGGGCTTTACCGAAGGTCTAACTTTCATTGTATTACCCTCCTTAAAGGTTCACTGTTTGCGGCAGCATCATTTGGTGATGCAAATTACTTGGCACGCCATGTGATTCTGCCCTTAGTAAGGTCGTAGGGAGACATCTCAACGGTGACCTTATCGCCCGGCAGGATACGGATATAATTCATCCTCAGCTTGCCGCTGATGTGCGCTAAAATCTGGTGACCGTTTGACAGCTCCACCTTGAACTGAGCATTCGGGAGCGCCTCAAGAATTGTTCCTTCTACTTCCAATACATCTTCCTTAGACAAGCTATTCACTCTCCTGTAACGTGCATTCGGGGCTCAACGCTCTAAGCGTCTGCCGCAGCTTTTTGTCCGTCAATCCCTCAAGCTCTATCGAGCACGAGGTCGCGCAGACGTGCTTTATATTCTTCTTTTTCGGGGATGCGAGCTTTCGCTCTTTTCCGTCTGCGACGAAAACATATCCGCCGTCAGCTCCTGTCACGACCATACGCCGACCGCCGTCGTGCCCCGCGGAGCTTATGACCACTCTTCCGACTTTAATATCCATCAGTGGCTCTCCAGTGTCAGTATCACGGGTTCGCCGTTTGTAATGGCGATAGTGTGTTCAAAATGGCAGGAAAGACTTCCGTCGGTGGTAACCACCGTCCACTTGTCGCTCAATATCCTTACCCGCCGCGAGTGGGAATTGACCATAGGCTCGATAGCGATCGTCATACCGGGCATAAGTCTCGGACCATGCCCCGCCTTGCCCTCGTTCGGAACCTCGGGATCCTCGTGCATATCGCGTCCGATACCGTGTCCGATAAACTTCTCGGCGCAAGCATACCCGCCGCTCTCCACGTGAGTTTGGATCGCATGAGAAATGTCGCCTATGCGGTTGCCCGCAACAGCCTGCTCTATGCCCTTGTACAAAGCTTCTTCGGTGTATTTCATTAACCGTTCCGCTTCCTCGGACACCTTGCCGACCATAAAAGTCTTGGTATTGTCGCCCATAAAGCCGTTGAGCTCCGCTACGATGTCGCAGGAGATGATGTCGCCTTCCTTGAGTATCTTCTTCTTTGAAGCGATACCGTGAATAAGCTCCTCGTTTATCGAGTAGCAGTTATGCGCCGGAAAGCCCTCAAAGCCCTTGCAGGGAGAATGTCCGCCCTTAGAACGAACAAAGTCGTCGACGATCTTGTCAAGCTCCCACGTTGAAATTCCCGGAACGGCATGTTTCCCCGCGAGCGCAAGCGCCTGTGCGGCAAGCTCGCCTGCTTTCATCATAGCCTTAAGCTCGGTTGGATTTTTGATTTGTATCATTTGCCTGTACGCTTTCTAACGGACTCAGCCCTTGATCGCAGCGAGAACCAGCTTAGAGGTCTCCGCGATCTCGTCCTGTCCCTGAACCGAAACAAGCTTTCCTCTGGACTGATAGTAATCCTTAAGAGGAGCCGTTTTTTCATGATAGGTCTTCAAGCGAGCCTGAACTGTCTCGGGCTTGTCGTCTATTCTCTGAACGACCTTAGCGCCGCAAGCGTCGCAAACTCCCTCGACCTTGGTGGGCTTGAACTCGATGTGGTAAGAATTTCCGCAGCCCTCGCAAACGCGTCTGCCGCTCATTCTTGCCGTGATAGCCTCGTCCGATACCTCGATCTCGACTACCTTATCGATCTGTACGCCCATGCTCTCAAGCGCCTCCGCCTGAGCAACTGTTCTGGGGAAGCCATCGAGGATAAAGCCGTTCTTGGCGTCATCCTGAGCTATCCTGTCCTTCAGAATGCCGATAACGACCTCATCGGGAACAAGCTCGCCCGCGTCCATAAACTTCTTTGCCGCAAGACCCGCGTCGGTGCCGTTCTTAACGGCCTCACGCAGCATATTGCCCGTCGATATCGCGGGAATATTCAGCTCCTTGCAGACAACCTCTGCCTGTGTGCCTTTGCCGGCGCCGGGAGCGCCCAAAAAAATCATATTCATAATCAAGCTCCTCTTGTATTAAAGCTACTCAGCTGTTAGTCCAAAAAGCCCGGGTGATGACGCATCATGATCTGGCTCTCGAGAGTACGAACCGTTTCGAGCGCTACGCCGACGATGATCAGCATCGTAGTACCGCCGAGCGATACAGCGGAGAAGCTCGGGTTGATCCACGAGAGTATGATCGGGAATATCGCGATAGCTCCAAGGAAAATCGCGCCGATAAGCGTTATCTTGTTAAGCGAATTGTAAATGAAATCGGATGTTGGCTTACCGGGACGATAACCCGGTATCGCGCCGTTGTTCTTTTTCAGATTGTTCGCAATTTCAACGGGATTGTACGTGATCGCCACATAGAAGTAGTTGAACGCGATAATCAGTACAAAATAAATTACCGCATACACCGCCGACTGCTGCGAGAAAAATCTCACAAAGCCGTCCCAGAAGGTATCGCCCTTACCGGTTATACCGAAGAAGAAGCAGATCGTCTGAGGCAGCGACATCAGCGACATCGCGAAGATAATAGGCATAACGCCGCTCATTGCGACCTTGATCGGAATATGAGTAGACTGTCCTCCGTACATTTTGCGTCCAACAACGCGCTTTGCGTACTGAACCGGAATACGTCTCTCCGCGTTCGTCATAAAAATAACGAACCATATCATCGCAACAAAGATAATCACAGTAGCGATAATAAATACAAGGTTTACGCCGATATTGTCGGGATCGGACGAGATAATGCCGATAAAGTTTCCGATTGTTTCCGGAACTCTTGCCACGATACCCGCGAACAGGATCATGGAGATACCGTTTCCGATACCCTTTTCGTTGATACGGTCGCCCAGCCAGATAATGACCGACGCACCCGCAACGAAGCACGCGATAATGGTTATCGCCGAAAGCACCACGGAGAACGTGTTGCTCGTAGTATCCAGAACGTCGCCGAACTTTAAAATCGCAACATGATTTTCATTTGAATCCGTCGTACCGTTTCTCAGTGAGAAGTAGAACGCCGTCGCCTGGAATATCGCTATACCGAGCGAAGTGAACTTCGTAATCGAATTGATCTTCTTTCTGCCCTCTTCGCCCTCTTTGGATAACCTTTCGAGCGGCGGTATCGCAACAGTCAGAAGCTGAATAATGATCGATGCGTTGATATACGGAGTGATGGACATCGCCAACAGCGTGCCCTTTCCGAGTGCGCCGCCCGTCATTACATCAAGGTAATTAAGCAGTGACGCCCCCGAGATCATCTGCGATATCGCGGCGTTGTCAAGGAACGGAACGAAAATACATGAACCCAAGCGGAACAAGAGGAGTATAAACAGCGTATACAAGATCTTCTTACGCAGCTGAGTATCTACCCACGCGTTACGAAAGACTGTAAGCATTCCGTTCAATTACATCACCTCAGCCTTTCCGCCTGCCTTTTCAATTTTTTCCTGAGCGGCAGCGGTGAACTTTACCGCCTTTACGGTCAGGCTCTTTGTAAGCTCGCCGTTGCCGAGAATTTTCACGCCGTCCTTAGCGTCCTTGATAGCGCCGCACTCGATAAGAGCGTCAGCGTCAACAACAGCGCCGCTCTCAAATCTCTTCTCAAGCTCGGACACGTTGATAGTCGCAAACTCCTTTGCGAAGATGTTGTTAAAGCCTCTCTTCGGCATTCTTCTCTGAAGCGGCATCTGACCGCCCTCGAAGCCCGGTCTGATAGAGCCGCCGGAACGTGCCTTCTGACCCTTGTGACCCTTGCCCGCAGTCTTGCCCTGACCGGAACCGTGACCGCGTCCAATGCGCTTTACGTCCTTGACCGAACCTGCCGCCGGCTGTAATTCGTGAAGCTTCATATTGCTTTGCACCCCCTAGTAAAAATTAGATGTTTTTGTATAATCAAACCTCTTCAACCTTTACCAGGTGAGCGATAGTCTTGATTTTACCTTTTGTTGCCTCGTTATCGGGCTGAGTTGTTACAGAGTTCACCTTGCGCAGTCCAAGGGAATACGCGGTGGCGATCTGATTCTTCTTGCAGCTGTTAAGCGAGCGTACAAGCGTTATTTTCAATGCCATGATATTTCTCCTTATCTTAAACCGCAAATCGACGTTAGATTCCGTTTCGACGCTCCGCGCCTCAACGCAGCCTATCGATTTGCCATCTGCGCAATTAGAGATCCTTAACGCTCTTACCTCTGAGCGCAGCGACCTCTTCTGCCGTTCTCAAGCTTGTAAGACCCTGCATAGTAGCTCTTACAACGTTGCAGGGGTTGTTTGAACGCAGCGACTTTGTACGGATATTCTTGATGCCCGCCATCTCGATAACGGCACGAACGGGACCGCCGGCGATAACGCCTGTACCCTCGGGAGCGGGACGCATAAGAACTGCGCCTGCGCCGAATTTGCCTGTGATCTCATGGGGGATCGTAGTGCCCTTAAGAGCGATCTTGTGAAGATTTTTCTTCGCGTCGTCAATTCCCTTGCGGATAGCGTCGGGAACCTCGTTGGATTTGCCCATACCGAAACCTACTGTGCCGTTGCCGTCGCCTACGACTACCAGCGCGGAGAACTTCATGATACGTCCGCCCTTTACCGTCTTGGAAACGCGGTTGATGGCAACAACCTTCTCGGAGAGCTCGTTTTCTGTATTTTCAAAATTAGCCAAGTCTGTTTCCCTCCTTATCAGAAATTAAGTCCGCCTTCTCTTGCGCCCTCGGCGAGAGCCGCAACTCTGCCGTGGTATACATAGCCGCCTCTGTCGAAAACGACGTCTGTGATACCCGCGGCCTTAGCCGCCTCTGCGATCGCAAGACCGACCTTCTTAGCCGCCTCAACGTTTCCGCCGTACTGTCCGAAGCCCTTTACTGCCGACGATGCGGAAGCTAAGGTCTTGCCGTTTACGTCGTCAATAATCTGAGCGTAAATGTGCATGGAAGAACGGAAAACATTGAGTCTGGGACACTCGGGAGTGCCTGTGATCTTAGAGCGGACGCGCTTATGACGGCGAAGTCTGCTCTTATTCTTATCAATAGCTTTAACCATTTTCTTTCAGTCCTTTCCTTACTTCTTGCCCTTGCCGGCTTTACCTTCCTTGCGGCGGATAACCTCATCAACGTACTTGATGCCTTTGCCCTTGTAAGGCTCGGGAGGACGCTTGCCTCTGATCTCGGAAGCCATCTGTCCGACCTTCTGCTTGTCGATACCCGTTACAATGATCTTGTTGGGAGCGGGAACCTCAAGCTTGATATCGTCGGTATCCTCAACCTCTACCTTGTGAGAAAAGCCAAGGTTCATAACGACCTTCTTGCCCTGCTTCTCACATCTGAAACCAACGCCGTTGATCTCCAGCTCCTTCTTGAAGCCCTCCGTAACGCCTACTACCATATTGTGGATAAGCGTTCTGGTCAGACCGTGGAGCGACTTGGAAAGGTTCTCATCATCGGGACGGGAAACGATTATCTCCGCGCCCTCATGAGATATATTCATCAGGTGATTGAACTCCTTGGTAAGAGTTCCCTTAGGACCCTTTACTGTTACGACCGGTCCGTCGATCTTTACATCGACGCCTGCGGGAACAGTAACAGGCATTCTACCAATTCTTGACATATTACTATTCCTCCTATTACCATACGAACGCAAGAACTTCGCCGCCGACGTTCATCTCGCGAGCCTTCTTGTCGGTCATGATGCCCTTGGAAGTGGAAACTATCGCAATTCCGAGACCCTTCATTACCTTCGGCATATCCTTGCAGTTTGAGTAAATTCTAAGACCGGGCTTAGATACGCGGCGCAGACCGGTAATAACCTGAGCTCTGCTGTCGGTATACTTAAGTGTTACTCTGATAACGCCCTGCTTGCTGTCATCAATAACTTTAAAAGCCTTGATGTAGCCCTCGTCAAGCAGTATCTGAGCGATCTGCTTCTTGAGGTTGGAAGCGGGAATGTCAACAGTTGGGTGCTTTGCGGAGTTAGCGTTACGAATTCTTGTCAGCATATCCGCAATAGTATCAGTGATCTGCATTCATTTACCTCCTAAACGTAAGCCGTTACGGGCGCTATTAAAAGCGTTACGCGCCTTATGCCCGTCGTACCTACTTGATTTTCCTCTTGATCGGACTTTATTGCAAACTTCCGTCCGATGAGGTAAAAATTCCGATTTGCTAATTGGTGATTACCAGCTTGCCTTCTTCACACCGGGAATCTGACCCTTATACGCAAGCTCTCTGAAGCAAATTCTGCAAATGCCGAACTTACGCAGATAAGCGTGAGGTCTGCCGCAGATCTTGCATCTGTTATAAGCACGAGTGGAGAACTTAGGCGTTCTCTGCTGCTTCTGCTTTAAAGACGTTTTTGCCATCTTGTTCCTCCAAAATTACTTCTCAAACGGAGCGCCCATAAGCGTGAGCAGCTCTCTTGCTTCTTCATCGGTCTTAGCGGTGGTAATAAAGTTGATATCCATACCGCGAACCGCATCGATCTTGTCGTATTCAATTTCGGGGAAGATCAGCTGCTCTTTCAGACCGAACGAGTAGTTGCCGCGTCCGTCGAAGGAGTTGGGGTTAATACCTCTGAAGTCACGTACACGGGGCAGAGCCACGTTGAACAGTCTGTCGAGGAACTCGTACATGATCTCGCCGCGCAGTGTTACCTTAACGCCGATGATCTGACCCTCTCTGAGCTTGAAGTTCGCAACGGACTTCTTAGAGCGGCACGCAACGGGCTTCTGACCCGTGATAGCAGCAAGCTCCGCCATTACGTTTTCAATGATCTTCGCGTTTTCCTTAGCCTCGCCGCAGCCTACGTTGACTACGATCTTATCGATCTTCGGTGTCTGCATAACAGACTTGTAGCCAAACTTCTTAAACAGGGCGGGGGCTACGGTTTCCTTGTAGAAATCCTTCATTCTAGCCATTGTTACTTTCTCCTATCTGCCGGATTTTAGCAACGGAAGAACCTATGAATAAATTCACCGTTATCATTCCGTGCTGCTTGTACCCGACAAGTCGTCTGGTTAATTAGTATTTCAGCTCTGCGCCGCAGTGCTTGCAAATTCTTATCTTCTTTCCGTCCTCAATCTTGTGACCAACTCTGGTAGGCTTGCTGCACTTAGGGCAAACGGGCATAACCTTGCAAGCGTAAATCGGGCTCTCGGCCTGAACTCTGCCACCGAGCTGACCCTGCTGACGGGGCTTTACGTGCTTGGTCACCATGTTGATGCCCTCAACTATGACCTTGCCCTCCTTAGGGGAAACGGTGAGAACCTTTCCGGTCTTGCCTCTGTCGCCCTTCTTGTCGCCGACCATAAGCATTACGGTGTCACCAACTTTAACATGAAGCTTATTCATCAGTACACCTCCATTACAGTACTTCGGGAGCGAGGGACAAAATCTTCATAAAGTCCTTATCTCTAAGCTCTCTGGCAACCGGCCCAAAAATACGAGTACCTCTCGGATTTTTGTCCTCCTTGATAATTACCGCCGCGTTTTCGTCAAAGCGGATATATGTGCCGTCGTCGCGTCTCAAGCCCTTAGCCGAGCGAACGATAACGCACTTTACAACGTCGCCCTTTTTAACAACGCCGCCGGGTGTAGCTTTTTTGACCGAAGCAACTATTACGTCGCCGATATTAGCGTATCTTCTGCGGGTACCGCCCAGCACTCTGATACACATAAGCTCCTTGGCGCCGGTGTTGTCGGCAACCTTAAGCAATGTCTGCATCTGAATCATGGCATTACTTCTCCTTTCGTAAAATTCAAATACTGTCCGCTATATTACTTAGCGCGCTCAATTACATTTACAAGGCGCCATCTCTTGTCCTTGGAAAGCGGACGAGTTTCCATTATCTCAACTCTGTCGCCGATGTTGCAGGTGTTCTGCTCATCGTGAGCCTTGAGCTTAATGGTGCGCTTTACGATTTTCTTGTAAAGAGGATGACGAACATTGTCCTCGATGGCAACGACGATCGTCTTGTCCATCTTGTTGCTGACTACCTTGCCGACTCTTGTCTTTCTTAAAGCTCTTTCCATGTTTAGTTCTTATCCTCCTTCCTTAATTCTGTGCCGTAAGCTCACGCTCGCGCTGGATAGTCTTGATGCGGGCGATATCCTTCTTGACAGCCTTGATTCTTGTAGGATTGTCAAGCTGATTTACGGCAAGCTGGAAGCGAAGATTAAAGAGCTCTGCTTTGAGTTCGGCGAGCTTAGTTTCAAGCTCTGTTTCCGAAAGATATTTAATTTCCGAAGCCTTCATTAAAGCTCACCTCCGTCTTCCTTCTTAACAAATTTACACTTGATAGGCAGCTTATGCATCGCGAGACGCATAGCCTCTCTTGCGGTCTCCTCGGATACGCCTGCGATCTCGAACATAACGCGTCCGGGCTTAACAACGGCAACCCAGTATTCGGGAGAACCCTTTCCGGAACCCATACGAGTGCCGAGCGGCTTTGTAGTAACGGGCTTATCCGGGAATATCTTGATCCAAACCTGACCGCCACGCTTGATGTAACGTGTCATAGCGATACGAGCCGCCTCGATCTGGTTGGACTTTATCCATGCAGCTTCGAGTGCCTGCAAACCGAACTGTCCGTTGGATACGGTATTGCCTCTTGTAGCCACGCCCTTGCGGCGGCCTCTCTGCACCCTTCTGTACTTTACTCTCTTAGGAAGCAGCATTATTCGTTACCTCCTTCTGTTTTCTTAGCTTCTCTCGGTCTGCGTGGGCGGCGATCATCGCGGCCTCTGCCACCGTTGTTTCTGTCATTGCGGCGTCTGTCGTGGCGCTCCGATCTCTGTGCGGGGATCTCGCCCTTGAGCACTTCGCCGTTGTAGATCCATACCTTAACGCCGATAACGCCGTATGTGGTGTTCGCTCTCGCTACGCCGTAGTCAATATCCGCACGCAGTGTCTGAAGCGGGATAGTACCCTCGTGATAGCTCTCCGAACGAGCGATCTCCGCACCGCCGAGACGGCCGCTTACCATGGTCTTTATACCCTTGGCGCCGCTCTTCATCGTTCTGCCGATCACCTGCTTCATAGCACGTCTGAAGGATACACGACCCTCCAGCTGCATTGCGATGTTGTCAGCAACGAGCTGAGCGTTCAGATCGGGATTCTTGATCTCAACGATATCAAGGGAAACGCTCTTGCCGCCGACGATCTTCTCGATCTCCGCACGGAGCTTCTCGATCTCCGCACCCTTTACACCGATAAGCATACCGGGCTTTGCCGCGTGAATATAAACCTTGATCTTGTCGGCGCCTGTGCGCTCGATCTCGACCTTGGCAATTCCGACAGCTCTCGAGAGCTGCTGCGCGGTCTTTTCTCCGTTAGCCTTGTTGAACATTCTCTTGTTCATCAGGTAATCACGGATATTATAGTCCTCAACAAGTGTATCACCGAAGGTTGCTTTGCCCGCGAACCAGCGAGAATCCCAATCCTTGATTACACCCACTCTGAGACCGTGTGGATTAACCTTCTGTCCCATTGTAATTCTCCTCCTTATTCAGCTTCTTTAACAACCAGCGTGATGTTGGACGTTCTCTTCAAAATTCTGTGAGCACGGCCATGATCCTTAGCCCTGATACGCTTGAGCGTAATGCCCGGACCAACGTGAGCTTCCGAAACATACAATCTGGAAGTATCCATATTGTGATTGTTCTCTGCGTTGGCAACAGCGCTCTTCAGCAGCTTTGCAAGCGGCTCGCTTGCGGACTTGGGCGTGTTGTTGAGTATCGCCATAGCGACCTCCACAGGCTTGTTTCTGATAAGATCAAGCACTATGCCGACCTTTCTCGGAGAAATACGAACCTGCGTCAGAATAGCTTTAGCTTCCATAGTTCTCCTCCTTACTTCTTGCCTGTGGTCTTGCTTCCCGCGTGACCCTTATAAGTTCTCGTGGGAGCAAACTCGCCGAGCTTGTGTCCTACCATATCCTCGGTAACGTATACCGGAACGTGCTTTCTGCCGTCATGAACGGCAAACGTATGACCTACGAAATCGGGGAAAATCGTCGAAGCGCGGCTCCAAGTTTTCAGAACCTTCTTTTCACCCTTTTCGTTCATGTCAAGAACTCTCTTCATCAGAGCCTCTTGCACGAAAGGTCCCTTCTTAATGCTTCTTCCCATTGTAAAAAATCCTTTCAGTTGAGCTGCAAGTTAATGAGCAGCGAAAAACGTTTTTACGCGCTCGGCGGAGCGTTCCTTAGGGACTTCTGCCCCCGCGCTCCAAATACGCAACGCCGTTCTTATTAACAGCAACCGCAGAATAAATAGTCTATTATTTACCGTTTCTTCTCTTAACGATAAACTTGTCGGACGCCTTCTTCTTAGAACGCGTCTTGTAACCAAGAGCGGGCTTGCCCCACGGAGTAACAGGACCGGGGCGTCCAACGGGGGACTTACCCTCACCGCCGCCGTGCGGGTGGTCGTTCGGGTTCATAACGGAACCGCGGACGGTAGGTCTGATACCGAGATGACGGGTCTTACCTGCCTTACCTCTATTTACGTTCTCATGGTCGAGATTGGAGACTGTCCCGATAGATGCGTAGCAATTTACGGAAACGTTTCTCAGCTCGCCGGACGGCAGACGGAGCAGCGCGTAGCCGTTCTCCTTAGCCATCAGCTGAGCCATATTGCCCGCAGAGCGTACAAGCTGTGCGCCCTTACCGGGATAAAGCTCGATGTTGTGAATAACGGTACCTACGGGGATATCAGCGAGCGCCAGCGCGTTGCCGGGCTTGATATCCGCGTCCGAACCCGCGCGAACGGTGTCGCCTACCTTCAGACCGTCGGGAGCGATGATATATCTCTTCTCTCCGTCCTCGTACTGAACCAGAGCGATAAACGCGCTTCTGTTGGGATCGTACTCAAGAGTATTAACGGTAGCGTTCATGCCTCTCTTGTTTCTCTTGAAGTCAATAACGCGGTACTTCTTTCTGTTGCCGCCGCCAATATGTCTTACGGTGATACGACCGTAGCTGTTTCTGCCGGCAGTCTTTTTAATGGGCTCCAGAAGGCTTTTTTCGGGAGCTACCTTTGATAACCCGCTGTAATCCGTAACGGTCATGCCGCGGCGGCTGTTATTAACGGGCTTGTATGCCTTAATAGCCATGTTCCTTCACTCCTTAATCAAATCATTCCATCGAAGAATTCAATAGTCTTAGAACCCTCTTTGAGAGTTACGATAGCCTTCTTCCAGTCGGAAGTATAGCCCTCGTTTCTGCCCATTCTCTTCTTTCTTCCGCGAACGCTTACGGTGTTTACCTTAGCGACCTTGACCCCCTTAAACAGCTGCTCGACAGCCTTGGCGATCTCAATCTTGTTTGCGGACTTCGCAACCTTAAAGGTGTACTTTCCCTGTGCGAGGCAATCCATAGAATGCTCGGTGATAATGGGCTTGATGATAATGTCCTGTGCAACCTTTTCCATTATGCGTACACCTCCTCAAGCTTTTCAACAGCGCCCTTTACGATAACGAACTTGTTGCAGTTGAGAATATCGTAAACGTTAAGCGTGTTTACCTGCGTGGTCTTTACATCCTCGATATTGTTCGCGGACTTGATGACCTTCTTGTCAGCGGAATCAAGAACGATGAGCGTCTTGGTATCCGCGCCGATAGCCTTGAGCATATTGACCATATTCTTGGTCTTAAACTCGTCGACAGTGATCGCGTCAACAACGATCATCTCATTCTCGAGAACCTTGCTCGACAGCGCCGACTTGATAGCCAGCTGTCTTACCTTCTTGTTCAGCGAAAATCTGTAAGAACGGGGCTTCGGACCCAGCGCGATGCCGCCGTGTCTCCACTGCGGAGCTCTTGTCGAGCCCTGTCTTGCGTGACCCGTGCCCTTCTGACGCCACGGCTTCTTTCCGCCGCCTCTTACCTCTGTTCTGGTAAGAGTGGACTGTGTGCCCTGACGCTGATTTGCGAGATAGTTTACAACTGCGGAGTGCATTGCGGTCTTATTCGGCTCAATGCCGAAAACCGCGTCGTTAAGCTCAAGCTCGGAAACGACTTTACCCGCCATATCAACTACATTTATCTTTGACATAGTATCGTCCTCCCCTCTTATGCCTTAACCGCGTCGCAGATAGTTACAACGCCGCCCTTAGGTCCGGGAACCGCGCCCTTTACCGCGATAAGGTTGTTTTCAGCGTCAACCTTAACAACGACAAGGTTCTGAACGGTAACATTCTCCGCGCCCAAGTGACCTGCCATCTTCTTGCCCTTGAAAATTCTCGACGGGCTTGAGCAAGCGCCCATAGAGCCCGCTTCTCTTGCAACGGGACCCGTACCGTGAGATTCTCTCAGTCTGTGCTGATTGTGACGCTTGATAGCGCCCGCGTAGCCCTTACCCTTGGATACGCCCGCAACGTCAATAACGTCGCCCTCTGCGAATACATCGGCCTTGATAACATCGCCGGTGTTGAAGCCGGAGATATCGTCAAAGCGGAACTCCTTAAGGGTCTTTTTGAACGCAACGTCATTCTTCTTAAAATGACCCTGCTCGGGCTTGTTCACATGCTTTGCCGACACCTCGCCAAAGCCCAGCTGAACAGCCTCGTAGCCGTCGTTTTCGTTCGTTTTCTTCTGAACTACTACACAGGGACCCGCTTCGATAACGGTAACGGGAACGACCTTGCCTGCTTCGTCGAAGACCTGCGTCATGCCGATCTTCTTGCCGATGATAGCTTTTTTCATTTCGGCTTTTCCTCCTTTGGTTATTGGTTGAGTTTCCTCAACGTGACCTTGCGCCTTTAAGGCGTTCGGTTAGTGGTTGGCTTGTACGATCGTGAGAATTACGTATCCCGCCAACATAACTCCAATCGAATCTATAATCAGATATCCATTGAAATCTCTACACCTGCGGGCAGCTCCAGCGACTGGAGAGCCTCGATGGTCTTCTGCGACGGACGGATAACGTCGATAAGGCGCTTGTGAGTTCTCATCTCGAACTGCTCGCGGGAATCCTTATACTTGTGAACCGCTCTCAGAATAGTTACGACCTGCTTGTCTGTGGGAAGCGGAATGGGACCCGCAACTCTCGCACCGCTGCGCTTAGCAGCGTCAACGATCTTAGCGGCAGCCGCGTCCACAACGCTGTGCTCGTAACCCTTGACCTTGATCCTTACCTTCTCATTAGATGCCATTGATTTTTCAACCTTTCTTCGTAGATGTTTTCGCGGACGAGTAACTTTCCGCTTGTCTTTTCGTTCCCCCTTTTGCGCAAGCGGGGGAGCAAATTGCCGGCGAAGGCTTTCTGAAAAATCCACCGAGCCGTGTGTTTCATTTTCCGTGACACACCTGTTAGTTACCCGAGTTCTCTCGGACACTTTAACGGCGCATCGGGAACGAACACGCGCCCCGTAAAACTTTTCGCCCGAATTCAATCCGAACATACTCCGTCGAAATTACCGCGGGTACGACCCGCGCAACCTCCGACTTCATCGCCACGGCGGCACACTTTTACAAACCGCCGTTAATTATTTTACCACAAACAGCCGCCATTTTCAACCACCAAAGTAAAATAATATTCCGCTACCCCGGAGAATTTTTCGAGATATTTTTGCGATTTTTTGGGCAATCTGCACAAAAGGCTGTTTTTTCATACAAAAAACGCAGCTTTATAATGTGATCGGCCGCACAAATCGGAACTTATCCCATACCAAAAAGCGCAGACCCATAAGCCCGATAACGCGCGCGTTTATCGGGCGAAAAATATAGGGCGAACGTCACCGCGGCGTGATCTCCTTTATCAGCGCGAGCACCAGCCCCTGCTGTTTAAGGTTTAGCCGCCGAAAACCCGCGATAAGTTCGCCGGTCTCTTGTGGGTTACGATTATCGAAATCGAAAAATTCACTCGGAGTAACGCCGAGATATTCGCAGATGTAGAAAAAAACCGTCATTGACGGCAGGCTGTTGCCGTTTTCAATACTGTTAATATACGCTTCACTTTGCCCGATAGATAAGCTCATTTCACGCGCCGAAACCTTTTTCAAGCCGCGAAGCTGCGATAATCTTTTTATAAAACATTTATCAAGCTCAGAATAATCCATTATTTCTCACCTCTGTATATGATTGTACTTTATACAAAGGTGTATACTTTAAAATTTAATTATAGATTTCTCTTGACATATATAATTTAACCATGTATAATGTTATATATATTTATTTAAAATATGCACGGAGGTATTTATATGTTGGACGTTTACACAGTAAGCCTTTTCGGTCACAGCAGGCTGTCTAACTCGATAAATATAGAACAAGCTCTCGAACGGACAGTCCGAGAGCTTATAAAATCAAAAGAATACGTTGAATTTCTCGTCGGGCGAAAGGGCGATTTTGATATACTCGCGGCTTCGGTAATACGCACCGTCGATCACACTCTCGGCCATGGCAACGTCTCGCTCGTTCTGGTTCTGCCCTACTCCACCTCCGAGTACCGAAAAAATAAGGAAAGCTTTGAAAAATATTACGACGCGGTGGAGATATGTAAACAGTCCTCTGTCATGTACTTTAAAGGCGCGTATCAGATCTGTAACCGTTCAATGGTAGACCGCTCCGATTTTGTGATATGCGGTATCGAGCGCGAGAGCGGCGGCGCGTATCAGACGATAGAATACGCGATAAAGCAGAAGAAGCCCGTCAAAAACATCGGTTACTCCTCGCTGCCTTCCAGGAAATAACTCGCCTCCATATCCGCTATCGACAGCGCGAACGCAAGAGGGTATTTCTCCAGCGCCCTGCCGATGGTGTTCTTGTCCTCAATGCCCGAAAACCCCATATGCCAGCGTATGGCCATAGCCTCCTCGCGCGTAAGCCGCATAAATCCGCTGACCATATACACGCTCTTTTCTCCGTGACCGTATGGAAGCGTGTCGTTTATAGAATAATACGGAACCTTTTCCCATTGTCCCGTCTGTTCGTTTTTGGAGTTGCGATAGGATACGGTGTAGAAGTTGACCTTGCACACATCGTGAAGAAGCGCGACAATCGCAGCCGTTTCGTCCGACACATTCAGCTTGTATGTATCCTTGACGCGTTCACGCGCAAGATATTGCACAAGGCACTCATACACGTTCAGCGAATGCCGCAACAGACCTCCCTCATACGCTCCGTGAAAGCGCGTCGAGGCGGGAGCGGTAAAGAAGTCGCTCTTATTCTCCAGAAAGTCCAGAAGCTTATCCGCACCGTCGCGGGTTATGTTCTTTTTGTAAATGTCCAGAAATTGCTCTTTGTCTGCCATTTGTGACTCCTTTTTCGTAGGGCGGAATTCAGTTATCCACATTCCACCCCAGAAAATCTATCTTTCTTTTATTAAGCCGCCGCTGTTCAATATCGAAAATATACTCGTACTTTTCAACCATGAGCGATTTGCCCGAGGGAGTGTATACACAAAGATGCTGTACCATTCGCCCCTCGCCGCGCGGCTTGAGATATGTGCCGCGCGGTGCGGTCTCAATGCCGTTTTCATATACGGGAAGCTCCGTCAGTTTGCCGTCGAATACCGCGAAATATCTTCCGTACTGGGGCACTTCAAGCTCGTTTACCTTGTAAAAATCAAGCTGTATAATGTCGGGAAACCCATTCGTGGAGAAATCGCGCTTGTTGGAGATCACCGTGCAGCCGTAAGACAAATTCCCGAGAACGCTCTCCATTATCAAAAATCTTTCGCCATACGGAACTTCGATTTCAAGGCAGTCAAGCTCCGCTCCGTCCTTCGCGATCACAAGACGGAAGTCTCCGTACATCTCGCCGTTTACATATGTACCGGTCGAATTACCGGCGCGTTTTTCGCCGATAACGCTCACCGTGTAATATTCGCCCTGTGAAAAAACATTTTTAATGGTAAACGCAAGTCTGCCGTCGTTTATTTCGGAAAAGCTTGTCATTTCGGGTATGCCGTCAACGTATGCCGCAGCATCGGCACGCTGACTTACTGCCGAAACAACGGGAACAACGACAGTAGATCCGGATATCTCGGGAGTTTCCGCCGTCTCGTCCGTGACTGCGGATATCTCCTCATCGTAAAGGTCGGGACGGTAATTCTCTTCAATGTCATTGCAGGAGCTGAGGGGAATCATCTGGATAACGACTGCCGCCGCCAAAACAAATTTCAGAAAAATCTTTCTCATAAAGACGCACCTCCGTAATATTGTAACTGTAATTATAATCCAAATTTTTCCAAATAGCAATACGAGTTACAAATTTTACTGCGAGGTCTGTCTTTTACGGTAAAACGCGGACGAATAAAAGGGGTTATTCGTCCTCCTCGGTGATAACTCCGCCGCCCGTAAAGCGGACGTACTGCCCGTCCTTAAGCGGCATAAAGAGCGTTGAGCGGTCGCCGTCAAACGTAAGTACCGCGGGAGTCGAACCGAACACCTCCGCCGTTCTCAGCTGAAGCTCGGAAATGTACCCGTCGCCCTTGAGTATCTCGGGCGAAGCGCGGTCAAAGCTTTCCTTCGCCCACTTCATAAGATCACGCGAGGGGATATTCGCTATCGCAACTGTCTCGAGGAACGGGTTAAGCGAGTCCTCGAGTATCTCCGTAAATTCCTCACGGATCGTGACCGCTCCGCCGCTGTCTATGACCATAAGCATGGGCAAATATTTTTTGCCGTTTGCTTCCTTTACGGCGAGCTTGTACTCCTGCCCTATCTGATCGAAGTGCCGCGGAACGCTCCCGTCAAAGCCGAACGCCGCAGAGACAACTTCAAACATATTCACTCCGCACTTGTGCTGATAGTCCGCAAAGCCCGGATAGAATTCCAGAAACGCGCGTTCTATGTACTTGCTCATGCCTTGGTAGTATTCCTCGTCAAACGGCACGAACATATACGCCTCGTCCCGGAACTCCTCGCTGTTGTACTTCTCCGTGCCGAAATAATGCTCGGCGTAGCCGTCGACGTCGGCGGGATAGAAGTGCGGGGCGTCGCCGCGGTTCCAGTTGTAGTAATCGTGAGCAAATCCCGCGCCGAG
>CAJUMS010000002.1:75405-98075 GCA_910587465.1 uncultured Oscillospiraceae bacterium
CGAGGAAATTAAGCTGATATATTTCCAGATAGCCGCCGAAAAAGTTCAGGATAAACTCGCGTATATCGGTCGCCTTTCCGCTCTTTACTCCCTCGATTATCTCGGGGCAGTCGCGGTAAAACTCGGGCGCTACAAGGTCGTGTTCGATACACCAGCGCATAAATATCGCAATGTGGTTACAGCCGTTTATCGGATCAAGCGGCAGTTTTTTCTCGTATATCTTCCTGCTGTGGTCGTTTACGCTGTCGATAGGCGGACGCTTCTGCGAACGGTATCCCCCAAGCGTATTCGGACGGTCGATATCAACGATATGGCTTACATCCTGCATTTTTTCAAGCAATGACTTGGTATCGTTGTCGATCTTGAAATTCATCTCCTCGCAGTAAAGAGGAAGAATCTCAAAGAAGTTTACCGTGTCGCCGTTAGGCAGTACGCAGGTCTCCGCGCCGTCGTCGACATTCTCGGGATAGATCAGCAGAGAGCCCGCAAGCTCGGTGTTATCTGCGAAAGGCCGCTGATTGTCTACCGAGTGGCCCCAGCCGAGCCATTTGTCGCAGTTGATAGGCAGACGCGCGAGATTTTTCAGCAGTGAAATAGGCCAGAACCACTCCTCGCTGTTCTCGCCGACCTTCCAGTCGGGGGGAAGGCAGATAAGGAGCTCAGCTCTGCCGTATTCCTCAACGGAAAGCTCCTCCGGGATATCCATGATATGCGCGCCCATTCCCATGGTAAGCAATGTGTAATAGTTACGCTCCTCACTCGGTGGAACGATACAGATGTCACAGTGGATATCGGGCGAAACTGTCTCGTGAAACACTGTCGGAAAATCGCCGAAATACTCCTTGATATGCTCCTCAATAGCGTCTATCTCCTCTTCCTCATACAGCTCTGCGTCCTCATCATCCTCATCGGTATCGTCACCGTCGTCGAGGAGTTCGTCAAGCTCGTTCTCGATGCGCTCCATATAATGGTCGGCGGTCTCAAGCGCGGACTCGGGTGGATTCATATTCATTCCGCGCGCAAGAGCTACCTTGGCGCGCTCGAGGATATTACGGCGCAAGCCGTCGTCGTCCTCGCACTCCTCGTCCGCGGAGGCGCGATAAAGCGCCAGCCCCATTCTGAAATGCCACTTATAGTTGGTCTCGAGACGTGGACGCTGACTTTCGAGCACGGCAATAGCTTTCTTGTACTCTCCGATATCTATATACGCCTCAACGAGCCAATTGAGAATATCGTCGTCGAGGGCGCTGTCGGGTATCGCCAAGACGGTTTCAACGATCCTTTCGTTGTCACCGTCCTCGCGCCAGTTCTCAAACAAATTGATAAGTTCGCTTTTTTTCATATCTGCTCCTAACATAAATATGTATGTTTTTTGAAAAACCACAACCGAGTTATTCCTCTGGAGCGGGATTATGCTCCTTGCAGCAGAACTTTCTTGCGGTGAATTTCAGGATAGCAAAGCTGTTGAGCATAGTCTCGGGATACTTGCTCTCGGGAGTGCCGCCGAAATACTTTTTCATAAGCAGATTGAGACCCGTTATCTTTTCAACGCCCGTTATGCTCTCGATAGTGCCAGTGCCCGTGATACTGTGATAGTGTGCGGTAAATCCGCAGGCGGGGTCGGTTTTCACAATGTCGTGGAGCTTGTCAATCTCGAACGCAGCGTTGCTGTTCGCTTTCATGATATCCATTTTCTTACCCTTTTCCTCGCAGCGGAAGTATATTTCCAGCTTTCCGCCCGTGAGATTATAGCCGAAACACAGCGGGATTATGTACGGATATTCCCCGTCGATAAGAGCTATGCGGCACACCCTTGCCGAGCTTAAAATGTTTTCGATCTTGTTTATGTCTGTAATTTCTCTTTCTATACCTGTCATGACAATTTCCCCTTTCCCGTAAAAAATCACCCGCAAACTGTGATGTCTGCGGGCGGAAACCTTGCAATTATGCGTTAGCCTTCTTGGCAAGCTGAGACTTCAGACGAGCCGCCTTATTCTTATGAATAAGACCCTTGCCCGCAGCCTTGTCAACGCTAATGCTTGCAGCCTTGATAGCAGCCGCGTCGGCGTCCTCTGCACGAGCCTTTTTGATCGAGGTTCTGAGTGCGGATTTTGCGCTCTTGTTCGCTTCTGTTCTCGCCTCAGAGATGAGAACTCTCTTCTTGGCAGACTTAATATTCGGCATTATTTTCACCTCCGTATGTTTTTAATCGAAAGTCGGTATTTTGTGAGGCTTTTAGGGCAAGATTTATTTATATTCACCAAAAAAATCCACACAGAATTACATTTTATTGTGATTTCGATTTATTTTTTCTCATAGTACATTTAATTATAGCACATAGTTCAATAAAATGCAAGGGGTTTTTGAAAATTTTTTATTATGAGGAGAGAATTCAAATATGGATAACAGCGGACTTGCTTTTGAGGCGGCGGAGATATTCACGCAAAAGGACGGCGTGCGCGCGGTTACGAGGACTATCGGCGCTGTAAAGATCACGGACGTGCGGATAACGTCTGCCGCCGCGGCGCGCATAGGGAAGCACGCGGGACGGTATATAACGCTGGAAGGCGATCCGTCGGCGTCAGGCATGACCGCGCTTTTCCGACGTGCTCTAATGCAGGTAATACCGCCGCGCGGACGGCTTTTCGCTGCGGGGCTCGGCAATCCCGATATCACGCAGGACAGCCTCGGCGCGGCTGCCGTACGGTCAATGGCGGCGCGGAGGGGGCGGCGGTACTCGCTCTCGGCTATCGAGACCGACGTCGCCGCAAGGACGGGTCTTGACACCGCGCGGCTTGTCAAGGCCGCGGCACACGAACTGAACGCTGACTGCGTGATCGCCGTTGACGCGCTTGCCTGTCACGACCCGCGTTATATCGGCAGAACGGTGCAGATAAGCGACGCGGGGATAATTCCCGGCGGCGGTGCGGGCGAGGCACACGGCGAGCTGTCGCGCAGCAGACTGGGTATGCCGATCGCGGCGGTAGGCGTACCTACCGTCACCGCTTTGTCTTCCGTAACAGGCAAATCGGAGGACAAAGCCTTTTTGGTCACCACGGGAGATATCGACGCCGTAGTTAAGATGTGGGCAGAGGTGATAGGCGGAGGGATAGGCTCTCTCACGGAGTAATACATTTATAATATATTGTAAATTAAAATCATCAGAACGAAGTCATTTCCGAAACTATCAGCCACAAGCATTTCCAGAAATTCATTCTCGGTATCTCACGAGTCGCGATTATTTCCGAGCGAAATACCTCCGCGCCGTCCAATGTTACCAGATACTCACCGAGAAACTGCCCGACCTCAACAGGGGCTTCGCACTGCTCAACAAATGTGTATTCGTACTTTACATCGGCGGAGCGGCCTTTTTTGATAACACATTCCTCACCCTGTGTTTTGATAACCGGGATGATTTCCTGTTCGATCCCATGTGTTACTTTAATCGGTTTGATCTGAGTATAGTCGGTCTCGGGAGTGAATTTCTCAAACCCGCCGAACCCGTAATCCAGCAGCTCCTTTGCCGAGGAAAAACGTTCGTCGTCATCCGCGCAGCCCAGCGTTACCGCGACCAGCCGCATATCGCCGCGTTCAGCACATACCGTAAGGCAGCAGCCCGCGTTATCGGTGGTACCCGTTTTGCCGCCGAGAATACCGTTATAAGTGCGGATAAGCTTGTTGGTATTGACCAGTTGAGTTTCACCGCCGCGCAGGTAGTCAAGCCATGTCAGCATCCAGCCGCGGAACACCTCGTGCTTCATGAGCTCGGCAGTGACTATCGCAATGTCACGCGCTGTCGAATAATGCAGATTATCGTCATATCCCACACAGTTGGCATAACGCGTATCGGTCATTCCAAGCTCTTTGGCACGCTCGTTCATACGCTTGACAAACGCCGCCTCGCTGCCCGAAATATGCTCGGCAAGAGCAATGCACGCATCGTTTGCGGAGCTTATGATCACAGCTTCGAGCAGCTCCGCAGCGGTCATCTCCTCGCCCGCGTTCAGCCAGATGACAGAGCCCTCCGCACTTGAGGCGTAGGCGCTTGCCTTGATCTTATCCTCAAGCGCGAGATTTCCCGCTTCGATCTCCTCCGCGCAGATAAGCAGCGACATGGTTTTGGTTATTGAAGCCATTGGTAATTTTTTGTCGCAGTTCTGCGAAAACATCACCTGTCCCGTATCCGCCTCGATGAGTATCTCAGCTTTTGCCGAAGCCGCATACACCGGCGTCGACGGCAGAAAAAACGCTGCCGACAATAATGTAAAACACGATAGAATACACACAAGCTTTTTCATAAAATTCTCCTTAGACGTTATTGAAATTTAGTTTTTCCAAAAGCTGTCGCACTATTCTCTAAGGAAAAATATGTAAAAATGGTTTTAGCAGTCTTAATATTTTAAATCGGAATTTATGTTAGCAACTTAATAACTTAACTCTCGTCATCACTTGAGGGTTACTGCTATAAACAATAATTTAGAAATACAATCTCACAAAAATTTTCCCTTCGTCTGCGGAATATTTTCCCTTAATACCGCAACAATATATTTGTTACGAATTATGAAAGGGTTGATATAGATGAAAAAAGCAGTCGCGGTGCTGGGGATCGGGACAGTTCTGGCAGTAGTCGTCGGGGCAGTTCCGCGCGCAGTCGAGAGCGCAACGCCCGTCTCCGAAACTATCAAGGCAAGCATACGGGATTACAACGAATGTGTAGTGGGAACGGGTGAACTTACCTACCTCGGACAACACGAGATCACCTCCTCCCTGCCGTTGGTGATCGAAAAACTCCTCGTACGTGAGGGCGATATCGTGGAGGTCGGCGATACCGTCGCGACCATTGACAGGGACTCCTCCGCCGCTCTTATCGAAAGCCTAGGTCAGGTCTCCGCATTGGCAATCTCGGCAACTAATCTGTCGACAGCTGTCGCGCTACTGCCCGAGAAGATAACCTCCGACTGCTCGGGACGCGTAATCTCTGCCGCCAACAGCGGACAGGCGGTGCAAAGCGGATACAGCGTCGCGACAGTCGCGCAAACGGAGGAGCTTGCGGTCACAGCGGCAATAAGCGAGCTCGACATTGCGGATATCGCAGTCGGGCAGAGCGTGCGGTTCTATCTCGCGGCTTACCCCGACGAGGTGTTTTTCGGCAAGGTCTCCGCTATTTCGCAAGCCGCTCGGAATCAATATAACGGCGCTGTGCTTGAAACGGTCGTCGATGTTACGGTAACGCCCGACGCTCCCGACGAACGTCTTAAATCGGGGCTGTCCGCGGAGGTCGAGATACAGCTTTCCGAGCCGAGGAGCATCTGTGTTCTGCCATACTCCGCGATCGCGCAGGACGATACGGGCGAATACGTTTACGTATACGAGAACGACAAAGCGGTGCGCCGCGACGTTTTTACGGGCGCGGAGTTCGCGGACGGCACGGAGATCAAAAAAGGCGTTTCCGCAAACGATGTGATATTTCAAAACCCGCAGGAGATTGCCGACAGGAATTATATCCGCGTAAGTTAATTAATAAGGGCGGTTCCGCAAAGTATCGTTTTCGTTTGGTCGAAGGACCGTAGTGTCTGCTCCGATAAGTCCGATGAGATAAGCTTTATACGCACACACCGTTTCGCTAAAAACGTTTATTTTCCGATTGCGGGGAATATGCCGAAAGCCGTTTTGGCGGGTCGATGTGCGCACTTCAAGGCTGCCGAAATATAAGGGGGATAAATGACGATCACTAAATTACTTGTAAACATATTCAGAAGCAGGACGCGCTCGCTGCTTACAATGGCGGGGATCGCCGTGGGGGTGTTCTCCGTAGTGCTGATCTCAACGGTAGGCGCGGTTGGTACTTCCGAGGTAAGCAAAACACTCGTGACGATGGGCGTTGATACTCTGCTTATCCAGTCGGCGAAGAATTCTGTCTCCGTGACGCTCACCGACGACGACGTTTCGACCGTCCGCAATATCGACGGAGTGAGCGATGTGATGCCGCTTATGGCTAGCGTTACCGAGGCGAAGATGATAAACCGCCGTCTTGATTGCTACGTCTGGGGTGTGGACAAGTCCGCCGACAAGCTGATATCACTGGAGGCAAAGCATGGCCGGCTGATAAACAACTCGGATACAGCCGCGCGCTCAAAGGTTTGCGTTATCGACGAGCAATTTGCTTTGGCAAGCTACGGGAGGAGCAACGTTGTCGGGAAAACGCTTTCAATGTTCCTCGGTGGGAAATACCATAACTTTGAGATCGTCGGGGTGGCGCAGTCGGGGCTGTCGGCGCTGCAGGGTATGCTCACGAATATTATGCCCGGGTTTATGTATATACCGATCAGCACCATGCAGGGGCTGTGCGGTCGGACTACCTATGATAAGATCGCGGTCAAGCTGGTCGATATGAACTCCGATACCGCTATCGTCAGCCGCGTGACCGATGAGCTGAACCACAGAAACGGCTTTACCGACGGGTATGTATGCAACAATCTGCTGTCGCAGAAGGGGCAGCTGGACGATATTCTGAACATTGTCACGACGGCGCTTTCGCTGGTCGCGGGGATATCGCTGGTGGTGTCGGGTATCTCCGTGATGACTACGATGATGATGAGCGTCGGCGAGCGTACACGCGAGATCGGTATCAAAAAGGCTATCGGCGCCAAAAGCTCCGATATCTGCCTGGAATTCCTCACCGAGAGCGTTATACTGACCTTGCTCGGAAGTGCCGCGGGGATCGCGTTCGGGCTGCTCGCCTCGTTTGTCGGGTGTCTTATCGCGGCTGTGCCGTTTTCCGTGAACGTAGGTTCGCTCGCGGTCTCGGCAGTCGCTTCGGCGGCGATAGGCGCGGTGTTCGGCGCTTATCCCGCTGCCAAGGCGGCTAAGCTGAAGCCCGCGGAGGCGCTGAGGGCTAACTGACACGTTAATAAATATTCAATTTTCAAAGGAGCTTTTCCCACGGCCGTTTGCGCAATTTGTTTTAAACCTTTCACCGAGACGATCCTCAAAAGATTTTTAACGCTGAGGTGAAACGTACCCGCGAAGACCTTTCCCCCTCGTTGGTACGAGGATCTCGAGCGCGCCCGAAAAGGTGAGACCCGTTGACGCTTGCCTTGCATTATATAATAAAATGCAAGGGGGGTTCTGTCCGAGTGTTTTCTCACATCCGAGACCGGGCTGTGCCGCCGATTTTAAACCGGTATCCTTTGCGGTTGCCTTTTGCTGCTTACTTGGTGTTGGGAAAAGTTTAGCACTGGAGGGAGTGCATTTTACTGCAAGCTTTTTTGTCACAAAATGCGGTGCCGAGCGTTTTGCCCGACACCATAATTATTTTTATACCACGTTCTCTACAAGCGCTCTCTTAATAAAGTGCTATCGACATAATATACAGATAATGGTATAATTATTTTGAAAAACAACTTTTTAGCAGAAAAATCATGTTTACAGAGATAGCGTAAGCTCTTTTAACTATTAGTGTAACAGAGGGTGCGATGTGTAAATTTTTAAAAATTCATAAAAAACAAAAAAGCCCTTGACAACCTCTCCAAAATCTGCTATAATAACTAAGTTAATCGTTAATTTTGACGATAACCCCTTTCCCGCACGAAAAACTGCGGGATATATATCCATAAGGAGGTGCTTATAAATGGCAAAGCTCAGTGAAAAGTACGAGGCAGTCATCGTTTTCTCCCTCAAAAAGGACGAGGAGCAGATCAAGGCGCTGACAGAAAAGTTCTCGGAGCTTATCAAGGCTAACGGTACTCTTACCAACATCGACGAGTGGGGCAAGAGAAAGCTGGCTTACGAGATTAACTATGAGAGCGAGGGTTACTACGTTCTCTACAATTTCGAGTCCAAGCCCGATTTTCCCGCAGAGCTCGAGCGCGTTATCAACATTACCGACGGCGTTCTGCGTTCGGTAGTAGTTCTCGCGAAGTAATGAACAGTTTGCAGTTAGAAAGTTAAGATGAAGCGTATTGAATGGTTTGAACGGAGGTATTCGCTATGAACAGAGTTATTATGATGGGTCGTATCGTCAACGAGCTGGAGCTTAAAACTACTCCCAGCGGCGCGACGGTTTGTTCGTTCCGCATTGCGGTTGACAGAAATTATCAGAAAAAGGGCGAGGAGAGAAAGTCCGATTTCTTTAACGTTGTCGCTTGGCGCGCAACGGCGGAGTTTATCAACCGCTTTTTCGGTAAGGGTCGTATGATCATGATCGAGGGCGAAATGCAGACTCGGCAGTATACCGATAAAAACGGCAATCCCGCGACCTGGTATGAGATCATGGTGGACAACGCTTACTTTACGGGTGAAAAATCCAACGGCGGAAACAGCAGTTATGGCGGAGGCTACGGCGCTCCTCCTATTCCCGACGAGCCCGCGGGTTACGGCGGGGGGTATTCCGCTCCGCAGCCGCAAAGCAGCGCTTCCGGCGCATCGAGCACACCCGCGGCGGACTTCTCGTCCGCGGACGGCGACGACTATCCGTTCTGACCGAGAAAACAGGCGGCTTATATTGCCGCGATTGATTTTCCGAAATTCAACAGGAGGTAAAGTATCATGGCTGAAAAGACAGAAAGATCTGCTCATCCCGTTAAGCGCACACGCAAAAAGGTTTGCCAGTTCTGCGCTGACAGGACGGAGTTCATTGACTATAAGGATATCGCCAAGCTCAAGAAGTATATGACAGAGCGCGCTAAAATTCTGCCCCGCAGAGTTACCGGCTGCTGCGCATATCACCAGAGAGAGCTGACGACCGCGATCAAGAGAGCAAGACAGCTCGCTTTGATCCCTTATGTAGCCGATTGATCGCTAAACAATATGAATGAAAGCCGCAGTCAAGGTGCGTGCGGCAAAAAGATTGCGGTGTCGAGTGTATTTGCTCGACACCGCAATGCTTTTATGAAATGAAATATAAAGTCATTTCCTTCCGTGACTTTTATACTTGTTTTTATTGCTGTACGGGTCTTTTTTTTATGCAGAACGCAATATAGCCGTACTCGGTGCGCCATAGCATGGTGTAGTCGGGGTAGACCGTCTCGAAGAGCTTGTAGAAGTCGGCGTTCGACATTATCCTGCTTTGCGTGTTTGACAACGAATTGTTAAGAAATGCCATCATGATCTCCATATTGAAGGACTTGAGCATTTCGGAAAGCATGGACGACATTACTCCGTCCATAACGAAAACCGATTCCTTGAAGAATTTCAGCGCGATTATCTGCAATACGCTCTCTTCGACTGCCGATACTACGGAAAATGTGTCGCCGTTCGGGGTGGTGAACGTGTCGGTATAACAGAATGGTTTTGTCAGCTCGTAGCCATGATAGTTCTTGTTGATCAGCTGCGCGTTCATGCGGAACAATCCCTTGATGTAGTTCTTGACTATGGCGTCAAGCGTATCCTCGCGGTTGTCTTCGTCGACGACATTTGCGGTCCATTTACTTCTTGTTTTGCCCGTTATCGCCTGATCCTCGACTAGGACGTGCGCCGCAAGCCAGCCCGCGCACGCGCCGACAAAATGCTCAAGCGCTTCCTTGGAATAGCTCTTGGCAGTGACTTCCTTTTCGAGGGCGGGGATAACTACATCGCGCATATTGTCGTGTATCTTTTTATGTACCTTGTAACCGCCGTAATTGATCGAGCACTGAAAGGCTTCCTCCTCCGCAAAATGTTTTATGGTGTAGCTTTTCAGATACTTGATCGCTTCCATACAGGTCATTTTGTTTTTTTCAAAGTCCATATCCATGAAGTTATTGATGATTCGGTTAACTATCGAAAAAAGCTGTTTATGCGCCCTGTCTATCTCGGCGACGCCGATCTCGTATTCTTCCTTCCATTCAAAAACCTCTTGCTCCAAAACAATCAACCCCTTACTTTAATAATTAAACTTATTATAGCATATTATAGCATATTCAGGAAAAAAAGTCAAGAGTCCTAGAAAACGGACTCTTAAAAAAATCAGGTGACGATTGGAGTTTCGGTATCCTCCTCGCTGTTCTCGTCGGGGAGGATTATGTCGGCAAGCGCGATATCGTCGTCGATATGACCCTCGGAGACTATCTCGAGGAACACGCCGACGATATGCGCGTTTAACTGCGTTCCCGATATACGGCGCATTTCGTTGATTATGTCCTCCATTTTCATCTGCTTGCGGTAGGGGCGGGTGGAATTCATCGCGTCAAACGTGTCGGCGACCGCGATTATCTGCGCTACCTCGGGTATCTCATCGCCTTTTTTGCCAAACGGATAGCCCGTGCCGTCTATGTGCTCGTGGTGATAGCCCGCGCCTGTCGCAAGCTCGGGGCGTATCTCGATCTCCTTGAGTATCTCATATCCGTGCTCGGCGTGCCGGCTGATTATTTCGAATTCCTCTTTGGTGAGCCTGCCGGGTTTGCCGAGGATATTGTCGGGAACGGCGATCTTGCCGATATCGTGGAGAAGTCCGATATTGTAGATATCCGTTACCTGCTGTCCGTTATACCCCATTCTCTCGGCTATGAGCGCGGCGTATTTCGCGACGCGGAAGGAGTGACCGTTTGTGTATTTGTCCTTGAAGTCGATACACTTCGCGAACGCTCTTATGATCTGGTTCACGAAAATGCGGTTTTCCTCCTGCTTTCTGATAAGGCGGCGGTTCTTGATGCGCGAGTGCAGGAGCAGCGCGGTAAGCGCCGCGGCTACCGCGAGGAGCACCATAAGTCCCCAGAACCATATCTCCTCGAAAAACGCTTTTTTCTTTATAAAATTTACCGAGATCGACTGAGTTTCCTCGCCTGTCATTGTATTTATAACGGCAAGGCGGAAGATATATTCACCGTGGTCGAGATTGGTGTAGCTGACCGGCTGCATATCCTGTCGGGATATGGATATCTTGCGGTCGTCAAAGCCCTCGAGAATGTAGGACAAGCGCGGATTAGACAGTCCGAAGGTCAATGCGTAGCCGTATATTGTAAGACGCTTGCAGTCGGCGGGGATAGTTACGGTCTCGCCGTCCTTTACCATTACGGTCTTGTCGTCTATCTCAACAAACGGAACGGAGAGTTTCATATCGCTGCAGTCGGTCTGTTCCTTGTTGATATTTATTGCAGAAACGCCCGTCATGCCCGCTATGTACAGCATACCGCCGTCGGACAGGCAGCTGCGCGAGTTGGCGGTCGCGACGCTCGGCAAACCGCATTTCACATCGTAGAACAAATATTCGACCTCGCCGCCCGCCAACAGGTTGTCAATACTTACGGCGTAAATGCCGCTGCTGCTGAGTATCCAGACCCTGCCGATGTTATCGAAGAAAAGGTCGAAGTTGTTGGAATATGGAAAGTTGTGCAGAGTACGGACGGTGTTGTTTTCCATATACGCGAGCGAATTGCCCGTTATCACCCAATAGCCGCTGCGCTTCGGGTCTTTTTTAATGCGCATTACGATCTCGGATTTAAGTCCGTCCTCAAGACCGAAATGGTTTATAACACCGCTGCGGTCGATAACGAATATACCGCCGCCGTCGCTGCCGAGATATATCTCGTTGTTCTCACCCTCGCAGACGGTTAGTATCTCGGTGTTGCCTATTCCGTTATCCTCACCGAACATTCCCGCTATTTTTCCGTCCTTGATAAACGCTACGCCCGCGCTGGTCGCCGCGGCTACGGTGCCGTCGGAAAGCTCTGTTATCGCGCGTACACGGTCGGACTTAAGACCCGTATGCGTATTATAATAGGTGCAGTTCTCGCCGCCCGAATAGCAGACCAGTCCTTTTTCGCTGTAAGTACAGAGCCAAAGGCGGTTTTGACTGTCCGTTTTGATACAGCGTATGCGGACACCCTCCAACAGTTCGGTAAGATAGGTCGTCTTTTTTACATAAGAGCTGTCGACTACCAGCAGTCCGGTGTCCGTACCTATGTACAGGTCGTCACCGTAAATGCAGGTCGTGTTTACTACCCGGTTGTCGAGACCGGCCGCTCTGCTGATATCGTCAAACTCGCTGCGGACTACCTTCATAACGCCGAGACGGGAAGAAACGAACCACCTGTTGCCCTCGTAGTCTATCATCATATCCTCGACGGAATTGTTCATCGGAAGCATATCCAATGCGGTGTAGCCGCCGTTTCTGTCGAGAACGCCTATGCCGTTGTCGGAGCATATCCAGAACTCGCCGCTGTCCGCGCATACGCTGTTGATATTGACGTTGGGCAGTACGGAGAACGTCGACGAGCCGCTCATACTCTTTGAGAGACTTCCGCACACCACCGCGGACTCGTCGGTGCCTATCCAGACGACGTCGGGATCGTCGGGGTCGGGGGTGATGCAGGTCGCAAGCCCTATGCCGAGCTCGCTGCTCTCGAACGAATGGGTTATTTTGAGATCTTCAAGACGGAAACAAATGCCGTCGAGCGTACAACCGTATATCACACCGTCCGCGCCGCGGGTCATCTGCTTTAGGTACTTGGTCTCGATCACCGAATCGTTAAGCATATGCAGGAAATTGTCGTTGTCGATATAGGCCAAGCCCTCGGTCGTTCCGAAAACTATATTGCCCGCCTTATCCTCGGTTATCGAGCGTACGGAGAGCGAAGTCAAGCCCGCGCTCTTGTTGAAAAAGGTGAAGCCGCCGTTCTCGTACAGCGCTATTCCGCTGTCGTTTGTGCCGACCCAGAGACGCGAACGGCTGTCCACGAACAGACTTACGACGCTGGTTATTCCCGTGGAGGAGTCAAAACGCGTGAAGTTTACGCCGTCATAACGGATAAGTCCGCTGTAGCTGCCGATATAAATAAATCCGTTGTCTGACTGGACTATCGCGTTCGCCTCGGAGGTGGGCAACCCGTTGGAGTTGTTGTACAGCACCGCCGAATAGCCAGACAGAATGATCTCGGACGATGCCGCCGCTTTTGCTGTTACGGGAATATGTAAAGTTAACAACAGCGCGGCTGTCAATACGACTGCGATCAGCCGAACATATCCTGTACATTTCATAGCTGCGTCTTCCTTTCATCGGTACGGTTTAAGTGTTTGCGCATACATTAATTTTATTATAGCATAAAACATCGCCGCGGTCAATACCCAAGACCGCAGCGCGTTGTTTTTCATATTTTCGACACGTATATTCTCCAAAAAATCAGCCCATACTTTTATCCTAGCGCAAAACGGAGCGGGCGAGAGCCTTTGCATTCAACAAAAAAGTCCTTGCTTTTGAAGCAAGGACTTTTTTGTTGAACTGGTGGGCGCGGGTGGATTCGGACCACCGAAGCGAAACGCAACAGATTTACAGTCTGCCCCCTTTGGCCACTCGGGAACACGCCCATGTTATTGGAGCTGGTGAACGGACTCGAACCCCTGACCTGCTGATTACAAATCAGCTGCTCTACCAACTGAGCTACACCAGCTAACTGCCGCCAAATCCTCGGCGACTTATATATTATATCATAGCTTTTTCGGTTTGTCAAGTACTTTTTTTGATTTTTTTCGCGGTTGTGCGGAAATCGGTTATAGATCACGGTTATTTTTGGTTTATTGTCTCGACGAACACCGCGAGAAGCTTTTCCGCCTGCGTTCTGTGATAGGCGTTCAATGAGGCGAGCATGGCGGTGACACGGTCGGTCTCCGACGTTTCCGTGCCGTTTACGATGTAGTCGGTGGTCACGCTCAGGGCGGCAGCTATGCGGCGCAGGGTGTTTACCGTCATCGACTTGCGCCCCTTTTCAATGTCTGCCAGAAACTGCACGGAAATGTCCGCCTTTTCAGCAAGCCTTTCCCGTGAATAGCCGCGGCGTTTCCTTGTGTCGGTTATCCTTTGTCCTACGAATTCGCTGTTTTCGTCCATATTACCACTCCTTTAGTAATAGTATAACCTATTCTAAAGAAATAAAAAACCAACAATAGATATTGACAAACAGCAACTATTGTGTTATAATATCAATACGGAGGCGTGATGTGACGTGTCATGTAACGGATGTATTCGTCACATAGAACGATACTCCGCCGCAAACGGCTGTTGCAGCATTCGCCGTTTACCTTATCATCGCCGCCCCGAAGCGCACCTCTTCGGGGCGGTTTTTCGTTGATTTCAGGAGCGCTCACATGACCGAAAAGTGCATAAAAATGCGGTTTTTGTGACTGTTACGGTCTAATGTGTTGTATAATCTGTAAAAAAATCGAAAAAATTTCAAAAAACATATAGCAATTTTTTCCGTTTTCTGTTATAATAGTAGTTAGACAGTGACTGCGGTAACCGCAGCCGTCAAAATGGCGCTTGAGAGCCGTGCACGGCATCGGGTGTTAATTCAAAAATCAGGAGGAATATTCCAATGGCTAAGAAGTATTGTTATCTGTTTTCCGAGGGAAACGCGAATATGCGTGAGCTGCTCGGCGGTAAGGGCGCTAACCTTGCCGAAATGACCAACATCGGTATGCCCGTACCTCAGGGCTTTACCATTACCACCGAGGCTTGTACACAATATTACGAGGACGGCAAGCAGATTAACGACGAGATTATGGCGGAGATCAATGAGTATATCGTTAAAATGGAAGGTATAACAGGTAAGAAGTTCGGCGACAGCGAGAACCCGCTGCTCGTTTCCGTTCGTTCCGGTGCGCGCGCTTCCATGCCCGGTATGATGGACACGATTCTCAACCTCGGTCTCAACGAGACGGTTGTAGAGGTTATGGCTAAGCAGTCCGGCAATCCCCGCTGGGCATATGACTGCTACAGAAGATTTATCCAGATGTACTCCGACGTCGTTATGGAGGTCGGCAAGAAGTACTTCGAGCAGCTTATCGACGAGATGAAGGAAAAGCGCGGCGTAAAGCAGGATATTGAGCTTACCGCCGAGGATCTCAAGGAACTGGCTGAACAGTTCAAGGCTGAGTATAAGTCCAAGATAGGCGAGGATTTCCCGTCAGATCCCAAGGAGCAGCTCATGGGCGCTGTAAAGGCTGTATTCCGTTCGTGGGACAACCCCCGCGCGAACGTATACCGCCGCGACAACGATATCCCGTACAGCTGGGGTACCGCAGTTAACGTACAGTCTATGGCGTTCGGCAACATGGGCGACGACTGCGGCACGGGCGTTGCGTTCACACGCGATCCCGCTACCGGCGCAAAGGGTCTGTTCGGCGAGTTTTTGACCAATGCGCAGGGCGAGGACGTTGTTGCGGGCGTTCGTACACCTATGCACATCAACGAGATGGAGCAGAAGTTCCCCGAGGCGTTCGCTCAGTTCAAGGACGTTTGCGCTAAGCTCGAGAACCACTACCGCGATATGCAGGATATGGAGTTCACCGTTGAGCACGGCAAGCTCTATATGCTCCAGACACGTAACGGTAAGAGAACCGCACAGGCTGCTCTGAAGATCGCGTGCGACCTCGTTGACGAGGGCATGAGAACAGAGGAAGAGGCTGTTGCGATGATCGATCCTCGTAACCTCGATACTCTGCTGCACCCGCAGTTTGACGCGGCGGCTCTTAAGGCTGCTTCTCCCGTCGGCAAGGGTCTCGGCGCTTCTCCCGGAGCTGCTTGCGGTAAGATCGTATTTACCGCCGAGGACGCTGTTGAGTGGAAGTCGCGCGGCGAAAAGGTAGTTCTGGTTCGTCTGGAAACATCTCCCGAGGACATCACCGGTATGAAGGCGGCTCAGGGTATTCTGACCGTTCGCGGCGGTATGACCTCTCACGCTGCCGTTGTAGCACGCGGAATGGGTACCTGCTGCGTATCCGGCTGCGGCGATATCGCTATGGACGAGGAGAACAAGAAGTTCACGCTTGCGGGCAAGACCTACGGCGAGGGCGACCCTATCTCTATCGACGGTTCTACCGGTAACATCTACGACGGCATCATCCCGACCGTTGACGCAACTATCGCGGGCGAGTTCGGAAGAATTATGGCGTGGGCTGACAAGTACAGAGTACTGAAGGTTCGCACCAACGCGGATACTCCCACCGACGCTAAGAAGGCTCGCGAGCTGGGCGCAGAGGGTATCGGTCTGTGCCGTACCGAGCACATGTTCTTCGCTGAGGACAGAATCGCTGCGTTCCGCGAGATGATCTGCGCGGATACTCTCGAGGATCGCGAAAAGGCTCTCGACAAGATCCTGCCTTATCAGCAGAGCGACTTCGAGCAGCTTTATGAGGCTCTCGAGGGCTGTCCCGTTACCATTCGTTTCCTTGATCCGCCTCTGCACGAGTTCGTGCCCACAGAGGAAGCTGACATCAAGAAGCTTGCTGACGCTCAGGGCAAGACCGTTGAGCAGATCAAGACGATCATCGCTTCGCTGCACGAGTTCAACCCGATGATGGGCCACAGAGGCTGCCGTCTGGCGGTAACTTACCCCGAGATCGCAAAGATGCAGACAAGAGCGGTTATCCGTGCTGCTATCAACGTTCAGAAAAAGCATGCGGACTGGAGCATCGTTCCCGAGATTATGATCCCGCTGATCGGCGACATAAAGGAGCTGAAGTACGTTAAGAACGTAGTTGTTGCCGTTGCGGACGAGGAGATCAAGGCTGCCGGCTCGAACATGAAGTACGAGGTTGGCACAATGATCGAGATACCGCGTGCGGCTCTCACCGCCGACGAGATCGCTAAGGAGGCTGAGTTCTTCTGCTTCGGTACAAACGACCTGACACAGATGACCTACGGCTTCTCGCGCGACGACGCGGGCAAGTTCCTGAACGCTTACTATGACGCTAAGATCTTCGAGAACGATCCGTTTGCAAAGCTCGACCAGACAGGCGTTGGCAAACTGATGGAGATGGCTATCACACTGGGCAAGAAGACCAGACCCGAAATGCACGTCGGCATTTGCGGCGAGCACGGCGGCGATCCTTCGTCCGTTGAGTTCTGCCATAAGATCGGTCTGACCTACGTGTCCTGCTCGCCGTTCCGTGTTCCGATCGCAAGACTTGCGGCGGCTCAGGCGGCTATTGCGGATAAGAAATAATTCCGTTTAAGCGGCTAATAATCAAAGATCGACCCCGAGTGAATTCCCCTTTTTCACTCGGGGTTTATTTTGTATTATTCGACGGTAATACCGAGATCGGCGAGTATCTGCTTCATTCCGTCAATGTCGGTGGCGGCGTCAATATTATATACGATACCATTATAGGTAAAGGTCGAATATACCTCATACGCTCCCGTTTCGGTGTTAATGCCATGCTGAATAAACGCCTTTTCTTCGTTTTTCAGCGCAACAAGCTCGCAATCGTCTGTACTGCCGCTGAACCTGTGAATTATCGACTCGGTGCTATCGATATAACAATCCGCCATAAAATGCACGGGCAAGCCGCTCTGCTTGTCGGTAAGCCAGTAATCAAAATATATACACGACGGAATATCTGCTCTGTCAACGCTTACTATCGTTACCTGCATTCGGGGGAAATCGCCCCAGCGATTCCGGCGGGGGTCGTTGGCGTCGACATACTCGGAAAAATTGTCGTTTATCAGCGGCTCGACGCCATACTTTTTAATGACCGCGCCTGGCGCCGCGTCTATAAAATAGCTGTATCCGATCTCCGCCTCCGACAAGCCGACGATTTCATAATAACTGTCCGCGCCCATTGCCTCCATTTCCTCGAAAGGCGGTATCTTTACATTGGCAAAATACTTTAAGTTATAATCAAAAACAGGCTTACCGTTGAATTCCACGTGATTTCTGACTGCCGTGGTAAAGCCCGCCAGAAGCGAGAACGCGGCTGCCGCGGCGATCGTGGTAAGCATAATGTGCCTTTTTCTTTTCGGATCAAACGCGTTTTCGAGGACTGTATTGTCAAGCTCACCGACCGCTTCTAAAATGGTGTTGATATCATTCATTGAAAAACCCTCCTTTGATAAGATAGTTCTTTAGTGAAGCACGCATACGCGAGAGTGCGGTGGTCGCCGCCGTTACGCTCATACCCGCGCCCTTTGCGGCTTCTTTGACCGTGTACATTGAGAAGTACCGATACACGAACAGCCTTTGCTGCTTGTCGGGCAGGGCTTTGACCCAAGCGTTCAGCGCTTGCGCAAGCTCCGACCTTTCCGCCGCGTTCTCGACGGAATATCCCGACGGCAGGCACTCGTCAAGCTCCGACAGAAGCTCCGCGTTCCGTACCGCGGCGCTGTTGTAGCGCAGTCTGTCGATAGCCTTGCGACGCGTTATCCTGCAAACGTACGGGAGCAGCTTTTCGGGCTTGTCGGGCGGGATACGGTTCCAGACCGCGTACAGCGCGTCGTTTACGCACTCCTCCGCGTCCTCGGGAGACTTTAATATCCCGCAGGCGATCTTCATAAGCAGACGGCTGTATTTGATTTTCAGCTCCGTAAGCCCTTTTTCGTCGCGATTATACAGAAGCTCTGTCATTATCGTATCTTCCATTTTATCACCTCCTATAAATTAACTCGAAAAAAGAACATGATTTGTCACATATATTATAACTCTTTTTTATAAGCTCGTGTTTTATTTTTAAAAATCCTTGCCGTTTCTTGAGCTTGTCTCTGCCGGGAGTGACCGGGCATACCCGGCAGAGATGATATGTCCCGAAACCGCCTATGTCTATATAATAAAAATGCCCTCGGACGATATGCCCAAGAACGCGTTCAGTATACTATTATAATATATTATTTCAGCTCAAGCTCCGTTTCCTTTCCGTTCTTGAACAGAAAGATTATCTTTCCGCTTTGGTACGCCGTTATGTGGTCTACGAAGTCGCACCAGAACTCCTCGTTCCACTCGCTCAGATGTGCAGCCTTGACAAACAAGGTCTTTACGCTGTACTCGAACAGGTTTGGCGACCTGCATATCCGAGAGCCTTTATATTTATGATTGCACTGGAATACCGTCTTCTGATACGGCGTGCCCGCGTGCCATGTTTTCGGTCCGTACCAGCAGCCGCACTCTCCGCATTTTATCCTTGTCGAGAAAATGCTCAGTCCGCTGTAACGTCCGAGCTTTGTTTCTTTTAGCAGCTCCGCGCGGCGGTTTCTTTCCTGCTGCGCCTTGTCGAAAACCGGCGGAGGGATTATCGCCTCGTGACTTCCCTTGATGTAATACTGCGGAACCTCGCCCTCGTTTTTCTTTTTCTTTTTGGTGAGGTAGTCGACCGTAAAAACCTTTTGCAGCAGCGCGTCGCCCTTATATTTTTCGTTCCGCAGAATGCTCCGCACCGTTGAGACGCACCATTTCGGCTTATTGTAGGGCGTCGCGTAGCCGCGGTTAGTAAGGTAGCCCGCTATATAATAATCGGAAAAGCCTTGCAGATAAAGACTGTATATCAACCTCACTATCTCCGCTTCGTCGGTGTTTACAACCATTCCCATATCGTAGCCTAGAAATCTGCTGTATGCAAGACTGAATTTTCCATCTGCAAAACGCTTTCTGTGTCCCCATGTGACGTTTTCCGAGATACTGCGGCTCTCCTCCTGCGCGAGGCTTGACATTATCGTTATCAGCAGCTCGCCCTTGCTGTCGAGGGTGTGGATATTCTCTTTCTCAAAATAGACCTCTATTCCCCTGCCTTTTAGGGTTCGTATTGTAGAAAGGCAGTCTACCGTGTTTCGCGCGAAACGGCTTACGGATTTTGTGATTATCAGGTCGATACGTCCGTCGAGAGCGTCCCGGATCATTCGGTTGAAGCCGTCGCGGCGGCGCGTGTTTGTCGCGGATATTCCCTCGTCTGTGTATATGCCGACGAGCTCCCAATCGCAGCGGCTCGTTATGTAGCGAGTGTAGTATTCTATCTGCGCGGCGTAGCTTGTCTGCTGCTCCTCAAACTCCGTGGATACTCTTGCGTAACCCGCTACCTTGCGCCTGAACGACGCGGGGTCGATCTCCGAAGGCATTTCCTTATGTGCGGGAATTATCGTTATCTTTCTCTCATCCATTATAAGCACCTCCAATTTATCATCAGCCGTCTTTTGTCCGCGAGGGTAAACTCGAGTACGCTGCCGCGCGTTACCGATATCCCCGTTACGTTCTCGCGGAATTCGGTTTCGTCGAATTCCTCTCTCCCCATCGCCAATGCGCAGGCATACTTCAGGTAGTCCTCGGGGATATCCTCGCCGGTGCACGCGTTACAGCCGCACGTTTTTTTCAGCGAGCAGCGCCAGCGTACCGTCTCCGTGCCGTTTTTGCTTGTACGCTTGTGACGGCGGTAATTTTTTCCGCATAAGCCGCAGCGTATCTTGCTCGTGAAGCAATTGGTCTCGACCGCGCCGCTTGCGAATATCCCGAGTTCGCGGCGGCGTTTTATCTCCTGCTGAACGCGCTCAAAGGTTTCGATGGAAATTATCGGCTCGTGTGAATTCTCGACGAAAAACCGCGGGAGCTCACCGCGGTTTTTGCGCTTTCGATGAGTAATGTGGTTCTCGATGTAATACTTCTGGAGCATCGCATTGCCCGTGTATTTCTCCTGCTTGAGTATCTTGCGTATCGCGTCCTTGGAGAAGTGCTTGCCGCGGTAGGACTTTACCCCCATTTCCTCAAGCTGTTTTTCCGTTTTCGCGGCAGTGAAGCCGTTCAGGTAGTTCTCGAATATCAAGCGAACGACCGCCGCCTCCTCGGGTACTACCTGCAATCGACCATTGACCGAACGGTAACCGTAAAGTACGAACGCGTTCATCTGACCTGCCTCGAAGCCACGGCGAATTCCCCACTTGACGTTTTCCGACGTGCTTCGGCTCTCCTCCTGCGCGAACGACGTGAGCACCGTGAGCATAAGCTCTCCCGACGCGTCGAACGTGCTAAGGTTCTCGCGCTCGAAGCGTACCTCTACGCCTATGCTTTTCAAGTGTCTGACGGTCTCGAGGAGGGTCACGGTGTTGCGCGCAAAACGCGAGATCGACTTCGTGAGGATAATGTCGATCTTTCCCTGTTCGCAATCCTCCAACATTCGGGCGAAGTTCTTGCGGCGCTTTTCCGACGTGCCCGAGATACCCTCGTCAAAATAAACGCCCGCGAATTCCCAATCGGGCGTATTGCGGATAAGTCCGCTGAAATAGCTTGTCTGGGCAGCAAGCGAATTTACCATGCACTCGTCTCCCGTTGAGACGCGCGCATACGCCGCTACGCGTTTTGTCCGCGCGGTAATTTTCGGCGTTACTATGCTGATTTTTGACATAATCAGTCCCCCTTTCCCTTTTATTATTACTTAATTTACATAATTTGTCAAGATAATTTTAGACAATTTCCACCCAATATGTGAAATATATTGTAGAGTTGCACAATTTCTTTTTGTTTTTTAATTGCGGTTTTATGCAATTTTATGATTAGTTTTACTAATTTACGATAACCCCACCGACCGTGCTGCTATCCAGCTCGAGTTCGATCACCTCAATGACGAGCTGAACCAGATCGCAGATACCGACTTCAACGGTACTATCGTACTGAACGGTGGCGAGATGGCTGACGGCTTGAAGGTTGAGGGCAATGAGTTCGATTACGCTAACCTTGAAAAGCAGCAGGCTGCTGCCAAGGCAGGCGCTCCTATTGATCTCGTTGCAAAAAATGACTACTCCAGCAAGGCTCCCGAACTCCAGGATGCTAACTATGTAGGCGGCAGCGTTAAGGATGATACTAATGCGGGTGCCGCTAAGCTCTGGAAGCAGGCTGAAACAGATAAGTATACTGCTGCTGCGGATTCCAGCGAAATTTATGTTAAGTATTCCATCAATGAGATTAATGCTGATGGTACAGTTAAGAGCTATAAGGGCGAGTATGTAGACGCTAATGGCAATTCTACCGGTATTGAGTATGGCGGAACTATAGACGAGACCGCTAACGGTGGTTTCCAAGACGAGACGACCGGTGCGATTGTTGTTGCCGATACTATTGGCGCTAAGGAAGGCGACTATGTAATCGTTAAGTACACTAAGCCCGCAGGCACACCTCAGGGACCGACAAATGCCGGCGTTAAGGACGGTTATAAGGAAGGTACTGGCGTTACGATTACTGGTTGGAGCGCTACTGCTGGTGCTGGTGGATTGGAAGATCAGGTACTTCCTAATTTGAAGGTTGATTTGGAAGATGAAGTAGCTGACGAGTGGATTGACGATGCTAATAGCGCGATTTATCAGGAAGCTATCAAGGCTCTTGATGGTGCTAAAATTGAAATCACCACTGCAGCTAACTCTACCACTGCGGGTACGGCTAATACACCCGCTAACGTGAAGATTACACCTTGGGATGCTGCAAATGGAGCGGCTGGAACACAGGCTACTCTGGCAACTGGTAATACCACTGGCTGGGGATTGAAGGCAGCTCTTGATGATAGTGGAAGTTTTACTCTTACTTACAAGGGTGTGGATATAGCTACAGTTACGACAGGTGCAATAAAGAGTGATGGTACTGGTTCGACTGCTGGTGTTATCACGCTTAACGTAACAGTTGACGGTCAGCGTTATTCTTCCGACGAAAAGCCGAATGCAGCGCTTGTTACAGACAAGAGCGTTCCGATTGACAAGTCTGTTTCCAATGCTAATGCATTCACCAATTCTACTGCAAGACTGACTTATGCAGAGAATATCATTATCCAGACGGGCGCACGTTCTAAGGACGCTGTAAATTTCTCGTTCAACTATAATGCAGACAAGACCGCTGATATGGGCGAACTCAAGAACAACTTGAACCTCTCTTCGAGAGCTGACGGTCTGAACACAGCTAACCTCTCTCTGGCTGACCAGAAGTCCGCTAACCACGCTATCGACCAGATCGACAAGGCTA
>CAJUMS010000003.1:0-71195 GCA_910587465.1 uncultured Oscillospiraceae bacterium
AAAGTGAGGTTAATTATGAATAATAGATATAACCCTTTATTCAGTGATTTTATTTTATACGGCTGTATTATAGTTTCTTGTATTGTATCTTATAACATTATGCCCTATGTTTATTCTTTGTTTCCTGCCTGTGAACTTTCTGGATTGGAATTTATCGACCTGTTTTCTTCTATTCCATCCGAATTTCATTTCCAATTTGTAGCATTGGTGCTTTATTATATTTTGGCGTTTTGCCTTTCTTCTATTATAATGATGTTTGGCTATGGAGTGGTTTTTCTTATCTACCGCATATCCCTCCGATACATATACAGAAAACCTCGCCGAGTGTACCCAGCTGAAAAGCAAAAGTTTTTCAGCTTGTACTAAATATAAATCCCCCGCCGATAGGCAGGGGAATAAAAGGGGCTATCTTGTAGGTCTCCTAAAGAAAAGCTCCTTAAGCGATTTCGTGATGTATGATACCGAAATGTACGCTGTAATGCTAAGTACGAATGAGAAGATGATAACCGCGAGGTTACCTGTTTCAAAGCTCTTTTCGTAGTATGGCGTAAAAATCAACAGTATAAATTCATACAGTTCAAGAAACGCTAATTTCATTTTATCACCTCCTTTCTTGTTGGTGGTAATGACTTCCACTATATTGCCCCTTTCTTTTAGGCGGCGCGGTATTTTGTTTTCTCGACAACTACATTATACCATATATTGTGGTATTTGTCAACCCTTTGGTCGTTGGGGCAAAACGACCACCAACGCAAAATTGAAAGTTAACTTTCAAAAGCGTAAATCGAATAATGGGCGTAAAGCCCGAAAAGTAACGGACGAAATGTCCAAAAAAGTATTAGTGAGGTAATCTCACGGAAAGTAGGTACATATGGGCACAAGAAAAGCTAATCCTCATAAATCAGCGGAATGCCAGGCTTCGCGAATTGGCAAATTCATTGAGCATTTGTTTTGGCAACGTGGCATGTCACAATTACAATTTTCTAAAGAGGTCGATATTCCTCAATCGACTATTTCTAATTGGATTTGCTGTGGGTCTGTACCCTCTGTCAAATATCTTATTGTCATAGCGGATTATTTTGACGTATCGCTTGACTATCTCTGCGGACAGGGGTGATATTATGTCGGTATCACTAAAAAAGTCCGAAAGGGCAAACCTTTCAAAGCCTTCGGCTACACGAAAACTCCCCGAATATACTCCCGTACACCTTATAGATGAGGATGAGACGATAAAAAATCGCCCTGCCCGTTCGACTGCTCCAAATAAACGAGATATTCAGCCGAAAGTAAGATCGTGTACGCCCGTTCATATCAGAGACGAGCAGGAGACAATAAATCCCCGTTCCGTCTCAGAGCTTCGGCAGTATGAAAATGAACGCCGTAAACAAAAGAAGTGGTACGTTCTCGCTTGGTTCGGTGCTGTCGCGCTTGTAATACTGGTTTGTGTGGCGGTTTTCGTATTGGTTACGAATTTGCCGTTAAAGCCTGTCGAAACACCAACAGAAGATATTACAGCGGATATGGCGGCAGTTGAATATTTTTTTTCAGTTGTCACTTCTTTTCTCGGATATCTTCTCGGAAGTCCGATTTTCATATTGCTTTTGTCCCTTTCCGCTTTAGGTCTTGCGGTTAATTGCATTAAACAAATAATGAATAGGTGATAAAATGTCATATACAAAAGAAGATTTCAAACCTCTTGCATTTGTTTATCACGGGGTATATGGTTACGGTCAAATTCTTGTCGTAATCGGTGAAAAAGTTACAATCCGCTTTGATAATGGTAATGTTCAAACTTTCACAATAGAAAACCTTATCAAAAGCTATCGTTTCAGATTTTTGTAATGGTATCTAGCTTATATAGCATTAGATAGTCCTTTGGTCGTTAGGACGTAAAATAAAACGACTGCCACCGCGAAAGCGGAAAAGTAACGGAGCGAAAAGCTCAAACAGTATGAGCGGCGAAATGCCGCAGAAAGTGAGGTCGTAATGGCTATATCAATTATTTCCGTAAAGGAGAAGCAGGGCAACTATCAGGGGAAGGACTACCACAACTTTAACATATTCGGTATCAATCTCGACAGTACAAATCCGCAGGTCGTGGCAGGAGCAGAGGTCGAGGAGATGAAAATCAAGGCTGATACCTTTGTCGCTATCCTTAACCGCAACTTTGGCGCGTTGAATAACCCCGAAATCAAGCAGGTCAAGGACATTATCGGCTTGCACATCTCTCCCTCTTATGACAAGTTCGGCAATGTGGCGGATTTCACTCTTGCCATTCCCGAAAAGAAAAAAGGTTAATCTTTTCATAACTTTACAGTAAAGGGGGTGAATAGATGGGTGATGTTGTCGATGGCGTAAAAACATATGCTGACGTTGGTGCTATAATCACGCTGATGAAACAGGGTGTTACAGGCTGTTTTGAAATCGCGGGTTCTGCGTTCGGCTTCCTTATGGACAATCCGCTGTGTGCCTTTATGGTATGCGTTGGCTTTGCGTCCGTTGCTCTCGGTCTTGTCCGCAAGGCTATCCGAGTTTCTAAACGCTCGTAATCGGCAGGGCAGGGGAGAGGTTAAAAAACTTCTCCCCTTGCTTTTTCTTGAAAGTTAACTTTCAAAAGTGAGGTGATTATTTATGTGGAGAAAAATAATGCGGTACTATACCGAACATCAGCATAACCCCGACAAATATCCCGAGTGGCGGAACACCATAGAGTGGTCGGAGTTTATGGACGGTCTGAAAGCATGGATAAACGGTATATTTGTCGGTGATGACAGCATACTCGGAAATGTTTTCCTTTTCTTCCTTAATAATCCTTGCTTGGCGTTCCTGCTCTGTTGCGGTATGGCGTTCGGTGCAGTCGCACTCCTTCACCGTTCTTTCAGAGCTTCACATATAGGATTTTAAAGTAGAGGTGTTATATATGAAATTCGAGCATTTTCTGTTGCTGGTCGGCGGTCTGAGCGCCGTTTCAATCGCTTGCGGTTGCTTCGGTCTGTATCAGTACTTCGTATATGAGCGTAAACGGAAACGGCGTATTCGTAAAATGTGTGAGCGGTTTGTTCCTACTCTTCGTGTGCTCTACGAGGATAATAAATATTAAAAGGTGGTGAAATCAATGAAAAAGCGCGTTAATTTCTCGCTTATCGGCGGTATTATAATGGGCATACTCGCGGTCGGTATGTTCGTGGTCGGCTGTGTCGGCTGTTCCGTAGGCTGATATATACCCGTTGGTCGTTCGGGTCACAACGACCACCATTTATACTATATATAATATGAGGTGATTTGATGAAAAAGGTTTGTGAGCGTTTTTCTTGTTCGTTTTTGTGCATTATTTTCGTTTTAAATTCTCTTTTCTGTACCGTTTTTTTATCTTCTTCTACAGTTTACGCCGCTACCGCTCTTTTGGAGAATGATTTATTTTGGGATGTTCTTCAATCTGCTTATGATTTTCAGCAAACAGCGGGTTATATGGATGACTTTATTATTGCTCCCTCTGATGAATTTAACGCCGCTCTAAAAAAACTCGTTGATATGAATTTCCCCTTTGGCGCTACTCCTCATCTTCAAAATTCATACGGTTCTATTCCTATTACTCTAACTTCTACTCCCGTCGCATATCTTCCTTTTTATTATCAATCTACTCAATCTTCGGATAATATTAGATTGGGTGCTACTGCCCTTTGTGCTACCTCTGATAAATGCGGTAGGTCCAATATTTCTTCAAGTGGCGTTTCTTCTTCCGTTCTTACCGGTTCTGTGCCCTCTTATTCTGCTTATGCTATTATTTGCGATATTTCTGTAATTTCTTTAGCTGCTTTTAATACTTCTAATGACGCTCTTTTTGGAACACATTTTCAAAAAATTCTTTGTCAAACTTCTTCTTTTCCTCGTTCTTCTTTCGGCGTCTTTGAGTTCCCTTGTGATGACACTTCTGTCTTTGTTCCTCCTGTTTCATCTTTACCCTCGGGCAGTGATGTTTATATTCCTAGAGGAGCATTGAAAATGTCGGAGCTTTCCTATAAAGTCGGTGATGATTTTTATGATATTGAGGGCAATCCTATAAGCAATCCCAAAGACCCTAACGGCGGCAGTTCTTCGGGCTCTCTTGGCGGTGATATTACAGTTGGCGGTAAGATAGATGTCGAGGGTAAAGTTGATGTTGATGTAAATGTTAATATCAATGACGGCAAAAAGGACGACCCTAATGACTATATAGACCCAGGGGAAATAGATACAAATCTTGACAATTATTTGCAGTATGTTCCCGAGGTCTCCAAAGGCTTTATAGACTACCTAAAGGATTTCTTTTCTTGGCTTCCTCCGCCCGTGTTCGGTATTCTAATGCTCGGGCTTGTTGTGGCGGTGTTCTGTCGTTTAACGGGGCGGTGATCGTATGGAAGTAAGTATATGGGATTTAATGACTTTCCTCTGGGAAAGCGCACTCGGCTTTTTGAATAACCGCATTGACATACTCGGCTTGAATTTCACGCTCTGGGAGTTCGCGCTCGGTATCGTCATTGTGGATTTGCTGTTGTACGCTATTTTCAGAGCTTTGAATTGAGGTGATTTTTTTGGACGCAGTTGTTGAAATAATCGGTACAATTATTATAGAAGGCGGCAAGTATCTTATATCAAAGGCTCTTGACGAGGTTGGTAATTGGATTTGGCGCGCTTTCACGGACGAGGACGGCGACGGAGTTCCCGACGACCCCGAAAACCCTTTCCGCGAGTGGGACGAAGAGCCCGACGATTGGGAGCCGTTCGACCCTATTCCCATTGATCCTGTTATCCCCGTAGACCCCGATACTCCGACAGATACCCGAGAGGTAACTATAATCTTTATCTCCGCTGACGGCACAATGACCGTTTATGATGAAAGCGGCGAGATAAAGCCCGAGGACTGCGATAACGCTTATTCTCTGTGGGTGTCCGAGAACGGGATAATGGAGAAAAAGCTCGACAATTACAGCGTTACCGAGGGGCTTCTCGCTCTCGTTTTGCTGTTCACGGTGATTAACTTTGTGCGCGGACTGTTCCGCAGAAAGGATATATACAGATGAATTTGTCGGATTTCTGCTTCTGGGGAGTAGGTCAGATAACGTCCTTTTCAAGGCTTGTATTCTGGCTGTGCGGCTCGTTCTTCGAGATTATGTTTCTGGTCTGGGTTTTGAATGTAGGCTTTTCAATTCTTAAAGCCTGTGTATTACATCTTGCGGGGGTGAGGAAATGAGTGAAGAGGTAGCTGTAAACAGCATGAGCTTGTTTAACTTTATGAGCTACTTGTTCGGCGAGGTCTTTCCCGAGGGCGAGTTCGATTTCGGAACTCTCTTTCCCATAATCGCCGACAGCTTTCTTACAACGTTTGTGCTGTTCTTTATAGCTTCATGGGTGCTGTCCATATGCTTGGACCTGTCAAAGAAAGGCGGTAAATAATGTTCTTTAGATTTCGTTTCCCGATAGGGAAAAGGTGTTCATTTACTTTTGGGTGTGGCAGGGTTGCTGAAATGATAGAAAGGATAAAAGCATGGTTTTCTTGTCGTTGATGTTTCAGCGTATAAAGGTATTCCCTCATTTTCTTGTTCTTTTTGTCAAGGACGTTTACAAATACTTTAAAGAACACGAAAACAAGCGTTTCCACCTTTGGGGCTTACATATCTATCTCGGTAAGTTCGGGCAGGGCAAGACCTCTACAATGGTTCGCGACGCTTATAATCTGTGTTGCAGGTATAAGGACGTTACTGTTCTTACAAACCTTAAATTGACTAACTTCCCAAAGCATACCAAGATATTGGAGCTAAAATCCATACAGGATATTTTAAACGCTCCCGACAACACCATAGTGCTTATTGACGAAATAGGCACGATCTTCAACAGCCGCGACTTTCAGCAGAACCAACGAAAAGGAAAGGATAGCGAGCCCGAGGGTCTCCCTAAAGTCCTCTTTCAGCACATCTGCCAAGTACGTCATAGGCATATGGTAATATTCGGCACTGTTCAGCGGTGGGGCTTTCTGGAAAAGCAACTTCGCGAGATCACTAATGACGTTACCGTCTGCTCTGCGTTTCCTGCGCACCCGTTCAGTCGCATTATTACAAATTACTGTTATGATGCCGAGGAATATAATCTGTTTTATCAGTCTCCGCTCCGTCCGCTCGTTCCTCTTGACGGTGACGTGTGGATACAGACCGATAAGCTCCGCGCCCTGTACGATACCAAAGAAATGGTTAATACAATGCTGAAAATGGACTATGTGTCCGATGAGGAAACGGAGCGCAACCGAGCCTTTGAAGCTCTGGGACTTGCCGCTCCTATGGACAGAAAGACCGAAAACAGACTGCGCAAAAACGTACATAACAAATAGTTGAAAGTTAACTTTCAAAAATGTAAAGGTGGTTTCCGATTATGGAAAGTAAGATCGACTACTTAACGCTGACATTAAAGCCCGAAAACTCCTCTGTTCGGCTTGATATGGCTTTAAGCACACTTCGGCATACAATGCTTTTGGGCGATTTAATAAGCAAAATGACTTTAAAGGGTCGTTTTGCCTTTTACGACTTTCATTTCTCATACGAGAATATTCATCTTCTGCATACCACTCCCGATAAGTTTCAAGAGCAGGGTCTTTGCCTGCGGATATCCTCACAAGGCTTGGATTACCTCACCGCATACCTTAAATCCTACGGTATAGAGCTTAAGGACTGGCTCGGTATGTGGCGTGCTCTGTGCTTTAACGGCTACATAACCAAAGATACTCGTATGGACTACGCTTTGGACGATATACGCTTTAAAGGAGATAAGCCGCTTCTTACAATGCGTAAAGTTCTTCAATGCAAGGCTAGGCACGAGATTTGCAAGAAAGCCCGTACAATAGATATTGTAAACGGTGATGAGCTCGGCACACGTGAGCGTACCAAATTTATTAACGGGGAAGAGGTCAATGGGATGACAATGTATGTCGGAGTTCGTCAATCCGAATCCTTTGTCCGTTTCTATGATAAACTCGCCGAGCATAAGCAGCAGCGAAAGGAAATTCCCGAGGGCTGTACCTCTTGGACGCGCTGTGAGCTTGAATTAAAAGGCGCTGCGGCTATGTCCGCGCTTAATGCCTATCTTGACTATTCTCCCGAGAAATATGCCGAGTATATGCGCGGTGTTCTCAATGATCATTGCCGCTTTATCTCCCGTACTAGCTCTAACGTTTCTCGTTGTCCTGTCAAGCGTTGGTGGCGCGAGTTCCTGCAAGGCTGTACCGAGCGTTTCAAGCTCCCTCACGGCAAGCCCGCGCGTTCTGCTTTGGCTCGTGCGGATAGGGGGCTTTCTCAATATGTTCCCACTCTGTTTACTATGATTAAGGAATACGGAATCGAGGGCTTCCTTGCTTGGTATGATGCTAAAGTGGATAATTTTATGAAACAGGGTAAGACATTGTTCAAATCCGAGCTTGCGGAGAATATCCGCGAGGATATCCGAGATTATGAGGAAATGAACGCTTTCAAGTACTATGAGTACACAACAGCCGAGGACTGCGAGCTTGAAGATCGTATACGGCGGCAACACTTTGATTACTTCCAGAAGTTTTATAAAGTCGTTCGCTGTTGTGAATTTGATGAACAGCATAGTAACTTTATGAACAGTCAAGAGGTGCTTGACAATGGTCTGTGATTGGTGGGAATGTGAGCATTTCGGCAAGTGTAAAGATCATTGCGTTTATACCGGCGCGAAATATCCGCCGTGTGCTTGCTGTTTGCAGTTTGATAGCTGCTCGGTTTGCCCTAAGTTTATTGAGTGCGCCGATCTGGTTCGGAAGTATCTCCCGAATATGTTCCGTCGACTGGTTCGCGAAATTCGGCTCGGTGAAAATACTGAACGTACCGAACAGATCATACGGAAAAATACATTACACGGACGTAAAAGGAGATGATTTTGTATGTTTGGTTGTCGAACTTGGCGGACTTGGGAAGATGTTTGTGATGATGAATTGCGCGTTTTTTCTACCTTTGATTTGCGCAAAATTCGGAAGTTCGTTTATAAGCATTCTGGTTATTATACCAATGTTCCGCTTGACGATTTTCGTTTAATGCGTATGGTGTGCATAACGCTTATTTGTCTTTATCCGTATAGTGCGGACATTCACGTTCTTATCTGGGCGGCTGTCTGGCTGTCGTCTAACGGCGTTCGAGTTCCGCGCGGAAAATAATATACGGGGGAGCACTAATTTAGTTAGTACACACAATTGCGTAAAATAAAAGTTTTACGCAATTCAGTGGGTGAAATTTCCATTTTTTGTGGTTTTCATCTATTATATCATTTTCCACGGAAAAAATCAAGTCACTAGCTGCGATCACGCTGGAGCTTTACTCCGCACATTCTTACCGGGTGCTCGCCTTTGAACTTCTTGCACAGCTTACAGCGGATATCACAACGCGAATAATAAGCGAGTTTCAGCCATCATTGATATTTTTTCTTACCGAAAAATCATTTAAATAAAAATTAGTTTTTATGAGAAATTTAAATCTTAAAGATTATTTAAAATGTGGAAAAGTTTTTTTATTTTAATAATACAATATAACAATAACAGTTTTAAAAAACAAAAGGTAATATCAATTAAATAAAAAGTACATCAAATAATATTAATTTATTTAAAAAAATTATTTTATATTAAAAAACTGTTGAAATTTTTATTTCAATATGGTATTATATAAATATCAAGGAAGTACTCCTGTATTTTTCGCAGGAAATCCAGTTGAAAGGATCACATTATGAAAGACCAGAAAAAGACCGAGGACAAGAAGTCTGTTGTGACTTCTTCACATGCGGAAAATAAATCGGATGTAAAGGATACTCCCGCTATCGAGGTCAAAACAGAAACAAAATCAGCCCCTGCAGCTAAGAAAACTACTGCTCCCAAGGCTAAGCCCGCTGCTATAAAGGCAAAGGCTGTGGATAAGAAACCCGCAACAAAAACCACAGCTAAATCGGTCGCAAAAAAATCGGATGCCGATAAGAAAACAACTGCTAAGTCTGCGGCGGCTAAGACTACAAAGCCTGTTACAAAAAGAACTCCCACTAAAAGAACCACAAAGAAAGCTGATGTTATAACGATCGATACTATCTGCTCTAAGCTGGAGAAGAAAATTGGCAAAAAGACCTCACTTAAGGAGAAGATCGCTGTTGATATCGAGGTATGGGGATTCGAAGACGGCTCGAACAGCAAAATGTACGTCGAGATCAATGGAGGTAAGATTACGGTATCTCCTCACACCTATGACGAAAAGGATTTCAGAGTATCTTTGAGCTGCGCAAACGCTGTTGCGTTTGTTGACGGCAAGCTTACAATGAAAGCGCTTATCGAATCCAAGGATTTCTACGCCGAGGGTAATATCGCCTCAGCTGTAAAGCTCGCTTCAATTTTCTGAATAAACATTTTATGTCCGCTCTAATCAAAGAGCGGACATACGCTTTTATTGTTGATTGTCAATTTTTTGTCATTTTGCACAATTTTTGGCTGATAATATCGTTAAAATAAAGAATTGATTTCCCATAAAAATATATTTATAATATAATTGTATACTTTGTATTATTACGCCTTTCCCATCTTTCATTTTACGTATGTAAAAATAATTTTGGAGGAGAAAAATATGGTTCATGTAAGAGAAGACAAATGTATCGGGTGCAACGCGTGCATACGTTCTTGTCCGATACCGAACGCAAACCTTTATAACGGCGAAACGGTACATATCAACAATAATGAGTGTATACAGTGCGGAGAGTGTATAAAGGCTTGTCCTCACGATGCCAGATACTATGATGACGACATTGAGACCGTTCTAGGACTTATAAAGAACCAGAAGGTATCGTTTATTGTGGCTCCCGCTATCAAGGCTTCTATGGACGGATCGTGGCGTCATGTACTGCAATGGTTCAAGGATCAAGGCGTTCACGAGATCTACGACGGCGCGTTTGGTGCGGATATATGCACATATATGCATATGGAATATCTCAGACATCACGCAGGTGAAAAGGTCATCTCACAGCCCTGCGCGGCTATTGTAAATTATGCCGAAAAACATAAACCCGAGCTCCTCTCACATCTTTCTCCCATCCACTCTCCCCTGCTCTGTTCGGGAGTATATGTGCGCAAGTATTTGAAAAATAACGATATACTTGTGGGTATCACTCCGTGTCTTGCAAAGAGCGACGAGTTCCACAACACGGGAATTATCAACTATAATATCACGTTTAAAAGTATTGTGAACTATTTGAAACATAACAATGTCGTTCTTTCACACGGACGCAGCCCGTTTGAGTTCACGGCGGCGCGCGGCTTTGACGGCGCGTTTTATCCGATCCCGGGCGGCTTGAAAGAATGTCTGCACGCATACGATCCCGATTTGCTTGTGACAACATCGGAGGGCGCTCAGAAGGTTTACGATGACCTCGATCATTATCTAAATACCGATCGTAACCACCTTCCCGACGTATTTGATGTTCTCAACTGCGAATTCGGATGCAGCGCGGGTGTCGGTGCACGTGAGAATGTAAACAACTTCAACGCTTACGACATCATGATCCACGCGAGAAAGTGGGCAAAAAAGACCAAGGCATCGGAGCGTTTCCACAAGGCAATTTTCAAAACACTTAATTTGGAGGATTTCCTCAGAAAATACGAAAATAGATGTACCTCCGTTCGTCCTACCGAAAAGCAACTTAACGAGATATTCAACTCGATGAATAAATTCACTGATACCGACAGACATATCGACTGCCACGCTTGCGGATTTAAGTCCTGTCATGATATGGCTACCACGATCTTCTACGGAAACAACAGTCCCAACAACTGTATCGTATTCGAAAAACAGAAGATACATGAAATGGCAATGCAGATCGAAGCACAGAACAGCAAGCTTTCGGGCGTTGTCACGGATATCCATCAGTCAATGGAGACGCTTTCCAACAAGATCATGCCTATCCACGAGCAGGCGGAGGAGAATTCCACCAAGAACAAGGATATCAAGGTAGATATGAGTACTCTCGGCTCTAATATTGACGGTATTCTCCGTCGCGTAAACGATATTGCACAATTTGTATCGAAAATCAGTGTAAGTATCGGCGAATACGAGCGCATTCTTGAAAAGATAAAGAGTATTTCCGAGCAGACGAATATTCTCGCGATAAACGCTTCTATCGAGGCGGCAAGCGCGGGGCAGTTCGGAAAGGGTTTTGCAGTCGTTGCGGGAGAGATCAGAACGCTTGCGGTAAGGTCTGCTGACACCTTAAAGGCTGCTGAGCAGCACACCAATGAGATACTCAACAACATTGACGGTATCAAGGATTCCTCGGCAAGTATTATGTCCGACGTTGACGGAACAAAAGCGAATGTCGACAATACCGACAGAGCAGTTGACGACCTCAACGAGAGCCTGCAGTTCATCAGCAACAGCGTTTCCGAGATTACCGAGATCATTCAGCAGGTAACAAACCTTGCTTCCAGTCTGGAAAACAACAAAGCCTGATCGGGAATATAAAAAATCATGGAGACTGAAAAACACAGTCTCCATTTTTAACATTTTGTTTTACGGAAGAAGTCCCATTTTCTGCTTGATTGTAAGGATACGCGTTACGCTTTCGTTAAGGCGTTCCTCGGAAATGGCTCCCGACAATACCGCGTTGTACACACCGTCCACAGCGTCATCAAAGTCCTCGGGTGAAAGTATCATATCTATACCCGCGTTAACAGCCATTACCGCAGCAGTTCTTGAATAGTACAGGTTGGAGATCGTATTCATTTCCTGCGCGTCGGTAATCGCAATGCCGTTAAATCCAAGCTCGCCGCGGAGTGTCTTTGTAACTGCTGTGTATGATAAGTCGGCGGGAAGCTCGTCGCCGAATGCAGTTACCTGCTGATGACCGACCATAACGAAATCCGCGCCCGACTGTATACCGCTCCTGAACGGCACAAATTCCTCGCTGCGGAGCTGATCCAAAGTTCTGTCGATAATTATCTCGGAGGCGGTGTGAGAATTTCCGTCTTCCGCGCCGAGACCCGGAAAGTGCTTGAGCGTCGCGGCAACTCCCGAGGAATTCAGGCCGCGGATTATGTTTGAGACCATATTCGCGACTACATAAGGATCGCTGCTGAAAATGCGGGGTCCTAGCTCGTTGGTCGGTGATATGTCCACGTCCGCGACGGGAGCGAAGTCAACGTTGAAACCAAGCGATCGTATATCCGAGCCGATAGTCCTGCCGATATCGTACGCCTCGTTGGAATTATTCCGTGCGCCGTAGACCGCCATATTGTCGAACGCCGTCGTGCCGAGATTTTTCGCGCACCGCGCTACCCTGCCGCCCTCCTCGTCGACTGCGATAAACACGCCAATGCCGTTTCGCATAGCGCTCTCCTGCATTTCGGCGAGCATTTGCCGCGTCTGTTCAACGCTTTCGAGATTTGCTCCCATACAGATTATACCGCCTACGGGCTTGTACGATAGGTCGACCGCCGAAGTCTCCGCGTATCCGCTGCCAGAGACCTGCTCGGGTCTTACGAAGAAAAGCTGATACACGCGCTCTTTCAGCGTCATCTGTGAGATAATGTGCTGAATGGAATCATCGGGTTCAACGGGAGGTGCGGGAGGCTCGGGCTCGCTCGACGGTCCGGAGTAGGTACTCGATGAGCTATCGGGTTCGGAATACTCGCCGCTTGTCTCCTCGGGAGGTTCATATGTTTCGGAAGTGCCAACGCTTTCCTCGGAGCATTCGGTCAGATATTCACTGCTTTCGGGAATGCTCTCGGGCTCGGAGGTATCCGACGTATCAGTGCTTATGCTTTCCGCTGAGGTGCTTGACGAATTCGAAGAACTCCCCCCTGCCCCGCTGCTCGATGATGATGTGGTGCTGCTTGACGAACTGTATGATGAACTCGACGAGCTTGAAGAGGACGAATATATATCGGTGCTCGATATCACACCGTTAGGGTCTATCACTATCTCGGAAGGTCCGCTGCTATTGCACCCTGTACACATTATAAGTATCGCCAGCGCCAACGCAAAGCGTCTCAGCTTATTTCCCATGATCACCATTCCCTTTCAATGCCGATAATCTCTATGTTATTTCAGTATAGCATATTTTACTCAAAAAGTCAACATTCGGGAAAAATTACCGAGAACGGCTGTACTTTCGCACAGCCGTTGTTTTTATCTTTTGATATCGTAATTCATATTCATCAGATTGCGTATGCTCTGAACGTCGTCGGTAATGTTTCCGTCGCCGTGAATGGTGTGCTTGATAACGCTTGAGGCTACCGCGAAGTTCACCATATCCATAGACTTGAAGCCGTTCATCATTGCGTAGATCAATCCGCTCGCGAACGCGTCTCCTCCACCCACGCGGTCAAGAACATTAAATGTAAATAGCCTGCTCTCAAAGGTGTGACCGTCGTACCACATAAATGCCTTAAGGCTGTTTTCACTGCCACTGTGAGCATAACGAACGTGACGGGCAATGCATTTCAGATTGGGATATCTCTCGATAAAGTGACGGAATATCTCGTCCTGCTGCTCGTAGCTTGGCTGGAGCGGAACACCGTCCTTCCAGTCGCCATTGGAATGATCGTTCTCGTCCTTCCAGAGGTGATACGGCTCAATGCCGAGGAGTACGTCCACATACGGCAGACACTCGGTACAGAAGTCACGAGCATCCTCCCAGCTCCAGAGCTGGCTTCGGAAATTGCCGTCAAAGCTGACTATCAGTTTTTTCTCCTTTGCGATCCTAAGGCAGTCCATAATCAGCGTTCGACAGTTCTTTCCAAGCGCGGGGGTAATGCCGCTAAGGTGCAGCCAGTCGAAGCCCTCCAGCAGCGACTCAAGGTCTACCTTACTGAAATCATACTCGGTTATTACGCTGTGCATTCTGTCGTATGTGACCTTACTGGGGCGTATCCCGTAGCCCGTTTCGAGATAGTAAGTACCGAGACGATGTGTGGGGGTTTCCTCAGGCGAGGTAAGTATCACGGGAGTGCAGTGTACGTCGTTGGAACGCAGCCAGCGCACCGCGCTCTTGCCCAGACTGTTATTCGGAACTACGCTGAAAAACGTACTGTCCACGCCGAGATTCGCGAGAGCCAGCGCGATATTCGCCTCACTGCCGCCGTAGCTTGCCTCAAAGGTCGAGGTCATACGGATCTTTTCGTAATTCGGCGGAGTAAGTCTCAGCATTATCTCGCCGATAGTGATAAACTTTTTTCCGTTTTCGTCATTCGGAAGCAACGGGTTGTAATGTTCCATATAGAACCTCCTGTAAGTTAAGATATTTCCGCGATTTGGGTACATTCCCATTTAAAACATTATACTACAAACCGACCGAAATGTCAAGATTTATCTTCTTTTCCGCACCCTCCGCAGTGTGAACAATCGCCGCCGCAACTGCGTTTTCCTGTTTTTCTGCTTTTGTAAATTATCAGGACAGCTGTTGCGACCAATGCTGTTACTGAAAAAATTACAACAATATCCGCAAAATTCATACGATACCTCCCGACTTAAACTCCGATAACAATACATACAGCTCTCGCAACAAACGCCACTACCCACGCGACGATGCACTGCCAAATGACGACACCAACCGCCCATCTAACGCCTAGTTCACGCCGTACGGCTGCAATTGATGCTACGCAAGGGGTGTACAGCAGCGAGAAAACCAGCATAGTTGCGGCGGATACGGTCGTGAGCGCCGCTTGAATACCGCTGCCGAACAATATCTCCATTGTTGAGACTACGCTCTCCTTCGCCATAAAACCGCTGATGAGCGAGGTAACGATCCTCCAATCGCCCAGACCGAGCGGTACAAAGACCGGAACAAGCCAGCCCGAAATCATCGCCATAATGCTTTCCGCGGAGTCGCTCACTATATTGAAATGCCAATCAAAGCTCTGCAAAAACCATACAATGATAGTCGCGATAAGTATCACCGAAAACGCCTTGCTTAAGAAATCCTTAGCCTTTTCCCATAAAAGCTGCGATACATTTTTCACTCCCGGCATACGGTAGTTCGGCAGCTCCATTACAAACGGCACAGCCTCGCCCCTGAAGATAGTTCCCTTGAACAGAAGCGCTATCAGTATAGCCACTACGATACCCAATAAGTACAGTCCCGTCATAATAAATCCGCCGTTTCCCGGGAAGAAAGCGCTTATAAAAAAGGCGTAGATAGGCAACTTTGCCGTGCAGCTCATAAATGGAGTAAGCAGGATTGTCATTTTGCGGTCGCGCCTGCTTGGAAGCGTTCTCGTGGACATTACCGCTGGAACGGTGCAGCCGAATCCTATAAGCATAGGCACTATACTTCTTCCCGAAAGCCCTATCTTCCTTAGGAGCTTGTCCATAAAGAACGCAACACGAGCGACATATCCGCTGTCCTCCATTATTGAGAGGAAGAAAAACAGTGTGACTACGACGGGAAGAAAGCTCAATACGCTGCCCACTCCTCCGAAGATACCGTCGATCACCAGTCCGTGCAGAGCCGAGTTGACGTTCGCGGCAGTCATCCAATTATCAACAGCGAGTGAAAGCGCGTCAATTCCCGATTCCAATAGGTTCTGGAAAAACGCTCCGATAACATTGAACGTCAAAAGGAAAACCGCCGCCATAATAAAAATAAAGCACGGGATCGCCGTCCATTTGCCCGTGAGTACGCGGTCGATTTTCTCTGAGCGCAGACGCTCCTTGCTCTGTCGCGGTTTCTGCACGGTATGCTCGCAGACGTACTCGATAAAGTCAAAGCGCATATCTGCGATAGCGGCGCTTCGATCCATTCCCCCCTCATGCTCCATCTGAACGACAGTATGCTCGATCAACTCCTTTTCGTTCTGATCGAGTTTAAGCTGCTCCATTATCAGCCCGTCTCCCTCAATCGTTTTTGTAGCGGCAAATTGCAGCGGCAGCCCCGCCTTTTCTGCATGATCCTCTATAATGGACTCTATGGCGTGGATAGTCCTGTGAATAGCGCCGCCGTGGTTGTCCTTGCTGCAAAAATCCTGCTTTTTCGGCTTTTCCTGATATTCCGCTATATGCAGCGCGTGTTCTATCAACTCGTTTACGCCCTCGTTTTTAGCCGCGGAGATCGGTACAACAGGAACGCCAAGCATAGCCTCCATGCCGTTGATATCGACCGCGCCGTTGTTTCCCGTGACCTCGTCCATCATATTTAGCGCCACTACCGTCGGAACGTCCATTTCCAGCAGCTGCATGGTAAGATACAGATTGCGCTCGATATTGGTAGCGTCAACGATATTAATGATTGCCTTGGGCTTTTCCTCAAGCACAAAATTACGCGACACTATCTCTTCGCTGCTGTACGGAGACATGGAATAGATACCGGGCAGATCGGTCACCATGGTATTGGGACAGCCTTTGATAGCTCCGTCCTTCCTGTCGACGGTAACGCCCGGGAAGTTGCCGACGTGCTGATTTGCTCCCGTCAGCTGATTGAAAAGCGTTGTCTTACCGCAGTTTTGATTTCCCACAAGAGCGTATGTAATTTTTGTCCCCTCGGGGAGCGGCTTTTCGTCGTTCTTGTCGTGATATCTTCCGGACTCGCCAAGCCCCGGGTGGACTTTAGGGTATATCCTGTCTATTCGCCTGTGTTGATTAGTTCTCTCCTTAATGGGCTTAATGATAATCTGCTCCGCGTCCGCAAGCCGAAGCGTCAGTTCATATCCATGAACCTGCAGCTCCATAGGGTCTCCCATTGGCGCGAACTTCACCACAGTGACCTCCGCGCCCGGTATCACTCCCATATCCAGAAAATGCTGACGGAGAGCACTCTCTCCGCCAACGCTCGTTATTACGGCACTCTCGCCTGTATTTAATTCTTTTAACGTCATCAAAAACGCCTCCGATTTTTATGTTCTACACTATTTTTTATTATAGCACTATCCGCTGACTTTATCAAGTGGTTTTACTATGAGTTTTTTAGAAAAAACGCGAAATAAAGGCAATATTCTTTCACTTGACATCTTTCTTCAAAAGTGCTATAATTACGTAATAACTATAATAACTGCGATAGTCACGACAGAGAAAGGAGAAAACAATGAGATTCTTATTATACGTCACGGCGAAAGCGAGGCTGATCTTCTTGATGTTCACGAAGGCAGAGTGGATTTTCAATTGACCGAGCACGGACATACCCAAGCTGCCGCAATGAGCAATTATGTAAGCGCTCATTACCGGTTGAACAAAATTTTTCACAGTACGCTTAAACGCGCTGCTCAGACAGCGCAGCATCTAGCCGAAACAACGCACGCTCCGCTGTTCCCCGAGGACAATCTTATGGAATTCAACAACGGACTGATCGCGGGATTGGAACGAAATGTTGTTAATGAAAAGTATCCCCAAATAAAGGTCGCCGTTCATACGTCGGTTTACGAACAAGAAAGCGTACTTGAATTCCGTTACCGTGCGGAGTATATGCTTTCAAAGCTATTATCGGAGAATGGCAAGGAAGAAACTATTGCCGTCGTAACTCACGGCGGAATGATAAATCAGCTTTACCGCGCCTTTTTCAGATTGCCTGTTGACGCTGATCATTTCTTCTATACGGGAGATACGGGTATTCACGAATGGCTTATTCTCGGTGCTACACGCACTATCGTAAAGGCGAATTTTCTCGGACATATTGACACTTGATCACTCCTTATCAAACCGTGTACGCAGTTTCTCCAGAGCGCGTTTTTTTATCGCTGAGATATACGAACGGGAAACTCCCAGTTGCTTTGCTGCCTCGTGCTGTGTAAGCGGTCTGCATACTTTGCCGTTCGCATTCGTTACTCAGTAACGCTTGCAGATTATTTCACGCTCACGTTCGTCAAGCTCCTCTGTGATATATCTGTACAGCTTCTCGAAGTTTATCTTTAGTTCGACACCATTTTCGACGTTTACTCCACTGCTGAAAATGTTTGCTATCGTAAGCGCGTTGCCCTCTCTATCACTCTCAATAGGATCGTTTATATATACCTCTGTCAAGAAGATCAGCTAAGGGGTATGCGTCTGTACATCAGATTAACAATCGAACAAGCCGCCCAAGCGGTCGGCATTGGGCGGCTGAATATTATAAATTATGAGTGGATATCATCACTATCATTTTCGATTATTACTCAAAAGAAAATTTCAAACCCCAGCTTTCGCGTATTTTATCCATCAGGCGGAGAACCGTAATACTGTCCTCGGGACGGAAAATATCACTATGGGTCTTTCCCGCTTTGACCGACCTCGTTACTTCCCGAACTTCATACTCAAACCCATTTATCTCAGGAGGAGAATCGACCTCGTAAGAATCGCTGTCAACAGGCTCAACGATCATGGAATACGCTCCCTGAAAATCGGGAAGATAAATTGACGCTCTGTCAAAATAAAGTGCTGCCTTGCGCTCTATTTGTAACCCTATTGTCTGGAGACTGTGAGCGGTGCGACCTTTCGGATAACGCAGTTGGATCACGCTGAATTCGTCTGTGCCGTATTCGTTAAAGCGAACCTCCGATTGAAACGCTTCGGGATCACCACCCATGATAAATCTCAAAAAGCCGAGATTATAAATGCCGATATCAAGCAGCGCTCCCCCGCCAAGCTCCGATAAAAATTTGCGTTCGCGCCGCGCACCGTTCGCGATAAACCCGTAATCGCAGCGAGCGTGACAAAGTTTGCCGAATTGCTTCGACTTTATTATTTTAAGAAGTTCATCATACAAAGGAAGAAAACGCGTCCAAAAACCCTCCATCACGAACAAACCCTTTTCGTCAGCAGTTTTATAAAGCTTTTCCGCTTCTTCGGCACACGTAGTGAACGGTTTTTCACACAAAACATGCTTTCCCGCGTTCATGCAGAGCATAGTATTCTCAAAATGAAGATTATTGGGCGTAGCAATATAAACCGCATCCACATTCGGAGCCGCTGCCAATTCCTCATATTTCCTCATATGAGCCATACGCCTTTTCAATTCCGTACTGTTTTGCAAAGGCTTTCGCACGCTCCTTGTCACGTGATCCAACAGCCGCAATGTTTTCACCCTCCGAGCGCATACTTGATATTGTTCTTGCAAATTTCTCGGCAATCATTCCCGTTGCCATAACTCCCCAGTTCATTTGCGTACCTCCCATGTTTGAATTTATTTGCATATCTTTTCGATACGGCGTTTGATATGATCAATAGATGTATGAGATCCAATAATCATAAAAATGTTAACAGCTTAAATCTCAAGAAAAAGCGTATGGTACCGATCAGCACATACGCTTTTGCAATTAAATTAAGATACCGTGTACCATCCGCATAGTATAAATTTCCTGCTCCGCTATACTTCCCGATAAATTGGAATTACATCATTGAGCTAATCGACATTCGCATTTATTTCATTTAATATCTCAACGACTTCTATATCTCCGTCTACAAGCACTTCTGTTATTGGCTCATGACCGTCTTCATTTGGACCGTTTAACCAATATATCTCTGCCAATCTGAGATTTTCTTCCTCGGAAATTGTTCCGTCAAAGCATTTATAAGCGTCTCCATAATAGCAATTTCCGTTGACCTCTATCTTGGCAACACAATAAACAGGACGTCCAATGCGGGCAAAATATTCACCCCACCGCTCAGCTTCCTCATATGTCTTGGAAACATACAATGCAGCCATGCGGGACGGATACTGCGGATACTTTTCCTTTCGGACCTTTTCCAATGCCAGCTCACGAAGAGCAACATCGACATTATGGGTTAATTCTACCCCTTTATACTTTTCGGGGTTTTGGTAAATATCCTCAACTGTACTCATCTGTGCATACACACGGTCGTACACGCCATTAGGATGTTTTTCATCCAAAACAAAGTGCTGTCCAACTTTCTTAGGTATATCTGAAACCACATGATAAAAAGTCATTAATCCTCCTGATTGCAATAAATTTAGTCAACAAAACCATTGATCAGTATGTTGACTTGCTGTGAAATAATACGCCTGCTACTCCTTGATGGGGAACTTTACCAGATATATTATACCACTTAATAATAAAATTGTCAATAAGAAAGCGAGTTTTTTTGTTATTTCTATAAATTCTGACTATTTTTTATTGAAAATATCCATTTTATTTCGGTTTATCCACTCTGTTGAAGCATACATTGCGATACGACAGGCAGCGGTTTGGTCAAGCGAATTCAGCATAACGAAATCGTGGATAGTCCCCTGAACGCTCAGAGCTGTGACGTCAACGCCCGCACAGCGCAGTCTTTCACCGAACGTTTCTCCCTCGCTGCGCAAAACGTCCGCTTGCCCATTGACTATCATAGTCGGCGGAAAATGGCATAAGCAATCCAAACCTGCCTTAAGCGGAGAAATTGTGATCCGGTCTCTCGTTTTCGGGCAAGGCGCATATTGCCGCCAGAACCATATCATACCCTCGCGGTAAAGATAGTAATTCACGGCAAATTTCCTATAACTCGGCGTGTCAAAGCAGGCGTTTGTTACAGGATAATACAAAAGCAACTTTTGAATATGCGGACCGCTGCGCATATTTGACATAATTACCATTGCAATAGCTATATTTCCACCGGCGCTGTCGCCCGCAACGATGGGCAGATCACAGCGCGCATCCGGAAAACGCTTTCCTATAATCTCGCACAGATGTGAAAGCACATAATAGCACTGCTCTACGGCAACGGGATATTTTGCTTCGGGCGCTAGCGAATACTCGGGGAATACAACCATAGAATTTGTCCTTGAGGCAAGCTCCCTTACAAGCTTCTCGTGAGTGTGAAAGCTGCCAAAAACCCAACCGCCGCCGTGAATATACAGTATCACATTTTTAGTATGTGAGCATTTAGGTACAACAAAATACACAGGTATCACGCCCCATTTTCCGCAGTCAACTGCTGCCGAAGATATATCGGCGGGACATTTGTATACGGGCGTATCCTGCGCCTTTTCAAGCGCTTGTCTGCCCTGTTCGGGCGGCAATCGGAAAATCAGCGGCGGCACGGAGCTTTGACAGCAGACCTCTTCCGCGGCAGGCTCCAGCGGAATACAACGTTTCATTTTATCCCCTCCTTGCAAATAATATATTATATGCAATCGTGAGGACTTTGCTGCTTTTATTGACAACTACATACCGGCAAGCACAAGAAAATTAACCCGATAATGCATGTGATTACAGTGCTGTTTATTCTGAAATACATTTTCCTTTGTTTATTTACAGATCATAAACATTTGTTGGCGGCAGACAGAATTTGTCCTTACAAACATAATATGTCGTTTTCCCGTTCAGCAGCTGGAACTTTGTGCTTTCCGAGGTTATGCGTATATTGGCTAAAAACGGCAACCGCTTTTTTAATTCTTCAAGGTTATCATTCTCTTTCACAACCACGGTAATATGTTTGAGCGGACATTCAAACATCATCTTCGCCATCAGGAACATACAGTGCCCCGACGGATAATCTTCCGCCCGAGCAGACAGAAACGCAAGCTGTTTTTTTGCAAGCTCACCGTATTCTCCTTTTTCCGTCAGCTGATACAGTCTGACAAAATCATATGCCATAACCGAATTTCCGCTTGGGATAGTGCCATCATAGACTTCCTTCGGGTTCATAAAAAGCTCTGCATTATCCGACTTTGCGAGATAAAATCCGCCGTCCTTATCATCGTAAAAACGCTTTACGGTCAAATTGCAAAAACTCTCCGCTTTTTCGAGAAACTTTTCGTCCAACGTCGAATTGTACAGTTCAATCAATGCCGCAATATAAAAAGCGTGATCGTCCAGAAAAGAGCTGCTTGAACGAATTCCGCTGCGCCAACTTGTATATAGCTCCACATCGCCGCACATATTCTCCTCGATAAAACGCTGTGCTTTTAATGCCGCATTCAGATACTTATCACTTCCCGAAACGCGGTAAAGCATTGATAGCGCCGCTATCATCATGGAATTCCACGAGAGCAAAATCTTATCGTCAATATGCAGGCTTGTGCGAATTTTTCGATAACTGTACAGTATCCGTATTTCCTCGGTAAAGTCGGACTTCAGAGCACTGCTTTTCAGTAGGTTGGGAATATTCATACCGTCAAAATTCCCCTCCTCGGTAATGTCAAAGGCGTTTGCAAATATCTCTCCCCTTTCCTTACCGAGAACTTTGAAAATCTCGTCCAGCGTGAAAGTGTAGTACTTTCCCTCAACTCCATCGCTATCAGCATCCTGTGCGCTGTAAAATCCACCCTGCGGCAAGGTCATTTCACGCAGAATATATTCGGCGGTTTTCTCCGCAGTATCAAGATATAACGGATTTTCTGCTGCGCCGTAAGCCGCGGAATACACAATAATCAGAAGAGCGTTGTCATACAGCATTTTCTCAAAGTGCGGCGCGAGAAAATACTTATCGGTAGAATACCGCGAAAACCCGTAACCAATCTGGTCAAATATCCCTCCTTTTCTCATTTGGATAAGTGTTTTTTCAACCGCCTTAAGCGGCTCGGAACTTTGATTTTGCTTTGCGTACATCATAAGAAACAGCAGATTATGCGGCGTCGGAAACTTCGGCGCAGAACCAAATCCGCCATTTATCTCATCAAAGCTCTCTAATAGTGATTTCGCCGCTGTTTCAACCAAATCGTTTATCGCACTTGTATTGATTTGCTCCGCATTTTGCAAATGCTTGATTATCTCGTCGGCTGATTGCAAAATCTTGTTACGGTGATTCATCCAAAGATTTGCAATAGAGTGCAGCAGATCGGCAAAACCGGGCATACCGTAATGTTGCCGCGGAGGAAAATATGTTCCCGCGAAGAACGGCTTTTTATCCCACGTCATAAAAATGCTCATAGGCCAGCCGCCGCTCCCCGTGAACGCCTGACACACCGACATATAAACGCTGTCGATATCGGGGCGTTCCTCGCGGTCGACCTTTATTGATATAAAATGTTTGTTGAGTATTTTGGCAATTTCGAGGTTTTCAAAGCTCTCGTGCGCCATAACATGACACCAATGACAGGTGCTGTATCCAATGCTCAGGAATATAGGTTTGTCCTCCGCCTCTGCTTTCTCAAAAGCTTCCTTACACCACGGAAACCAATCAACGGGATTATCCGAGTGCTGTAATAAATACGGACTTACCGCGTTTATCAGATGATTGCTCATATTCTTTTCTCCTTTTTTTAACAGTATATACATTTTATAGCAGATCATACTATAGTGTTTTCATCTTAACGCTTTGATTAAAAAATCTTCAAAGAATTTTTGCCCCTTGACACTCAAGCTTACTTGAGACTTATTACAACACTGTAAAACACCTAACAACCGCAATAATCCCAAGCTGTCCGATAGATGCAATCCACTTAATTGAAAAAGGATACTTGTGAGAATATATCAGACGCTGTACGACGGTGAAAATCATTCTCATGTGCAATAAAAAACAAGGTGCCGAACAGCTGCGTTCACCACCTTGTCTTTTTGTAAAATACCTTATCCGTTCAGATATTACTTCTTCTTCAGCTTAATTGCCACGACAAGTGCCGCTGCCGTTACGACAAGCACTGCCATAACAATAATTATCCACATCACCGCACTGTTGCCGGACTCTTCCTTTTCGGAACTGTCGGTCTTGCTCATGTCGGAGGTTTGGCTGCTGTCGGATGGGTTTTGTTCGCCGCCGACGGGCTCCCCGTTACTGCCACTGTTACCGCCGCTGTTATCGGACGGTTTTTCTGGTGACACAGCCGATGAGTTGCCTGCGTTGTTGGAACTATCGCCGTTGTTGGAGCCCGGTAACAACATATCACCGCCGCTGCTGCCATAACCGTCAGTTCCCGAAGGAGCGTTGTTAGCGGAAGTAAGCATACCGATAGCGTTCTCGAGCACCAGCAAAGCCTCATCAACCTCATCCTGTGTAGAGCCTTTATTTGAGAGCACCGCTTTAGCCTTGTTCAGTGCCTCGACTAACGTGCCGTAGCTGTCCTCGGTGTAGTCACCGCGCTTATAACCGTCCGCCCTGTCTACCGCTTCTGCCAGAGATGATGTGTCGGCAGGCTCAACGGGTACGATAACGGGCTCGTTGGGTTCAGTCGGATCCGAAGAGCTTTCTGAGCTTGAAGTAGTGGACGAGACCGGTTTTGATGATGGTACAGACGAAGTTGATGACGACGATGACGGAGGGGCTGGAGGAAGTGGTATGGAAGCGCTACCTGTCGATATCGTTACCATGCCCGAATATGAGATGTCGCCGCTCGGGGTCACAAGTTCGCTCCCCCTTACAAATTTTATCGAGCCCTCCTCGATCTTGACAGCCGCTGAAACGTCGCTGCCGCCAATCCTTATTTTGCCGACCGTGAGGGGCGAAGTATCCGAAAAGAGCGCCTTTGTGCCCGCAAGGTAAACCGTGAGCACGCCCGTGTCACTGTGGTAGCGGCTTTCAACTATCTTTGCGGGCAGTCCGCTTTCGGGGACAAATTCGATATCCGCATTGTCCGAGCTTGGCGAGACGACAAGGGATATCTGCATTGAAGCTATCTCCTCCGCGGCAGCCTGTGGGAAATCCATAACAAGCTGTGCCTCGCTGCCTTTTGCGTTGAGTTCCACAGTCTGCGCCGCAGATACCGCGAAAGCGCCAGTTCCAAGCGCCATTACACAGCACAAAAGCGCTGTGATGACCGCGATCAGTCTTATCCCTTTTGGGGGAAGTTTTAAATTTGCAATATACATATAAATTTACCGATCCTTTCCCGATATTCCGTGTACTCTAGGAGTTGTCCCCGAGGGTGATATTCGGAATATCGTCCGGGATATCGATAAAGAACGAGTCGCTGACAAGTCTCTCGTTCTCGTTGGTGAGCGCGTTGTTTACGCGGTAAAGCTCGGCACGTACTTTGGAGACGCCGATCAGCGCTGTCGGATCGGTCCAGTATATCCATGTGCCGTCAGAAACGTTCTGAATAAGACCGCTACCCGGATCGTCAGCGAGAATTATCTGCGACGCGTTCAGGCTGCCGTCCTCGGAAACGCTCCCCACGACGTTGCCATCCTGATCGAACAGCATTACAACGTTGTAAGCAGGGCTGCCCTTATACGAGCCCGTGAATATCAGCGAGCCCGCGGGAATAAACTCACCCTCGGCAAACTCGTAGTCGTCGGTGAGTACGCCAACCGCAACGGTCCCGTCGCCTGCGCGCCTAAAGTCAACATTGTCGCCCGTCACACCAAGCAGGTCAAATTCCGCGATGGATATCTCGGCGGCGCTGCTGATTACAAGCTTCACAGCGTCTATCTTATAGGTGCTTACGTACTTCCTGTCGGCGTTTTCGAACCATACGGTCTTACTGCCATCCAACGTGCCGCTCGCAGCCTCGCGCCATGTGCCGTCCTCGTGCACCAAAAGCGTATAGCTTGCGGCGCTGTTCGAGACGTACTTGAAGCCCGAAACGGTTTCCTGTCTGTTCAGCTCGAATAGTATCTCCGCGCCCGCGGAAGCCGTACCCGTGTACACTGTGCCGGAATCACCGTCTATCGTGAGAGTAACGGGATCGTCGGGCTTGGAGTCGCAGGGATCGCTGTCATTGCCCATTACCGCTTCAAAAGCAGCAGCGTTGACACCGGATGCGCTTGCCGTCCAGTTGCTCTTGTTGAGACTTCCATCGTCGGTTATCTTGATGGGCTCGAGTGCCAGCGGAGCGGAGCGGTAAAGATACTTATCAACGACAACTATCTCGTATGTCACCACGCGGTTGTTAAGCCCCGCCGCGTAGTCTGTAAATGTGTTTCCTGTCGTAAAGCCGATAGCTTCACGATGAACGCGTCCCTCCGACATCGTACAGCGTATTATTTCAAAGCCTAGGAACTCGTCCTCGGGAATATTTGCGCTTTCAAGCGTGAAATTTATCTGATAAGCACTGCCGTTGGCGGGTGCGGCGGATGTGCCGCTGCCGACCGCGCTCACGTCGCCGTCCGTGCCTAAGTAGCCGCCGTATGGATTGTTCATACGGTAAACGCGCGAATCGTCGTCCGCATAGTAAACAGCGCGCGTCTCCTTGGGGAACTGACTCGCATACTGCATAGTGGTGCTGTCCGGGAGCTTGCCCCAGCGCTCAAAGAACTCGAGGATATCCTTTTCGGCAGCCGCACAAGCAAGCCTCATAAGGCACTGATCGGTACCGCCGCTCAATGTGAGGGCAATTCCGTCGGGAGCGGGAGCGTTCGCGGGAGTGCGCGCGTAGGAGTCAACCCTCGCGTAGAACAAACTCTCAAGCTGCTCGGCGCGGTCGTCAAACGTCTTGTAGTTGTACTCCTCATCGTAAGCCGCGTGGAGCTGCCAGTACATACCAAGCTGTGTCGCGAGGTTGGACGAGCTGCCCAGAGTGCGCGAAGTCACCTTATCGTAGATGTTCTTGTAAGTGAAGCGCATGCCGACATTGGTATCCTTAGCCTGCGCGAGTTGTGCGAAGTAGTTGTTGGTTATCTCGGGAACAGCGTAGCAGCCTTGATTTATGCAATGCCCTATCTCATGAGCAACACCCCAGCCGAAGTAGTTGCCGCTTATATATCGACCGTTCTCGTCGGACGTCACAGAACTGCTCGAGAGCATACCCGAGCAGGAGCCCCACTCAATGCCGATGTGGTTGCCCGCTGCGTACATAAACGCCATTCCGAACATTCTCTGATATCGGATATTAAGGTGTCCCTTCGGAAATCTGTTTATTGCCTCCGACGCATTTTTGTTGAGTCCCTTGTGCTGATAAAACAGGTTCATCATCTCTTCAATCGCGTCAAACGAGGTGACAGCTTTTGCCGCTCTCTCTGCGGCGCTGCCCGAACCGGCTCCCGCGAGTACCCGCTCCGCGGGAAGAGACAGCAGCATATTATCGAGCAATATATCCGAAGCGCCGAGAATGCAGTTTTGCGCTTCATAATCGTATCGATTCACATTTTTGTTTGAAGAAGCCGTGTGATTTTCCGAGTGAAGGGTTTCCAGCTTTGTAATATAATTTGCAAGCTCGGTCATATAGACCTCCGTCCTCTCCATTTTTTCTGCCTCATCGGAAACACCGTACAAGTCGAGTATCGGCACTTTAACGCCGCCGCTCACGCGCACAGCATAACGATCGTTTGCATTACTGCCTGTGTACTGAACATACAGAGCACCGCCCGATTCCTTGTCGATCGACCAGATCTTTGGGATATCAATGACGTTAGCGCCTACCTTTAAAGTACCAACGACCTTTGCCAGCGAACCCGATTCTGCGTGATACTGTGAAGTTACGAGCTGGAGATTGGTGTTTTCACCTGTTTTCTTCGTGTTGTGACCAACATAAATAGTTACGGTATCGCCGGCTGCCGCAGTCACGCCGATGGGCTGCCAAGCATTCAGACCGCCGAAGCCTCTGTTGACGTCATTGGTCGTGATAGTGTTGTGAATATAAACGGGAGCGTTCAGATTTTTGCAGTTGAGAATGTCCTCGGCATTTTTCAGTTCCCTTTCAAGCAGTTCCCTGTCAGGGTTAAGCTCGCCGCAAGCGGGGTCGGGGGTGTTGATGCGCGTTCTGAGCGCGTCGATGTCAGCCTGCGTTACGTCGTTTCTCAGCACGAGATGCAGGTCGTCCGCGTACAGTGCCATAATATCGTCCGCGATGGTATCGTAGCGGTAGAAATACACCTCGGCAATGTTGATCCTGCCGCTTGCCGAATAGTTGGCAAGCGCTATCTGAATACGCTTCGCTGTTATCTTTGAGGAAAGATTGACCTGAAAATACTTGCGTCCCTCGCTGTCGAACTTCTTTGAAACGGGAAGTCTGCCCAGCTCGGTCATATTGCCGTCCTCATCCCAGTAGTTGACGCGCGTATAGAAAAACTCGGGAACGCCGTAAACAGATTCGTACAGCGCGATACGCTGCATATCGTAAGCCTCGTCGAACTCATAGTACAGACCGTGGTCTCCGATATTATTAAAGCCGCCGTCGTCCCATGTTCCGCGGTAGTAGTACGAAACCGCGTCGTGGTCAACAGTACCCCACGCGCTGTTTGCCTCCTCGTCGAGAGTACTGTCGATCATCTCGCCGTAATAGTGAGTTGCTTCAATAATATGCGCCCCCTTTTCGCCTTTTTCACCCGTGTTTATAAGGTTGAACTTGGGCATTTCGGGAGGATTTACGTCGGTGGTCTCCGCAACCGCCAACAGAGAAGGACCGCTTTCGCCGTGCTCGTTTAATGCGGTGACATAAAGAGTATACTCCGTCTTGTTCTCAAGTTCGGAGATGGTGTAGCTTGTAGCGGTAATGTCGGCGATCTTGGTGTACTCACTGTCGCCGGCTTTCTTATAATAAAGATTGTACCAATCGGCATCTTTCGTCTTTTTCCAAGATGCGTTAATGCTTTTGTAGCCACCGACAGCGGTCAGACCGTCGGGTTTGAGAGGCTTCTTTGAGGCTCTCGGGGTAACATCTGTTGTGTCGCTCCAGCCGCTTCTCCACGCTCCGTTAACGGACTGCACTCTCGCAGTGTATGTCGTGCCGTTGACAAGCTCCGCACTGCTGAACATGGAAACGCTCAGCGAGCTGCCGGTCACCCTGTAAAGCTCGGTGCGGCTGCCGAGAGATATTTCGACCTCATAGCCCGTCACGTTCACACAAGGCTCCCAGTTGAGCACGAACTGCTTATCTCCGACTTCCGCGAAGAGACCCTCGGGAATATCGGTATCAGGTTCGGATATCTTGCTCTCCATTCCGTTTACAAACTCAACGGATGATATCTCGGCAAGCGTGCTGTCCTTGGTCATGCCGAATATCTTAAATGTTATCTTTTTAACGGCTATCTGCGAGCCGAGGTTGATATGTATGTTTCCGCGCCTGTCGACCTCTACGGTAACATCCTCGGTGTCGAGCAGATGATGTACGCCGTTCTCGACCAACGCGGTCTGAGTCGCCTTAACGCCGTCTTCGTCAACATAATCGATGTCGACCTCAGCCTTTGCGACGGGGTTGTCCTCGGATACAGAAATAACGATGCCGTCCGCTTGGGAAGCCGCCCCCTTGTCGGTTATCTCAAACTCAAGTGAAACGGGGCTGTTATCGGATATCTCCCCGTCCTCGGCATACAGCTTCACGCCGCCCGACTTGACAAAAAGGTTGTCAAGGTCGCCCTCGACACGTGTTTCCGCTCCCGCCGACGGATTGATGACCACCGAGGGGATAATAGTCTCGGAGACAGCCTGTGTGTTCTCGGTCACGTTGTAGCCTTTTGCGAGGTACTCAAGATCAACAAGGTCGACAGCACCGTCGCCGTTGAGGTCAACGAGCCCGTTTGCGCTGCCGCTGTCCACTGCATCAGTAAGCTGCTGCCTGTCCTTGTCGTCAACTTTGCCGTCGTTATTGGCATCGCCTATGAGCAACGTGCCCGGATGCGCACCCCTTTGGTAATCAATACCTTCCGCGAAACCCGTCATCAGCTTGACGATAGCTGCCTGGCTGCCCACGTTCACGGTCTGAATGTGATCCGCAAACCCGTCTGCGGTTACCTTCAGCGTATACTCCCCCTGTGCGAGATTGGTAAAGCAAACCTCGCCGCCGTCGCTGTCACTATCAAGTGTAATAGTCTGCGAGTTTCCCGAAAGCTCGGCGGTGAATTCCACGCTCCCCGCCATCGAGAGCGCGGGAGTGACCGAAACATTCACCTGTCCTGTAGGAGCGGCAGAGCGTACAGCGGTACTACCAAAACTCTCCGCAAAAACCGCGCAGTTTGCCTGAACTGCGAATACCAATGCAGCCGCGGCTGACATCAGTTTTTTTACCCTGTGTTTCATAAGATCGTCCTTTCCCCATGGAGAGAAACGAGGGCTGTAAAAATATTGCACGCCCGTTTCTCTTTTTCTCTGTCGTGCGTTTGTCATCTCTTTGTAAAGGGTTCAAAGAGGTATCGCAATGCGTTTTATATTTTTATATCTACTAACTGACATTGCTTGTTAGTAAAACATTATACCACTTTTTATGACAAATTTCAATAAGCAATTTGCACAAATTTTGGTTATTTTTAACTTGTTATGCCTTTTCGGCACTGCATTTTACATCTTTTGGAAATATGGGGGTTTCGTGGCGGATTTTTAACAGTATATCTATTTTTGTTACAGGCCATACTAAAGTCAAATCATTGATCGGAGGAAAAGCCATTGACGAAAAAGGAATATTTCAAAGGCTGGTACTTTAAATGCGCGGGAGATAATCGTACTGTCGCTTTTATCCCATCGTTTCATTGCAGCAACAGTTCCGCATATCTGCAAATAATTACCGACGATAATGCGTTTTGCCTCCCGTTTCCACAGCTGAAATACCGTGAAGATCCTTTGCTCGTAAAGATTGGGAACAACGTTTTTTCCGAAAAAGGGATCAAACTCAATATCAAAACAAATGATCTGACAGCGCAAGGCGCTTTGCGTTTTGGCGAGCTTTCACCTATCCGTTATGATATTATGGGACCGTTTAAATTTGTCCCGTTTATGCAATGCCGTCACAGCGTTTACAGTATGTCGCACAGCGTTGATGGAAAGCTCTTGTTCAACGGAAAACAATACGTATTTCATAACGGTTCGGGATATATTGAAGGCGACTGCGGAACTTCATTTCCAAAGCGTTATGTTTGGACGCAATGTCATTTCGCAAACGGCTCGCTTATGCTCTCCGCTGCTGATATTCCCATGCTTGGTTTCAGTTTTACGGGAATTATAGGCATTGTTATGCTAAACGGAAAAGAATATCGTATTGCCACATATCTTGGCGCAATAATAAAGCATATCGGCAATAATACAATAACCGTATCACAGGGCGACTATGAGCTTACCGCAAAGCTTATCAAAAAAAACGCTTACCCATTGTCAGCTCCGGTCAACGGAGAAATGAGAAGAACGATACACGAAAGCGCTTCCTGCAAGACTTATTACCGCTTTTCTTACAAGGGAGCAATTTTATGCGAATTCAAAAGTGATAGGGCAAGCTTTGAATTTGAATACCTATAAATATAAAAACAGACTGTATTGCCGCCAATATTCCCGAAAAGCCCGAAAGTAAAAATCAGCGTTATTACAGCTAATAAATCAAACGAGCCTGCCGCTATCGCAAACAGGCTCATTTTAATTGTGCATATCACTAGTTTACGCATAATGCGTAATCCGAGGTTATACCGTAATATTCTTCGAGAGAAAGCCCGGACGCGGTTATCGCCTCCGCTGTTTCCGTCCGTTGAGGAAGAGAAACCTCCGAGGTCTCCTCCGTCTGTGAAAATTCCGAGGATGTACTGCTTGTTGAGTTTGATTCCGATATAACGGAAGATATCTTGCTTTGAATAGAACAAATTTCGAGAAAAGTCAACATTTATCTTATAGTAATATTGTCATAAAAATTGGCGGATAAAACCCAATCGAAAAAGTCCGATCAAGTTTGTTTTTTACATTGCTCATTTTTTCAAAACCTTAACACCCCGAACTTGACATATACCAAAAAAAATGTTATAATTCAATAACGAACTAAAATCACGCTTTGTCAAACCGCGCACGCAGCTTCTCCAAGGCGCGTTTTTCAATTCTTGAGATGTATGAGCGCGATATCCCGAGCTGCTTTGCGATCTCACGCTGAGTTAGCGGTTTGCATACGTTACCGTTTGCGTCAGCTACCCCATAGCGCTTGCAGACGATCTCGCGCTCTCGGTCGTCCAACTCCTCTGCAATAAATCTATACAGCTTCTCGGAATTTATTTTCAGTTCGACATCATTCTCAACATTTACACCGCTGCTGAAAATATCCGCGATAGTAAGCGCGTTTCCCTCGCTGTCACTTTCTATCGGATCGTTTATATAAATCTCCGTCAATTGGTGCTTGATCTTTCGAAAGTACATTTTTATCTGATTATCAATACACTTTGACGCATAAGTGCTGAACTGATTCCCTTTTTGATAATCAAACGTTTCTGCGGCACGTATCAGACCGATAGTGCCAATGGAAACAAGGTCGTCCGCGTCTTTAGCCTCGGGATAGTTTTTCTTAACAATATACGCAACTAACCGCATATTGTGAACGATCAGCCTATCTCGTGCCATGGTGTCGCCATGTGCAATCTGACGTATGCACTCCGCCTCCTCCTTTGCGGAAAGCTGTTTCGGGAACATATTCTTTCTGTCGAAATGCAGTCCGAAAAAAAGCAGATTTTCCAATGCCAGTTTTAAAAGCAATACCCCCATTTGATTACCTCCAAACAAAAAAAGGAGTTATTTATGAATAAAATAACTATTTACAGTACCGAAAATCCAATGCCGCGCGAGAGCTTTGAGCAGCTGTTTAAAATAATCGAATACTCATTCCCGAAGGATGAGCGCCGCAGTTTCAACGAGCATTTTAACGAGTTTCAAAAGCCGCGTTTCCGTTCACTTGTACAGGAGGAAAACGGAAATATCGAAGGACTTATGAACTACTGGCAGCTTGACGGTTTCATATATTTAGAGCACTTCGCTATCGCCAAAGAATTGCGTGGTCACGGTCTCGGCTCGGAGCTGATGGAAAAGCTTTGTAAAATCACAAAATGCCCGATAATACTTGAGGTCGAACCACCAGAAACAAGCGATGCCGCAGTCCACAGAATAGGTTTTTACAAACGGCTGGGCTTTCACCTCAACGAATACGAATACTACCAGCCTCCCTATCACAATGGTGAAAAGCCCGTGCGGCTGATGATAATGTCAAGACCGTCTCCGCTCTCGAAAACACTGTTTGCGGAGATCAAGCATATACTCTACCGCGACGCTTACGAAACGGACGAGAATTTTATGTAAAAATAAATTCAAGCCGTCCGATTTTTTGGACAGCCGACCGAAAATATTTCTTTTTGCATATACTAATCCCACTTTAATTCGTTCAATTTATTATGATTTGTTCAGCAAAGTAATTCATCTTTTTATGGGAAACTCTAAGCGAGATTAGTACCAGTATATTCGATAATGCTTGTTTTTTATTACATAAATATAACAAAGCCGCCTGTCCGTTAGAACGGACAGGCAGTCGATCTTAATCGAATATCTTCGCCAACGTGAAATCCACCGTCTTTGAAAAAGGATCATACACGATATCGGTAATGCCCTCCACCGTGAAAAAGTATTCATTTTTACAATACAAAGGAACAAACGCCGCTTTGTTGATAAGCTCCTGCTCGGCATCAAGATATTTTTTCGCGCTGTCGGAAAGCTCAACGGTCTCTTTTGCCTTTTTCAATATCTCCTCAAATACGCTGTCGGAGTAATGGGAATGGTTTTCATAGTTATCCGCACTGAATTGCTCCAGATACGCAGACGGACTGTTGTATTTGCCCGAAAGCTCGATAACAGCGATATCGTAATCGCCGCTGTCAAGTCTTGCGTTGTACTCCTCGTCATCCAGTTGCTCGACAACGCAGTAGAACCCGAATTCGCGCTGCCACTCCTGCATCACATACGACACAGCTGTCTCGGCAACGCTATCCGGAACGATTATTCTCGCACCCGTAAACAGGCTCGTATTAAGTTGCGGCTGTGCTTTCAGGAAGTATTTGCGCGCAGACGTGAGATCATATTCAAGCAGCTTACAGCGTCCAACGATCTCACGATAACTCTTATCAAGCATTGACACCTGAGCGGGTACAATCCCTTCTGCCGCCTCAAATTCGGGAACCGCGGATCTTATCGCTTCACGGTCTGTCAACAGAGCAAGCGCCATACAGAAGTGGCTGTTTGAAAAAAGCGTTGAATTCCTGTTGAACACTATCCCGCCGGTAATGGTACTGAATTCCTCTCCTATAACATCACCCTTGATCAGCACCTTGTCATTGTTGGAAACAGAAATGCAGTTCACGTCGCTGCCAAGAAAATCCTCGATAAAAAGCTCCTTGTCGCGAATATATAATGTAACTGCAGCTGGACAAATCTCACGCGACTCGGCATTCTTGTAATTCCTGCCGAGAGTAATACTGTTCGAATCTTTGTCGGCATACGGTTCGTACAGCCACCTACGCACATAGAAGGAGCCGTTTGAAGGCGTACATTCATCCGACAGACCGTACTTGCCCTGCGACTGTATAAAAAACTTTTTGCTGCATGGCATTGCGGGCGGCTCAGTGAGCATTGTCAGAAATCGCGAGTTGGGATAATCAAGCGTTATCTCAAGCTCGTAATCACCCTTTGCTTTTACACCCAACAATGAGTTGTCCGTAATCTTGCCCGTATTCAGCAGCTCCGAATTCTTTATGCAATAATAATCACGCGCATGAGGCGCTCTTGTTTCGGGCATAAAAAGACGCGTAAAACCATACACAAAATCATCCGCTGTGCATTTATCCTCAAATTCATCATTGTCAATCCAATATATATCCTGTTTTAGCTTAAAGTTATACGTCAGTCCGTCATCTGAAACCGTGAAATCCGACGCCACGCCGGCTTTTACAGAGCCGTCCTTGTCCAGTGTCAGCAAGCCCATAAATACATTCTCGATAATGATATCGGAATTCGGATCGTCCGCAATCTGCGGATCGAGCGTTACGGGATTTGAGGAAATATTGTATTTAAACGTATAATCGCAGCCGTCGTCCTCACGGCAGCCAGACGCGGTAAGCAGCATAAACGACGCAGCAATCACCGCGGCTAATTTTTTCGGTATATTTATGTCGATCGCTCCCTTGATTAAATCCGATTACTGAATATATTGTAACATATATTTATAAATAAATCAACCAAAAAATTATTACATTTTTACAAAATATATGTGATAACCATATTTTCCTCAAGTGTCATTTTCATATCAATGAGACGCTGATTTTCACTTCCGCGGAACGGAAGTGAAAATGTTTTGCGTTCTTCAATAAAACGCCCGTCAACCAATACGTCGATTATCGACATCAGCTTTCCGACATAGTACTCGCTCTCAGCCATTTTCCACAACTCTTTCATCGTCCAGCCGGTGTAACACCATATATCATACCCATGTTCTTTAAAGCGTTTGCCAAGCTCGTAAAGCTCCTTAGCCTGCGAAAACGGCTCGCCGCCCGAAAACGTTACGCCCTTGTTGAGCGGGTCGTCAACGCACTCACGAAACAGCTCGTCCGTATCGACTATCCGCCCGCTCTCAAAATCATGCGTCTGCGGATTGTGACAGCCCGGACAGTTGTGCGGACATCCTTGCACAAAAACCGTATATCTGAACCCGGGACCGTCAACGATAGACTCCGAAACCGTCCCCGAAATACGTATATCCATAGTATCCTCCAATAACACACATGGAAACAGCCGCCGTACAGCGGCTGTAATATATCACTCTTTAGTAAATCTTCTCGGCCGCTCAATACGGTCAATCTGAACCTCGTCCGCGCGGCGGTGACACATAGGACACTCATCGTCAATAATACCAGTAAATCCGCAACAAGGGTCACGGTCAATCGGGTGATTGATCGCGCCGTAGCCTATCCCTTGATCCTTCATATAACGCACCACCTGCTCAAACGCGTCTAGGTTTTTCAACGGGTCTCCGTCCAGTTCCACATAACTGATATGCCCTCCGTTCGTCAGCGCGTGATAAGGAGCTTCAATACGTATCTTCTTAAACGCGCTTATCGGATAATAAACGGGAACATGGAACGAATTCGTGTAATAATCCTTGTCGGTTATCCCCTTGATCTCGCCGTAGTGTTTTCTATCAATGGCAATAAATCTTCCCGAAAGCCCCTCCGCAGGAGTAGCAAGCAGGCTGAAATTAAGTCCTGTCTTTTCGACCTGGACATCTATCTTTTCACGCATATGAGTGACTATTTCAAAGCCGAGTTTCTGAGCCTCCTCATTTTCACCGTGATGTACACCGATAAGCGAGACGAGACATTCCGCCAACCCGATAAAGCCTACGGACAGTGTACCGTGCTTCAATATCTCACCGATGTTGTCGTTTTCTGAAAGTTTCTCGGAATCTATCCACACGCCCTGTCCCATAAGGAACGGATAATTCTTCACCCGTTTTTGACATTGTATCTTAAAACGCTGCAAAAGCTGCTCAAACACCATTTCCATAGTGTCGTCAAGCATTTTGTAGAACCTGTTGATATCGCGGTTTGCCTCAATACCAAGTCTCGGCAAGTTGATAGTGGTAAAGCTGAGATTTCCCCTGCCCGTTACTATCTCGCGTGATTTGTCGTAATTGTTGCCGATAACGCGCGTGCGGCAACCCATATAGGCGATCTCGGTATTATAGTCGCCCTCCTTGTAAAATTGCAGATTGAACGGCGCGTCAATAAAACTGAAATTCGGGAACATTCTCTTAGCCGAAACGCGCATAGCAAGCTTGAAGAGATCGTAATTTGGTTCGCCCTCGTTATAATTTACGCCCTCCTTTACCTTAAAGATGTGAATCGGGAAAATAGGTGTTTCACCGTTTCCGAGACCGCTCTCGGTCGCGAGCATAACGTTACGCGTCACCATTCTGCCCTCGGGCGAGGTATCCGTGCCGTAATTTATCGAGGAGAACGGGTTTTGCGCACCCGCACGAGAATTCATTGTGTTAAGGTTATGAATAAGCGCCTCCATTGCCTGATAGGTCGCTCGGTCTGTTTCCGCCTCGGCGAGTTGCTCAGCCTCATCCTGAAGCTCCGTGAACTTGTCTCCGAACTCCGGAGCGAGTATCTCCCACTCCTTCGCCTTGTAATCGTAATTATCCTGTAATCTCGGATACAGACCGAATTCCGTTTCGATCTTCTCTTCGGTCTGCTTCAGATTATCGCGTATCTCGTTGTAGTCCTTTCCGAACGTGTACAACACTGCCTTTGCGAGGTTGGTAATATACATTCTTCTAAATGTTTTCTTAACTCCCTCCGCCATTGCGTAGTCAAAATTCGGCACAGACTGACCACCGTGCTGGTCGTTCTGATTAGACTGAATGGCAATGCAGGCAAGCGCAGCATAGCTTGATATATCGTTCGGCTCACGCAGAAAACCATGACCCGTCGAAAATCCGCCGTCAAACAGCTTAAGCAGATCGATCTGACAGCAGGTCGTCGTGAGCGTGAGAAAATCAAGATCGTGTATATGGATATCGCCGTTTATATGCGCGTGGGAATGTGCCTCGTCGAGCACATACATCTCGTTGAACTGTTTTGCACCCTCGCTTCCGTATTTCAGCATAGTGCCCATAGCGGTATCGCCGTCAATGTTGGCATTCTCGCGCTTGATATCACAGTCTGCGGCGGACGAAAACGTCAAATTCTCGTATATCTTCATAAGTGTGGAATCCATCTCTCGGCGTCTTGTACGGTCAGCACGGTAAAGAATATACGCCTTTGCCGTCTTGGCGTGACCGCCCTCGATCAGAACGCGCTCCACCACATCCTGAACCTCCTCGACTGAGGGATTTCGCCCGATTATCGTCTCCGACAGCTTCTGGCAAACGTCGTCGGCAAGCTGCATAGCCTCGTTGTAATCGTTTCCGCCTACCGACTGCGCCGCCTTATAGATGGCCCCCGCGATCTTTTCGATATTGAACGGAACCTGTCTGCCGTCGCGCTTATTTATCATTGTGATCATTGCCATTATAATTGCTCCTTAATCTCACTACATATTGTACTATTTATACAACATATTTCTATTATATAGTATTTTGATACTTTTGTCAAGGTAGTTTTGCCAAAATCCGAAAATTTTTTTAAACCAATTCAAGTAGATAAATTCCAACTTCCTGCAATTTGCATTTCAAAACAATGCATACATTTTTTCTAAGAAAAGAAAAGACATTCGACTTTACCCGAATGTCTAAAAACCATAAATTTACAAATACATTCACACAATAAGCGACTCCAGTTTCTCGACGCTTACAAGGATATCGTTGATAAGAATAGCCGCAAGCGCAATATTGAACGCATTGGAAATGCCGATATACGTAGCTTTGGTTCGCTTATGCTTAAGCGTGCCAGCCGCAGCACCAACCCACGCCGCCGAAGCTGCTACCGCAATGACCAACGCCAGTATACCGCCGAACGCCGTGATCTCGACCTTGAATATACGCGCCAAGACGAGCTCCAGCACGACATCCGTTAGCGGGACGAGCGTCAGCGGAAGCGTGGCGATAGCCCATTCCTTACGCTTGGACCTGAAAAAAATGATCACAAACAGGATAAAAATTCCCGTGATCGCAATGCATTCAATTGCCATAGCACACCTCTGCTTATCAGAATATTCCCGCGCTTACTACATTGTTGAACGAAATAAAAAATACAACGGCACATATCGCGAGAATAACAACAGCCGTAATAATACTGGTGAGTAATACCGAGGCGGGTATCTTTTCACGATCCGTTTTTTTTTGTTTTTTCATATTGTAATACCCCACCTTAACGTTTTTTAATACTATCATTATAAACTATTTTTACCAAAAATGCAAGTACTTACTCAAAAATATAACACTCTATCTGAATTCACTGCCGTCCGCGCAGAGTATTTTGGTGCGGACAATTCGTATATGCTTGATCTCATCGCCCGAAACGTCGCGGTACGCGTTCAGCAGAAGCGCTGGATTGATATTGAAATCATTGCCCGCGGGAAGTCTGAACGTTATCCTCTCCCCTGCCGTAAGCCCCGAGATAAGCGGCTTAAGGTCTATCTCGGATACGCCCTTTTTGTTCTTCTTTTCGACGATTATTTTCTCACTCTTTGTGAAATCGAGAAATTTTTCATTGTCAATATCGGAGGTTATCTCATATTCGGCAGTCGTTATGTCAATATTTTTCAGCACGGGTACGGCAGTCTCCACGGCACGAATATCGAACGGCAGCGCTTTATTTAGCCGTTCTGTAACCTCGCAATGCGGTATCTCCTCCAATAATCGAAAATCCATAGCCTCGCGAACACCCTCCTGCCCTAACGACAGCGGAAGCATAAACTGCACATACATATGCGGATTATATCCCTCGGTGTACCATACGGGGAGCTTTGCGCGCTTTATAGCGCCCTGCATTACCCGGTTAAGGTCAAGGTGCGAGATATATTTTGCGCGGTCGGTCTTGCTGAAAAACACGCGCGTATTAACGGATGGCACGGCAGATATCACCTCCAACGTTCTTGATCACTCCGCAATTGGAACACTGCTCGCGGCAGTTTGGCGTTGTTACTCCCTCATGGGCCTTTTTGTTTTCGTTAATGAAGAACTCGCGGCCGACCAACATATTTATATGCGACCACGGAGCGATCTCATCATATTCGCGACGGCGGTTGGCGTAAAAGCTCATTTCAAGTCCGCATTCCGCGAACGCCTCGCGCCATATGTTCATATTGAAATATTCCTCCCAGCTGTCCAGCTTACAGCCCTTTTTCCACGCCAGATATACCGCCCTGCCTACGCGCCTGTCCGCACGCGCCAAAACGGCTTCAAGCAGCGAAACGTCATATTTTGACCTCGAGATCGATATCTTTCTGTCGTTCGCGTACTCCATTAGGTGTTTCTGCTTGGCGCGTATTTCCTCCTCGCTTGCCTGAGGCTCAAACTCGAACGGCGTGAACGGCTTCGGAATAAATGTGCTCACCGAGATGGACACCGAAGGAGCTTTTCCCTTTTTGCGGTCGGGATTGGCATAGAACTGCTCAATGACCGCTTTGGCGAGGTCGTAAATGCCCTCAATGTCCTTCTCGGTCTCGGTCGGAAGTCCAAGCATAAAGTACAGCTTGATAGCACTGTAACCGCCCTCAAACGCGATCTTCACGCTGTCAAGGACATTCTTCTCGGTAACGTTCTTGTTGATAACGTCGCGCAGACGCTGGGAACCCGCCTCGGGCGCGAACGTCAGCCCGCTCTTGCGCACGTCGGATATCTCTTTAAGAACTTCCTCACTGAATCTGTCAACACGCAGCGACGGTAGCGAGAGGTTTATGCCGTTCTTCGAGGTGTAATCGGTAAGACAGGACAACAGACCCTCGATATCCTTATAGTCGCTTGTGGAAAGCGACGAAAGCGAGACCTCATCGTAGCCCGTATTTTCACAAAGACAGCGTGTCTGATCAAGAATAGTGGACTTCTGCTTTTCACGAAACGGACGGTAAATAAATCCCGCCTGACAGAACCGGCAGCCGCGTATACAGCCGCGGAGAACTTCAACGACCGCTCTGTTATGCACGATATCACAGAACGGCACAACAAAACTATCCGGAAAATACGCCTTATCAAGATCGTGAACTATACGCTTTGTAACGGTTTTCGGAGCGGGCTCCTGCGCGGTTATCGCCTTAACGGTTCCGTCCTCGTTGTATTCAACGTCGTAAAAGCTCGGGACGTAAATTCCCTCGAGCTGCGCAGCGCGCTCGAGGAACTCCCGCTTTGAGACGTTTTCCTTTTTGCACCGCTCCATAAGGCGCATAAGCTCAAGGTTGATTTCCTCGCCATCGCCGATAATGAACAGGTCAATAAAGTCGCAAAGCGGCTCGGCATTGCAAACGCACGGTCCGCCCGCGACAACAAGCGGAGTAAGCTCATTACGTTCCTCTGCAAGTACGGGCAGCCCAGCAAGATCTAGCATTTCGAGTATCGTCGTGTAGCAGAGCTCGTACTGTATCGTAAAGCCGATAAAATCAAATTCGCGTATCGGGTCAAGGCTCTCGAGCGCGTACAACGGTATTCCGCGCCTGTGCATCTGCTCCTCCATATCGGGCAGCGGCATAAACACACGCTCGCACCAGTAATTAGGCACCGCGTTCTTCAAGCCGTAAAGTATCTTCATACCGAGGTGCGACATTCCGATCTCATACGTATCGGGAAAACAAAACGCGAACCTCACGTCCACCTTGCTCTTGTCCTTGATGACAGAGCCGACCTCGCCGCCGATATATCTCGCGGGTTTCTGAATATCAAGCAAAAACTCGTCAAGCTTATTCATCATTTCAGTGTTTTTATATAAATTATCTGTCATTCCATAAATTTCCTTTATTTTTTAGCTACGCAGCTTTCTTTCATACCATTCCTGTTTAGTCATAAGCACCTGACGCGGTTTAGAGCCCTCATACGGTCCTACAACGCCCATTTTCTCCATTGTGTCGATAATTCGCGCCGCCCTGCCGTAGCCAAGCTTTAAATGGCGCTGGAGCGCGGATGTGCTCGCCTGCCCCGCCGTAACGACGAATTCTATCGCGTCGTCAAGCTTGTCGTCATGGTCATGGTCGCCGCCGTCATCCGATTCGGAAATGGAATTCTTGTCGCTTGAGCTTACTATCTCTGCTTGGCGCTCGATCTCTGCCATAATTCCCTCATCGTACTCAGCGCGGAACGTCTGCGTGATAAACTCCGCAACACGTTCCACCTCGTCGTCTGAAACATAGCAGCCCTGCAAGCGTATCGGTTTCTGAACTCCCACGGGCATGTACAACATATCGCCGTTTCCAAGCAGCTTTTCCGCTCCGCTCGCGTCCAAAATTACGCGACTGTCGATATTCGAGGAAACCAGCAGCGCTATACGGCTCGGGATATTACCCTTGATAAGCCCCGTGACCACTTGAACGGTAGGCTTCTGGGTCGCGATAACAAGGTGCATACCCGCTGCTCTCGCCTTTTGCGCGAGACGGACGATACTGTCTTCAACGTCCTTCGGCGATGCCATCATAAGATCGGCAAGCTCGTCGATAAAGATGACGATATGCGGCATATGCTCCAGCTCGTCGTCATTTTTTGCAATGTCATTATAACCATCGATATTGCGCACGTTATTTTCGGAGAACAGCGTGTAACGACGCTCCATTTCCGTAACCGCCCACGCAAGTGCTCCCGCCGCCTTTTTCGGCTCGGTGACAACGGGTATCAGCAAATGCGGAATACCATTGTACATCATAAATTCGACCTGCTTGGGGTCGACCATTATCAGCCGAACATCATCGGGCGTAGACTTCATCAGAATGCTCATTATCAGCGAGTTTACGCACACCGACTTTCCCGAGCCCGTAGTTCCCGCGATAAGCAAATGCGGCATTTTGGTAATGTTACAGGTAACGGAATGTCCGCTGATATCCTTTCCAAGAACGGTCTCGAGCTTTTTGTCAAACGATTTCTTGAATTCGGGAGTATCCACAAGCTCGCGGAAGAAAACCGTGTCCTTGACCTTGTTAGGTATCTCAATACCGACTGCGGGCTTATCGGGAACGGGCGCTATACGCACGCCGCTCACCGCGAGGTTTAACGCCACGTCGTCCGCGAGATTGGATATCTTGCTTATCTTCACGCCGGGCGCGAGCTGTAATTCATAACGCGTTACGGACGGACCGCGGCTGGCTCCGAGATATGTAGTCTGCACGCCGAAGCTTTTCAGCGTTTCGACCAGCTTATCCGCGTTGCGGCGTATCTCCACATCAATATCCGCTTGCTGAACAGGCTTTTTTACGGGGTTCAACAAGTTCATCGGAGGCAGCGTGTACACCTCCGAAAGCGTGACCTGTCTGTCACCGCTTTTAAATGGCTCACTGCCAAACGAAGCAATCTCGATACTCTGCTCCGCTTTCTGCGAGGGTGGCTCTACAAAACCCGAATTGCCCTGCAACGGGCGGTTTTCATTGATAATATCGTCAAGGTCAAACGGAAGCTCAGCCTCGTCAACATCGGAAATATCGTCAACATTATCCACAGTTTCCACGGAAAGCTTGTCCGAATCGGTAACGTCGGTCTTGGGCGCGTCAACAATCTTTGAAACGCGAGCGGGAACCTTCTCAGCATTGAGTTTGTCCAACGCATCGATTATTGGCACCAGATCCGCGTCGCCATCCTCAAATTTATCGGGAACCGGCGGCTCGGGATCGCGCATTATCGGATGGCGCTTCTCCATATACTTTTTCAGTGCCTGCTGATAATCGCGGCTCTCCTGTTTTTGCTCCTCAATAAGTTCCGCGGTCTGTTCCTGCTCGGGGAGCTTTAAAGACTTCTCCTTTTTGGGTGCCGCCATAGGCTCGGGCATTTCAAATGGTTTCTGCGGTCTTGACGGCTCATCGGAGAGCTTTCCGACACTGTTTATAACATCGCGCATATCAGCGAGCTTTCTCTCACGCTCGTTCTCCCTTTCGGCTAATTCTATGCGCTGAAGCTGTTCACGGTGGAGCTGCTCCTCTTGTTGACGCTGTAACCGCTTTTCCTGCTGAATGCGGATATATTCCTCATTGGCAATGGCAGCTTCCTCTCGTCGGCGTTCGTTCTTTTCGGCGACATTCTCACCGACATTGCGGAAAAATCCCTTTATCCGCGCAAACAGTTCGGGCAGCGGGATATTCACGATAAGCAGCACACACACCAGCACGGCAATGATAACAATGATAGTCGCACCCAATCTTCCCAGAAACAGCAGCGGAACGCCCAGTATTATCGCGAAAACACCTCCTCCGCTGAATTCCACACCGTTTTTGTAAAGGTTTACAAAAACCTCGCCAAAGTTCTCACCGCGTATCTCACCAACGGAAAGTATCTCAACAGCCGCGCACAACATAACTACAAACAGCGATATTCTGAAAATCGTGAACGCTATGGTATTGTTCGGTTTTCCCGCAGATATCGCAAACGCAGCGTATATCATAAGCGGACCGACCGCGTACGCCGCAAACCCGAAAAGCCCATGCATAACGTCAAACAGCGCTTTCCACCCCATACTCCCGGGAATGATCGTTAACAGCGTTAAAACAACACCCAGCGCCAGCATTATTACCGAACAGATGTGACGGCGGCGCAGACTTCTGCGGAGCGCTTCCTCGCGTATACGCTGCGCCTCCAGTTCCGCAGCTTTTTTGGAGCGCGACTTAGCCGTTGAAGATGATTTTGTTCTCCCTGTACTTCCCGCGCTTTTGGTAGTGCCGCGGGAAGTTGTTTTTCTCTCTGCCATTTTAATCTTCCTTTATGTAATATTTTCCCTGAAAAACTGTTTTTATTTCCCGAATATTGAAGCGATTGTCGCTCCCGAAGCGTGCTCCCAGATACCGCCGAGAATACAAAGTATTCCGATAAGCAACGTATATACCCCGAATATTTTGAAACGATCACGGTCGAGCAACCACTTGACAAGCTTTATCGCCAGAAATCCGACGACCGCTGCGACAACGAATCCAATTCCAAGCGCCACCCAATCGAGTTGCATATCGGACTTCAGCGCGTCGCCGATCTCGAGGACGCTGCCGCCGAGTATCGCGGGAATGCCGAGGATAAACGCGAACGTGACCGCGGTGTTCTTCTCCAGTCCGCAGAACAATCCAGCCGCCGTTGTCGAACCCGAGCGCGAAACTCCCGGGAACAGCGCAACGCACTGGAACAGTCCCACCGTGACTGCGTCCTTGACCTTTATCTGCTCGCCTGTTTTCGTGCCGTTATTGCACTTATCCGAGAGGAACAGCAGCACCGCCGTAAACAGGAATGCAATCCCCTCGAAAATGATATCGCCGTCCCCCTGACGCGCCGTGAAAAAGTCCTTGACAAAGTACACGGGAACCAATATCAGCGTGGCGATTATCACCATAAACACCATTCTGCGGTCGGAATTCATATCGCGCCACGAAAACTTTCCCGTGAAAATATCAGCGAACATAAGGAAAAATTCCTTTATCATTCCCAATATCGTCCTCCAAAACGCTGCAAACACCGCCACAAGCGTTCCCAAATGGAGCACTATCGACAGTATCAGCGCCGTCTCCCCCGAATAACCCGTAATATGCTGAACCACCGAGAGATGTCCCGAACTGGACACGGGCAAAAACTCCGTCAAACCCTGTATTATTGCTTGAATTATTACATTTATGTAGTCCATAATATTCCCCTTTATATGTACCCCCGGCGGATAACCGCCGAGGTTTAATTCAGTTTCCGTTAAAAAGCATTGTCCGCATCGCTTCAAACGCCATTACACTCTTTATAGGATCGTCAAGCTTTTCCTCAGTATTCTGGCGCTCGGGCTCCGCAAAGACCTCGTTAAGATCAACGATAGTGTGCATCATCTTTCACCACTCCAATCTCCCAATCTCATATCGCCGCGCGTGAGCTTGCCGTTGGCTTCGCTTACGACCGCAGCGGCGGACTTGGGTTTTCTTCCGCGCTTGGCGGGAGCGGTGTTTTTTGTCGTCCGAGCGGTCTTTCCTGCTGAGGTCTTCCGCACAGACGACTTTTCCTTCGGTAACTTCTTGTCCTTTTCGATCAGCTTATACAGGCACTTCACCGCGTCAGACAGTGAGCCGAGACGGTCTATCAGCCCCTCCTTGACCGCTGCCTTGCCCTCAAGCACCGTACCTACGTCGAGCACCAACTCGTCGCGCTCCATCATAAGTTCCTTGAAGCGTTCGGGGCGCATTTTGCTGTTTGAGGTAACAAAGCGCGTTATACGCTCCTGCATTTTCTCGAAGTAGTGCATAGTCTGCGGAACACCCAACATCATGCCGTTCATTCGCACGGGGTGTATCGTCATGGTCGCCGATGGCACGATAAAGCTCTGCTTTGCCGATACGGCAAGCGGCACGCCTATCGAATGTCCGCCGCCCACGACAATGGACACGGTAGGCTTCGACATACCCGCAATAAGCTCCGCGATAGCCAGACCCGCTTCCACGTCGCCGCCGACGGTATTCAGCACGATGAGCAAGCCCTCGATAGTGCTGTCCTCCTCGATAGCAATAAGCGCGGGAATGATGTGCTCATACTTGGTGGTCTTATTTTGCGGCGGCAGAATGTAATGACCCTCGACCTGCCCGATTATTGACAGACAATGAATATTGTGCAAAGCATTGCTTGCCGCAACAATGCCCGTATCTATGATCTGTTGATTCTGCTCCTCTGAAAAAGGAGCGCTGCTTTCATCACTCATAAACGTTCTCCTTGATTTAAAAGCAAGCTCCGCCCCGGGCAACAAGTTGCCCCAGCCGAGCGGTATTGCCCTGCGACGCAAATACGTTGTGTCGTTCTGAGGATTATTATTTCTCAAGAAAAAGCAAATATGCGCAATACACATCATACATAAATATACATTATACATTATACCATATCTGTAAATAAATTTCAATATTTTTTTGAAATTTACCACTATATTTTGTATATAACTACCGAAATATGCGTAAAAAACGCGGCTCGGAAAGCTCCCGAGCCGCAATATTGAAGGAGGATCACAAAGAACATCAAGACAAGTGTCAGAGGATAATACAGATAAGCCCGCCACAGCCGTCGTTGATGATGCGCTGAATAGTCTCCTGAAGCTTCAGCCGCGCGTCAACGGGCATTCTGTTCAGCTTGTTGTGCAAACCCTCGTTGACAAGATCAGACAGAGATTTCCCGAAAATATTACTCTCCCAAATTTTGGTGGGGTTCTCCTCAAAATCGTTGAGCAGATAATTTATCAGCTCCTCGGACTGCTTTTCGCTGCCTACGATAGGGTTTATCTCGGTCGTAATATTCGCGCTCATCATATGAATTGAGGGCGCAGAGGCTTTCAAGCGCACGCCGTATTTGCCGCCCTGCTTGATTATCTCCGGCTCCTCAAGCGTGAGTTCGTCCATCTGCGGCAATACAATACCGTATCCCGTCGCCTCAACCTCCTCGAGAGCATTCCTTACGCGCTCGTACTTACGCTTGATACTCGCAAGCTCTATCATGCACGGCATAAGGTCGTTTTCGCCGTTGAGTTCAAGACCCGTAGCCTCGCCGAGTATCTTGTAGAACAGCTCGTTTTGCAGCATAATGTCGATTATGCCCGAACCAGTTCCCAGATCCAACTCTTCCGCGACGGCTCGTTTAACGAACTCGCAGTCCGAGATAGCGTCGGCGGCGGTCTTTACATCGTTGATACCTACAATATCCGCGGCGGCAGCCTTGATACAGCCGAACACGTCCTTTTTCAGCCAGTGCTCCTTGTCGAGCGCGGTTATCCAGCGCGGCATACGTATCTTGACCTCGCGCACGGGGAACTTCAGCAGCACCGCGCCGAGTATCTCCCGAATGCCATCCTCGTCAAGATCGACGCAGTTTACAGGAATAACGTCCGTTCCGTACTTCCCGCAAAGCTCCTCCGCGAGCGCGCGGCTCTCGGCGCTTTTCGGGTCGCCGCAGTTCAGCAGTACGACGAACGGCTTATTTATCTCATTAAGCTCCGAGATAATGCGCTCCTCCGCCTCCTCGTACTCCTCGCGCGGGATATCGGTAATGCTGCCGTCGGTAGTCACGACAATACCTATCGTGGAGTGATCTGTGATAACCTTGCGTGTGCCGACCTCCGCCGCCATATTGAACGGTATCTCCTCCTCAAACCATGGCGTCATCACCATTCGCGGAGCCTCGTTCTCTATGTAGCCGATCGCGCTGGGGACTATATATCCCACGCAGTCGATAAGCCGCACATTCATCTTGACGCCGTCCTCAAGCTCGATAGCGACAGCCTCCTCGGGCACGAACTTTGGTTCGGTGGTCATTATCGTCTTGCCCGCCGAGGACTGCGGCAGCTCGTCGTTAGCGCGCTCGCGACGGAATTCGTCCGGGATATTCGGGATAACAAGGCTGTTCATAAATCGGCTGATAAACGTTGACTTTCCCGAACGCACGGGTCCCACAACGCCGAGGTAAATATTGCCGTCGGTACGTCTTGCGATGTCTGAATAAATTGAATGGTTCATATTTCTTGTCACGCTCCTTTATACTGTTGGAATGAGGATCATGCCCGAAAGCGGCGCGTCGCAGTCCTCTATCTCATTTTCCTCCATAAGCGCCTTTACGGTGGTGTTGTAGCGCTTGGCAATGCTCCAGCAGTCGGAGGAATCGTCCGTGTAGCATATCCTGAGCGCGAATTCGTCCGATTTGTCCTTGGGCTTATCCTCGCGGACAGTTACGGTATTTATCGCCTCAACGGGCTTGGTATTGTGAAGACTTGCCGTGAAATCAAGCGTTGTCGTAAGCTCAAGACAACCATCGGGCTTTATTGAAAACCCCGTATCGGTAACCATGACGTTGAAATCAACGATAGTGTCCTGCGTGACATTTGCCGCGGGAATGACCTGCTCGACAGCCTCCTGCTTTTCGCAGAAGAACGGCACGCCGTCAACATTAGAGCCGAACGCCCTGCAATACAGCTGACCCGTAAGAACAAGCTCGCTGTCCGATCTCGGACGGCAGACGGGATTTTTCAGCTCGCTGGAAACGTCCCAGACGGAGCGTATCTCCTCTTTATCGGTGGAAAGCTCGGTGCGGACGGAGAGATTTTGCGCGATCACCCGCGGCTCGGTCGCAAGTTTGAGCTGATTTGCCGTGAATTCTGTCTCGTAATCGGTGGAGTAAACGTCGGTCGCGATACGCGCGGTCTCCTCAAGCTGTGCGCGGACACGGCATTCTACCAAAAGCTCGCAGGAAATGATTCCGCTGTCGGGCTTGGGGATAAGCTCGCAGTTCATCACGCCAATCTCGGGAAACGTTCTGTGCGTGTCGGTAATACCGTTTATGTCGAGAATAGCGCTGACGGGTATATCCGCGGACATTTTCTCCGTTTCGGAGCAGCCATTAGTCTCGGGGTTGAAGATACCGTACAGCGCGTTGACCGTAATTGAGCCTTTAAGCACTGCCTTATCGGCAATAACTCGCAGATCTGTTATCTTTGGTACGGTATCGCATTGCAGAATAAAGGCGATACCCGAAGCGCCGGTTTCTATTTCTTCACGGACTATCATCTGCTTATCAGCGCAGAGCGTCTCGCCGCAGCAGGTCATCTCTCGGGTGCGCACCTGTAATCCCTCGGGAATATCGGGCAGCGAGTACTCCACGCTTGCCGACGCCCTGATACGGCAGCTCACCGCTCCGCGAACGTCGATCCTGCGCGGGCTGACCGCGCGGCAGTTGCAGTAATCGGTCTTCATCTGCAAAGATACTATCGGCTCGGCGGCAATTCCTTTGCGGCTCATATCGACGGTTTTCGAGTAAGTGTAGCGCTGATCCACGCAATGTACGTCGGTGCTGTTCTCGGCGAGATAGAGCACCTTTATATACACTACCCCGTCAATATTCAGCTTGCCGTCCGCGGAAACGCTGTACGAAACGATCTTCGGCGTTAATGTGCAGGACAGTATCTTGAAAATATCGGGACAGTAATCGGGCAGAACATAGTCCAGTTCAACGCCCTGCTCCGACTGACCGTCGAAAACGGTCTCGTCGATATGTACGGCTGACTTGGTAATTTCTTCCATAGTGATCCTCCTTTAGCGGTGTATATAAGTTTTTCAATTGTATTGTATGCTTGTTTGGAGGCAAGTATGATAGTTTGGACATTTTTGTAAGATAAAATTTCCATTGACAACGGGAAGCGTTTATGATATAATATCAGTAACAATTACTGATAAGGCGGTATGAAAATTGACGGTCACGGCTATAAGGAAGTTTTCGCGGCAGCGCGAGCTTATCTACAATCAGGTAAAAGATTACCCCGTTCACCCGACGGCTGAGGAGGTTTACACTGTGCTGAAAAAAGACCACCCCACTCTCAGCATGGGCACGGTATACCGAAACCTAAATCTGCTGTCGGAGATGGGAATGCTCCGAAAGATACATATTGACAACTCCCCCGAGCGCTTTGACGCACGCACCGACAGCCATTGTCATCTGCTGTGCGGACAGTGCGGTAGAGTGTTCGATATTGAGGGCGTTCTGCCCGAGGGGATAGAGAACCGCGTTTTCGAGCGGCACGGACATCTCGTCACCGAGACTGCGCTTAATTTTAAAGGTATATGCCGCAATTGCGCGGAGGATAAATAAAAAAAGAGAGCCTGCTTTTTTTACAGGCTCTCTCATTTTTTGTTTGCCGCCGTCAGATAAACGCAAACAGCAAAGTTACGGCGCTCACTCCGAGCATGCAGACTATCGCGACGATATCCACAAGCCTGTTGGAGTTTTCCTTTTTGATGACGGGGTACTCGCGGATACATTCAAGCGCGCCGTCTTTGAGCGTATGTAACTTAGCCGTTATACGGCGGAAATTTGGTTTATTTTTTCGCATTGATATGCACCCTTTCAGTGGTTAATTAACCTTTGCCGTCTCCGCCGTCAGCATCTGGCTTAGCATCTGGCTTAGCATCTGCCTTAGCAGGAGCATCACCTGTCTGCACCATATCACCGGCAACAATATCAGCAAGTTTTATTCCCTTAACTGTATCACCTGCTTTTCCGGCACCAACCATACCGTTGTTCATATCCCAGTGAGCGATAAAAGCTCCTTCCTGATATTCAACTACAGAAACTTCACCTTTATCGTTGATTTTAACCAATGCTTTTTTGTCACCGCCCAATTCGGGAATCTGCTTTTTAATGTACTCTGCCATTGTCTGTTCGGGATTACCATCATCCATATCAACCTTTACAACAGGCGTACAGAGCTTGCCTGTCTTGGACATTACCGTAGACGCAAAAGTCTTAGCCAAGTTCTGAATAGACTGACAGGTGCTTTCCGCGGATCTCTTACGAGAGCTCTCGATTACGCCGGACAGCGTAGGAATAAGGATAGCGGCGAGAACGCCAATGATCGCGATAACAACGATCAACTCAACGAGCGTAAAGCCCTTTTTGGCTCTGAGAGCCTGAAGTTTCTTTATCATAATAAAGACCTCCTGTAAAAAAATTTTTTCCCGCACAAGGAATTTTGTGCGGGTTTTATATATAACCACGTCGTGGCTATATTCCGCATTGCGCCTTTCGGCGTTTCCCTCTTTTGCTCATTTTGTATATATTTGAGAATTACTACATTTATGTAGTGTTTCTAAAGCTATTATACTACACAACGGTAGTTTTGTCAATACTACAAATATGTAGTGTGATATAATTTGTACAAAATATTAAAAGAAAGGAAGTTTTTTTGTGAAAAATTACTATGAACGAATGCGTGATCTTCGCGAAGACAGCGATCTGCGGCAGTCGGATATGGCTGATATCCTGGGACTAACCAACCAGCAGGCATATCAGCGATACGAGGCAGGGCGCGCGCTAATGCCAATTCACCTGCTGATCAAAGTCGCAAAACAATTTGAGGTCTCTCTCGATTATCTATGCGGACTTACCGATGATAAACGCAAATTCTGGTAAGCGCATGGACGATCGGGAGATTTTTTTGTCAAATATCTTGTAATTGTGGAACATTTCTGTTATAATTGTTGTAACAGAGGTGATTTTTTTGAAAAATTTTAACAATCTGGTGGATATGGACGATTATACCGTTCCGCAGTGGAACGAGATAATCGACCTCGCAGAGAAAATCAAGGCAAACCCTTCGGAATACTCCGAAAAATGCAAAGGGAAAATAATGGCGACACTGTTCTACGAGCCGTCGACACGCACGCAAATGAGCTTTCAGGCGGCAATGATACGTTTGGGCGGCAATATTATCGGCTTTGACAACCCGAGCAACTCCTCCGTTGCCAAGGGAGAAAACCTTAAAGACACAATCAAGATTGTCAGCACCTACTCCGATATCCTTGTAATGCGCCACACGCAGGAGGGCTCGGCAAAGGCGGCTGCGCTTGTCGCGGACTGTCACGTCATCAACGCGGGCGACGGCGGACACCTCCACCCCACCCAGACTCTCACCGACCTGCTTACGCTGAAGTGCGAGCTCGGTCGTCTGGACAACCTTACCGTGGGTCTCTGCGGCGATTTGAAATACGGCAGGACGGTTCATTCGCTTGTTAAGGCGCTTTCGTGCTATACGAACAACAAATTCGTGCTTATCTCCACGCCCGATTTGGCACTGCCGAGCTATATCAAGGACGTTATTAAGGCGCGCGGCTCGGAGTTCACCGAGGTCAACACGATAGACGAAGCAATCAAAGACCTAGATATGCTGTATATGACGCGTATCCAGCGCGAGCGCTTCGCCGACGACAGCGAATACGAGCGCCAGAAGGATGTGTACTGTCTCACCAAGGCGAAAATGCAGTACGCACACAAGGACATGATAGTAATGCACCCTCTCCCACGCGTCAACGAGATAGAGGTATCCGTCGACGACGACCCCCGCGCGGCGTATTTCCGTCAGGCGAACAACGGAATGTACGTCAGAATGGCGCTTATCCTGTACACCATGACCCGCGAGCCGAAGATCAAGCCCCTGCTCGTCGGCGAGATACATAAGGATATCGCCTGCACCAATCCCAAATGCGTTACTCATACCGAGGAATACCTCCCGCACAGCTTTATTAACCGCGGGGATATTTTGGTATGCGAATACTGCGATGAACGAATTCTTTTATAACAAAACGCCAAGGTCAAGGCGCGTTCATTATAAAAGTATTGCGGTGTCGAGCGAAAGCGCTTGACACCGCAATTTTCTATGAAACGAATTTAAAAAGGCATTGCCATTCTCTGCTTTTTTTAGTTGAATGTTATATTAAGCTGCTGTATCAGCTCTTTAATGTCGCTCATTTGCATTACATAGCATATAAAATGAACAAGGCTCGGGTTTCCGAAAAATATCACTATCCACCCCGACAGCTTGACGGGTCTAGCGATGTGAAAGAACAGACCCGAAAACACCAGCGATATCAGGAGCAGTATCCCCTCCGCTATCATCATCACCCCGAAGTCGAGGAACTCCCCCGCAATGCTCACCGCCGCAAGAGTAAACAAAGATATCATCAGGCGCGGCAAAAAATGCTCCGAGGTATCTATACGCATTATTAGGGTCAGCAATAGCGGCAGCACCCCACACACCGCGAACACTATGATATAGCTCCACCTATGCATGAAGTGTATAGCAAGGTCGCCCAGCGCGAACGAGCCGCTTATATACTTATACGCCGCCCAGACCATTATCCCCACGGGAAACGCAAGCGAACCGAACAACTCGTATTTTGTGAGTTTGTGTTTCATCTGTCCTCCGTGTTTAAGTAAAAAGGCTTGCCGTGAATTAAGCAAGCCTTGATTTGTTAAGTTATTTCCCAGACAAAGGCTGCGCTGTCCCGCGACTTAATATCTTCGGGCTCAAACTCGGGAACCGCGCCTGCGGCAACGATACCGCGCTCCCTTTCCATTGTGTAGGCGCTTGCTGAAAAGACGTTGATATCCGTCCAATCGTAATCAATCTTGAGCAATGTGCCGAGCTTTGCTCCCGACGCCTCACAGAGAATCTCCGCTTTCCGACGTGCGTTCTCGGTTGCCGATTTCAGCAGCTCCTCACTGATAATCTCAGGATTTTTCAACGTAAACTGTATTGAGAATTCGGCGTTTGCGCCGCTGTCGGAAATCGCCGTGAGCGTATCCGCAAGCCTTTTCGCGTCCATATCGAACGACAGCTTAAGCGTGTATCGACAAACATATCCCGCGAAAACATTGTGATATCTTCCGTTCTCATCAGTCTCGCCCTCGTAATTAGTACGAACGTTGAACGAGAGCGTCTTTAAATCTTCTTTGGCAAAGCCGGAGGAAATAACCGCTTTTTGAAGCAGTTCTATACGCTTATTTGCGTTCTCAACGGACTTGGTATACTCCAAATCCGTTGAAACGATATTAAGCGTCACGGCGATATAATCGGGCTTTACGGAGGCAGTCCCGATACCTCTTACTGTAATCGTTCTTTCCATAATCTTAACCCAATACAGACAGCAGTACGCCCGCAGCGACTGCCGAGCCGATAACACCCGCTACGTTCGGACCCATTGCGTGCATAAGCAGGAAGTTGGACGGATTAGTCTGCGCGCCAACCTTCTGCGATACACGTGCCGCCATAGGTACGGCGGAAACACCCGCAGAGCCGATGAGCGGATTGATCTTCTTTCCGGAGATGATATACATAAGCTTGCCGAGCAGTACGCCGCAAGCAGTGCCGACACAGAATGCAATAAGCCCGAGCACGATAATGAATATGGTCTTCCAGCTGAGGAAGTTGTCCGCAACGGCAGTAGCGCCAACGGTAATACCGAGGAATATCGTGATGATGTTCATCAATTCATTCTGAGCTGTCTTGACAAGTCTGTCACAAACGCCCGATTCCTTCATGAGGTTGCCGAACATAAGAATACCAACCAACGGAGCAGCCGACGGAACGATTAGTGAAACGATAACGGTAACCGCGATCGGGAATACTACCTTCTCAATCTTGGAAACCTCGCGGAGCTGACCCATCTTTACAGCGCGCTCCTTTTCGGTAGTGAGTGCCTTCATAATAGGCGGCTGAATAACAGGCACCAACGCCATGTACGAGTATGCAGCGACCGCTATTGAGCCCAACAACTGTGGAGCAAGCTTAGACGTGAGGTAGATTGCCGTAGGACCGTCCGCACCGCCTATAATCGCGGTAGACGCCGCTTCCTTGAGCGTGAAACCGCTGAACCCTATTCCCGAAAGATCGAAGAAGTTCAGCAAGCAAGCTCCGAGGAACGTAAAGAAGATACCGCCTTGAGCTGCCGCACCGAGCAAAAAGCTCTTGGGGTTTGCGATCAAAGGGCCGAAATCAGTCATAGAACCGATACCGAGGAAGATAAGCGGCGGATATATCTGAAGCTTAACACCCAGATACAGCATATCCAACAAACCGCCCTCGTGCAACACCTTGCCGTAATCCAGCGAGGTCTCGGGCATAAATATCGACATATATATCTGACCGCCCAACCCCGCGTCAACATACGTCGGCGCGAAGTAGGGGTTAGTTGCGGGATCCCACAGTTCAGGGTGATACAGCCCCGTAAGCGGCAGATTAGTCAGCAACATACCAAATGCTATCGGCAGCATGAGCAGCGGCTCGTACTGTCTTACAATAGCAAGATAGAACAGGACAAACGATAAAAGGATCATAATTATGCATCTGATATCGCCAAGCCCCGTAAATCCGGACGTGTCAATCAGTCCGGTTATCGTACTTTGAAATATTTCCATGATACGGTTTTCCTTTCTCAGAATTGACGCATATTGTCGCTTAAGCCAGCCATAGACCACGCAGAACGTGCATGGGCATTCTTGTGTTTGCTTATGCTCTTGATAGTGTAAGCAGTACCCTCTGCCTCAGCATAAGCCGCTATAGCCGCACTGATAACGGCAACGATCTCTTCATCGTCATCAACATCTTCTTCCTCCTCAACTGGAGCTGCCTGCTCAACGGGCTCTGCAGCGAGCTTAGCCTTCTCAGCTTCGATAGAGGCAGATTTCTTCTCTACCTTACTCTTGTCGATAGCCTTGAAGATCGTTCCCATCAACCAGAAAAAGAAAATGAGAATCGCCAGAATAAGGAAAACGACAAGTATTCCCGTAATGGTGAGAATTCCGACAGAGCCCCAGTAATCGGGATCACTGAGCTGATCTTTAGCGCTTCCCAAGCCCTGAAGCCTGTCGATAGCGCTGCCGCTTTCCGACAGCATACTAAACGCAATGTTCATCTATAACTACTCCTTTTTCACTCGAAAAAATTCGAGAATTATTTCCGAAATCAAAATCATTATACTATATTTTCACAAAAATTTCAACCTATTATTTGAGAATTTTTTGACAAAGTTTTACACGGAAAATACAGCACTTTGCACAAAACATTACTCATAAATTATATTTTTGTTACAAAACAAAGTATCCCGTGCAAATCATCGGCGATGACAGCGTTATAATAATCGGAAAAATCCTTTGTCGTACCCGTCAGAACAGCCGCGAAATCAACTCCTGCAGACTGCGCGGTTTTAGCATCTACAAGACTATCTCCGACATACAACACATCCTGTTTGTCTCTCCCAAGCGTTTCTACCGCTTTCAGAAGACCCTCGGGATCGGGTTTTTCGCATGTCACGTCCTCGCCGCCAACTATCACGTCTATCAAGTCCTCCGCACCGAATTTGCGCAGTATCGCCTCAATGCGGTAATGAAATTTTGTTGTAACGATACCCGTTTCGATACCGCGCCGCTTAAACTCCGACAGCATATCCTGCGTGGCATCATACAACACCGTGTTGTCCGTCATCACTTCGTCGGCTTTTTCACGGAACAACTTTGCAAAACGCTCCGCGGCGCTCTCGTCAAGACAACCCGTAAGCTCGCGGAAAGTATCCTTTAATGACAGTCCAATCATCCTTCTTATCTCGGAAACGGATTTCTCCATATAATACATCTCACCTAGAGCATAATTTACACTTAGCACAATTCCGTTAGTGCTGTCCCCTAGCGTGTAGTCAAAATCAAAAATAACTGCTTTGTACATATCAACCGCCGAATCCTCCGTCAACACCCAGCACCTGTCCCGTAATAAAGCGGTTCTCGGCAAGCGCGCGCACCGCCTTAGCGACCTCGGACGGCTTTCCAAGACGGTTTACCGGCGTTTCCCCGACGAGCTCCGCAAGCTCCTCCTCGGTAAGGTCAACGGTGTTCATAGGGCTGTCGATTACCCCGGGGGCGACCGCGTTCACGGTTATCCCCGACAGTCCCAATTCCTTAGCGAGCGCCTTTGTAAAACCGATCACGCCCGCCTTTGCCGCCGAATAAGCGACCTCGCAAGACGCGCCGTACACTCCCCATACCGAGGAAACGTTAACGACCGCGCCGCTTTTTCTGCTCACCATAGACGGCACTACAGCACGGGTAACATTGAAAACGCCCGTAAGATCAACGTCGATCATACGCCGCCAATTCTCGTATGAAGTGTCGAGAAATGGCTTTATCAGCGATATTCCTGCATTGTTCACCAAGATGTCTATATGCCCGAATTCGCACAGAACGTTCCGAACAGTATTGTTCACGGAGTTAATATCCGAAACATCCATAGGCGCACAAAAGCAGTTCAGCTTTCCCATAAGCGACCGAGCCAGTTCCTTGTTGGAGTTATACGTGAATATAACATCATCGGTACGCGCGAATTCCTCCGCGAGAGCCGCGCCGATAGCTCCCGTGCCGCCTGTGATCAAAACCGTGCTCATTCCACGGTCACAACGATCTCGCCGTCCTTAGCGGTAACATACACCTTGGTGAGCGTTTTCTCGCTGTTGTCGATAATCAGCTCCGCGATCTTGTCCTCAATATCGGAGCGTATCACGCGGCGGATATCTCGTCCGCCGAACTTGCCGCCATATGCCTTTTTCGCGATCGCGACATACACGTCCTCAGCAATCTCAAGCATGAGACCCTTTTCATCAAGCGGTGAGCGCAACTCTTTAAGGTTGAGCTTAGCGATCTTAGCATATGCCTCCTCGGTAAGCGGCGCAAACGCGACTATCTCGTCGACACGCGCCATAAACTCGGGTCTGAGGAAGTCACGCAAGCCCTTCATAACGCGCTCACGGCTCATATCCTCCTGAGTTTTCGAGAAACCAATACCGTTCATACCACCCGTTGAACCCGCGTTTGAGGTCATGGCGATTATTGTATTTTCAAAACTTACGTTGCGCCCATGTGAATCGGTGATCTTGCCCTCATCAAGAATTTGCAACAGAATATTCATTATGTCGGGGTGCGCCTTTTCGATCTCGTCAAACAGAATTACCGAATACGGCTTTCTGCGGACGCGCTCGGTGAGCTGTCCCGCCTCGTCGTAACCTACGTATCCCGGAGGAGAACCTATTATCTTCGATACGCTGTGCTTCTCCATATACTCCGACATATCAAGCCTGATAAGCGGGTCAACCGTATCAAACATCTCCTTGGCAAGTACCTTTACAAGCTCGGTCTTACCCACGCCCGTGGGACCTACGAAGATGAAAGACGCGGGTCTGCGGCGGTCGGAGAGCTGTATACGGCTGCGCTTTATTGCCTTGGCAACGAGCTCGCAAGCCTCGTCCTGACCGATTATCTTAGCTTTAAGATTATCCTCAAGCTCTGCCATACGCTTGAATTCGGTCTCCTGTATCTTATTCGCGGGAATTCCCGTCCACAGTTCAATTACCTTCGACAAGTCCTCCATGCTGACATAAACGTTTTCGGCAGCCTTTTTCAGCCCGTCTATCTTCTTCTCATTCTGTGCTATCGTAGTTTTAAGCTCTGCGAGCCGCGCATAATCGATGTTTGAATCCTCGGCAAGCTCGCTCTCCTCGCGTTTCTGTGCAGCAAGCTCCATTTTCATCTTCTCGTATTCGGTAATGCTGGCGTTGCCCAGCGATGCGCAGGCGCAAGCCTCGTCCAGCAGGTCGATAGCCTTATCAGGCAGGAAACGATCGTTAATATAGCGCTCGGAAAGTACCGCACACATTTTCACAATCTCGTCGGTCACATGCACCTTGTGATGCTCCTCATAATACTTCTTTATTCCGCCGAGAAGAGTTACCGTCTCCTCTATCGTCGGCTCGTTTACGGTAACGGGCTGGAAACGGCGCTCCAAAGCACTGTCCTTTTCAATATGCTTACGGTATTCCGCAAAGGTGGTGGCGCCGATGACCTGCAATTCACCACGCGAAAGCGCGGGCTTGAAGATGTTCGCTGCATTCATTGATCCCTCAGAATCTCCACCCGTGCCGACAAGGTTATGCACCTCGTCAACGAAAAGCATAACATTACCCGCGTTCTTTACCTCGTCGATAAGCGACTTCACGCGGCTCTCAAACTGTCCGCGGAACTGCGTGCCCGCGACAAGCGCAGTAAGATCAAGCAGATACAGCTCCTTGCCCTGAAGTCTGAACGGCACATCGCCGCTCGCGAGCTTGAGCGCTATACCCTCGGCGATAGCGGTCTTGCCGACACCCGGTTCGCCTATCAGACAGGGATTGTTCTTGGTGCGGCGGGAAAGTATCTGCAATACACGGTATATCTCCTTTTCGCGCCCGACAATAGTGTCGACTTTGCCCTCTTTGGCACGACGAGTGAGATTGGTACAGTATGTCTCAAGACACTTGCGCTTTTTATCGATCTTATCTGGCTTTTTACGCGGTTTCTTCTCCTGTGTGGTATCGTCCTTATCGGAACCGAACAGATTTTTCAAGAAATTCGGCATAGTGCCCGCGCCGCCGCGTTCAAAGAGATTATCCTCATCCTTGCTGTCCTTGGAGTTTTCGAATACGATCTCGTCATCGCCTTCGTCATCGTCGTCCTTGCCGATACCGAACTGCTTGAGCATATCGTTATCGACAATTCCGTCTTCACCGAACAGCGAATCGACGGCGCTGTCGAAATCCTCCTCGGATATGCCCATCTGCTGTAAATATTCGTTCACCTGCGGCAAACCGAGCTCCTTTGCGCAGTTAAGACACAGCCCTTCGCTCTTGCGCTCGCTGCCGCTCATGGTGGAAATAAACATCACCGCAGGACGCTTTTTGCATCTTGAACACATCATCATACTATATCACCCTTACTTTCTATATAATTATGTCAGAAAATTCAAAAAATCGACTTCATAGACCCGTTTGAAAATGAATGTGGAATCTATCGCAGTCTGATTGAACAGTATCGCGTTTCCTCCGCACAGCGACACGATAAACCGCGTCACCAGACAAATCACGAATACAGCAATTATACCCTCGCACAGTCCCGCAAGCGCGCCCGCGAGAGCGTTCGCTTTGCCTATCACGGGTATCTTGTTGATCACCTCCGTGAGGTTCGCAACAATGCCAATCACTATCGTGACAATCGAGAAGATCAGTATAAACGCAACTGTGCGGATTATTATCAGACAATTCGGTTCAATTACACCGTTAATGACCGCACCTCTTATGCTGTCCTTTGTTTCAATCATCGTAAGCGCAAGCGTCCGTGCCGCGTTCACTCCAATAGTGTCGGAGGCTGTCACGCCGCTTATGATCGGAATATATTTCCCCAACATCTCGGCAATATCGTTAAATCCTTTAAAATCCTCACGCCGCACAAGCTGAACTGCGACCGCCTGTGCTGTCACAAGCTTTCCTAACCCGTATTTCTCAATATCGTCCATTGTGAAATCGACGGTCTTTGCGTTCACCGAGGTGAGGTCAATATCCTCATTTAACCCGACAGCCTTAAGGTCATCAACATTCAGTCCTGTTTTTGAGAAGTCCACATTAGACAGATCAAAAACCGCCTTGCCCGTACCCGCGTAGTCTGGAGTTACCTCCGTAACTGGCTTTCCAGATATCTCCACCTTGGTAAAATCGATATCGGGTATGCCGCCAAGCCTCATAGAACGCAGACCCTCGTCTATCGCGCCGTCGATCTGATCCGTAAGAGGCTTCTCGATAAAATTTCCGTATACCGTCTCGGCAATAGGCTTGCTGAATATCATAGCGCACGCAAATGCCGCAATCACAGCAACCATTCCGAGAATGACCTTCGCAAAGCCGTTTTTCCAGCCCGCGAAGAAAAAAAACACCACGACAGCCACGATAGCCACGTCAAATACTATTGCAAATTCCTGTCCCATATTACTCCCCTCAGAACTCTACTCTCTGCACTTTATTATAGCCCAGCAGATAGGCACAATTGTTTATTATCTTTACATCGGAATACACATCGTCCAGATCTTTGACCTTTACAGCCTCCAGCATTGAATTATAGACCAAAAGCTTACTTCCGCTGAGAATGTACAAATTCCCCTTGCATACGTCAAACGCTGTTACCGCATCGGGCGTGATAGCCGCCGCGGCTTCAAGCCCTTCCCCGTAGGCGACCGCGATCTCGCCGTTCGAGCCCGCATCATGAAACAATATAACGCGCACACCGTCCGTCCCGGCAACGCCTACGACCTGCCTTGAAAACAAAGTCTCAGCGCTTATTTCACCTGTCTGCTCATCGAGAAGATACGCGCCGCCGCTTGTCACAACGTAAACTCCATCGTCACAGCGCTCCAATGAAAACGAGATATCGCTGCCGAGATATGTCCGCCAAGTCTCACTTTCGGCGTTTTCGATGTCAAATTTTACCACGTTCGTTCTGAGATCTCCGCCGCTTTCACCGACAACTGTCACAAAAAAGCTGTTGTCGTTCGGACCGAAGCATACTTGCATTATCTTTTCATCGGGAGACGCCCAGCGGAATATCTGCTTGCCTTCCCCATTAAATATGTACAGATAGTTGGAATATCTCGACGAGGTGGTGACCACCGCGCTGCGTTCCATAGTGCCTATCTTCGCAAATACGATGCTGTCGTCCATTGTCTTGGAAAACAGCTCTGACGTCCTCGAAAACACCTTGAGATCAAGCCCGTTCTTGTCGAACACAAGCGTTCTGCGGTCATTGGAATTTGACGCGGGGTTCTGAAATCCGTGCTGAAAGCTTGACAGTTCCGCACCGACCGCATTGTATGTGTACAGATATGTGTCGGTCAGCAGGTAGAAATTCTCTCCCAGCTCACCCATTACATACCCCGTACTTCCCGGTAACGCAACGGGAAAGCCTCCCTCACCGGGGTTAAGCGCTACGTCTTTAAAGGGAGCTATCAGTGTTTTCCAGTTCGCGGCGATCAGTATAACAATCACCATAACGACGAGGAATATCACACCCCGTACCGCAAGTTTACTTCGTTTTCTCTTCTTGCGGAATTTATTCATATCATTTCGTTCGTCCATTGGCAAGATGATGCTCCTATCCCCAATACAACATTAACTATTCTACATATACAAAATACCATCTATTCGATATCAGCGGTTTATCATTATATTATACCACATTCATACCCGTTTCGTCAAGTCCCGCACAAAAGGCTTTGTTATGCGTCATCTGTGAGGGTGAGCAGTGATTATAGTGTAGCTGTTGGCGTTTATCGTGATAGTACATCCAGCCGCCACCGCATAGTAATTTTTTCCTTTTTTGGTAACGACTGTCTCTTCGCGATTGAGCTTTCTCCTGCACCAATCGACGATCATATCCGTTTTCAGATACATATTCCGCTTTATACGCTCCTTACCCGACGCGGTAACGCTCAGCTTGGGGAGATTTTTTATAAGTATCTCGCGGTAGTCCTCATCAGTCTGTGCCTCATCATAAGAAACCTCGCTAAGGTACAGCCCCTCTGGAGGGAGCGTCTTTCCCGCATACGCGCGGTTTCCCGTATCAAGCGCCGTGCGGATATCGTCAAGATCAAGTCTGCCTTCGCTCGCGTAAATAAGCGTACCCGCAACTATTCTTACCATATTGTACAGAAAACCGTTTCCACGTATCCTGATCTCGCAAACTCCGCCGCTAAGAGAAACATCAAGCGAGTAAATTATCCTGACCGTGGTCTTTGCCCTAGATTTCCCCTCCGCGCGGCAGAACGCCGCAAAATCGTGCTCTCCAACAAGGAGCGCCGCCGCATCGTTCATCTTCCCGATGTCCAACGGATACGGATAATGATACGCCAGATTCTGTAAGAAAACATCACGTGTCGGCTTATTGTTTATCAGATACACATATTCTTTGGCTTTTGTGCAGTATCTCGCATGAAACTCATCGTCAACGTCCTCGCAGGACAATACGGCGATATTATCAGGCAGCAGCGTGTTCATTCCCTTTATGAAGCCATCGCACGGTATAGCACTGTCAATATGAACGTTAAAGCAGAACCTCCTAGCGTGAACGCCCGTATCAGTACGCGAACAGCCGTATATCACGGGCGGCTCGGTTTTCAGCAGCTTTCCTATCGCCTTTTCGACGACCTCCTGAACTGTCAACGCGTTGTCTTGTCGCTGAAATCCGTGATAATCCGCACCATTATATGCGATAAAAACCTTTAAATTACGCATTTTACCTCCGCTTACGGTATAACGGGAATGCAGTTCAGCACGATAATCCCCGCGAACAGTGCGAGCATTATCACTATCGCCACATAATCCCTTGGGGCGGTCTTAAGCTGCCGCAGACGCGTTCTGCCCTCGCCGCCATGATAGCAGCGGCACTCCATTGCCGTGGCAAGCTCATTAGCACGCTTGAACGCCGAAACGAACAGCGGTATCAACACGGGTACCAGTGCCTTAGCCTTCTTCATCAGTCCGCCCGTATCCAGCTGCGCGCCGCGCGCCTTCTGCGCACACATTATCTTGTCCGTCTCCTCGACCAGCGTCGGGATAAAGCGGAGCGCTATTGTCATCATCATTGACAGCTCATGAACGGGAAATCTTACCTTTTTAAGCGGTGACAACAGCCGTTCGATAGCGTCGGTAAGCATTATCGGCGAAGTCGTATACGTCAGCAGCGACATACCGATAATAAGCGCGGGTATGCGCAGAAGTATAAACAGCGTCGTTCGTATACCCTCGGGGTATATCGAAATAATCCACCACTTGAACAGCGGCTCCTCGCCCGTTATAAACAAGATGTTGAGCACACCTGTAAACAGCATGAGGGGCAGTATAGGCTTGATGCTTTTCAGTATCATTATCAGTTTAATATGCGAAAGCAGATAGCAGACCACCATAAACAAAATGCCCACCAGCAGTCCTGTAAAAGTCTGCGAGCTAAACAGTATCACCAGATACAATATATCAAGCAGCAACTTCACACGACTGTCCATTTTGTGAATTACGGACGTTCCCGGGAAGTACTGCCCTATCGTAATATCCTTTATCATTTGTCCTGTCCTTTTATCAGGGTCAGCAGCCTCTGTGCCGCCCTGTCCGTTGTATATATATCATTTCCTATGTCAATGCCTTTTTCGCGAAGTCTGTGTGACAAGCGCGTTATCTGCGGTACGTCAAGACCTATCTTGACTAAATCGTCCGTGCGTTCAAAAACCTTGTCCGTCTCATCATAGCAGAACACCTTGCCCTTGTTCATCACAAGCACCTTGGTCGCAAATTTAACGATATCCTCCATTGAATGGGAAACCAATAGCACCGTTTTCCCCGACTGCTCGTGATAACGCTTTATCAGCGACAATATCTTATCTCTGCCCTTAGGATCAAGACCTGCTGCAGGCTCGTCAAGTATCAGCACCTCGGGATCCATCGCCAGAACGCCCGCGAGCGCAACTCTGCGCTGCTGACCGCCCGACAGCTCGAACGGAGATTTTTCCAATAAATGGGATATTCCCATGCTCTCGGCAGCCGATTTGACCCGCGCGTCAAGCTCCCCGCCCGTCAAACCCATATTCTTAGGACCATAAGCTATATCCTTGGCGACCGTTTCCTCAAAAAGCTGGTGCTCCGAATACTGAAACACAATACCGACCTTAAACCGTATATCGCGGATATTCACATCCTTCCCCCAGATATCCTTGCCGTCAATGAAAACCAGTCCAGAGGTCGGCTTCACCAGACCGTTTAAGTGCTGTATCAGCGTGGACTTTCCACTGCCCGTATGCCCGATAATACCGACGAACTCCGATTTGTTTACCGTTAAGTCAACGTTGTCGACCGCGGTTTTCTCGAATGGCGTACCAATGCTGTACTTATAGGTAAGATTTTCCAGCCGTGCCGCCTCTTCACCGCTGCCCACAAGCTTTACGGCTACCGTCTTTGTCATATCGGCTGTATTGCGATTGAGCGGCAACATTTCGATAGCTGCGGCGCATTCGTCCTCGAAAATAATTTCTTTGGAAATATTGATTCCTTTTTTTCTCAGCATTCCGCACAGCTCCGTCACCTGCGGCACGTCAAGCCCGACGGCTCTCAACTCATCCGCGCGGGCGAATATATTCTTCGGAACGTCATCCATAAGCACCGAGCCATTATCCATAACGACCACTCGATCTGCCTGTGCAGCCTCATCCATATAGTGCGTTATCAAGATAACGGTGATACCGTGCTCCCTGTTGAGCCGCTTTATCGTTTTCATTACCTCGCGCCTACCCTTCGGGTCCAGCATTGCGGTAGGCTCGTCCATAACGATACAGCGCGGCTGCATGGCGATAATTCCCGCAATAGCAATACGCTGCTTCTGTCCGCCGGAAAGCTGGTGCGGCGCGTGCTCACGGAATTCGTACATATCTACCTGTTTCAGCGCGTCGTCGACCCTCACGCGTATCTCCTCGGGCGGCACTCCAAGATTTTCGGGCGCAAACGCCACGTCCTCCTCAACGATAGTCGCGACAAGCTGATTATCGGGATTCTGAAACACCATTCCAACCGTCTGTCTAATGTCGAACAGCCTGTCCTCGTCGGCGGTATCAATCCCGTCGACCGTCACCTTTCCCGAGGTCGGTGTAAGTATCGCGTTGAAATGCTTTGCCAGCGTTGACTTTCCGCAGCCGTTATGCCCGAGCACTGCCAGAAACTGCCCCTCGGGAACGCTTAAATTAATGTTCCTGAGCGCCGTCGACTGCTCGATTATCTTACCGTCATCGTCGCGGAGTATATAGTCAAAGCATAGATTTTCCGTTTTAATAATGTCCAAGTTCTCAATCCTCTTTTGTTCTGTCCTTATTTGGATATAGCCATACATTTTATATTATACACCAAACAGCATATATAAGTCAAGTGAAAATTTGATAAAAAAATGATGTCAAGTATTTAGCTTAACACCACAAAATCTATTCGCTCCTATTCGGTAAAGTCTATTTCATAGCGCGTTCCGTGCGAAAGCAACACTCCGTCCGTCAGCTCAACGCATAAAATACGTGTGTTTTCATCGCTGAAGTCATTGTGACCGTTATCTATCCATTCGACAAAGACTTCTCTCAACTTTTCAGCGATAACGGCATTCTCCGGCTTGCCGAAATATCCAATATCGATACCTCTGCCGTGTGCGCTGAACCACTCCCCCGAAACCGCAACAACGGAATTTTTCTCCAGCTGCCTCATCTTCCCGGAATATTTGTGAGTAATTATATAAAACGCCCCGTTTTCATAGTATGCGTTTACATACCGAACGTATGGAACACCGCCGTCGACGGTAGCCAAAGCGATAACACTATCCTTACAAAAACGCTCTGCCAATATCTGTTTCGTGACCTCATTTAACTTTTCCATAAACCGACCTCCTTACAAAAACTTAACGACAGCCGTACTTCCGCAGGGCAACGGCAGACCCGTCTGCTTTACGGGCAGACCTATCTCCTCGGACAGCACCTCAATAGGAAAACGCTTGCCGACCGTCATTTGCAGCAGATAGCTCATCACCGACGCTGATAATCCCGTGGTGTAGGAGTTAAGCAGCACGAACAGCGGCTTGTCCGACAGCAGCGCCGTGATATCCTCCATTAAGCCGTAAATGCTGTCCTCCAGCTTCCACATCTCGCCGTTCGTTCCGCGACCGTAGCTTGGAGGGTCTAGTATAACCCCGTCGTATCTTGTACCGCGGCGTATCTCACGGCGAATGAATTTGTTTGCGTCGTCGACTATCCAGCGTATATGCTTATCGTCAAGCCCCGAGAGTTTGGCATTGGTACGTGCCCAATCCACCATTCCCTTTACCGCGTCGCAGTGACAGACCGAAGCTCCCGCCGCCGCACAAGCCAAAGTCGCGCCGCCCGTATAAGCGAACAGATTAAGGACGTTGACAGGTCTCCCCGCCGCGCGGATAATGTCACCGCAGTAATCCCAGTTGACCGCCTGCTCGGGGAACAGCCCCGTATGCTTAAACCCCGTAGGCTTCACCATAAAGCGCAGACTTCCGTAATTAATCTGCCAGCTCTCGGGCAGCTTACGGCAGTAATCCCACGAACCGCCCCCCGACGACGAGCGTATATACCGCGCGTGTGCGGAAACCCATTCGGGAGCTTCACCCTCGTTTTTCCAGATTATCTGTGGATCGGGACGTATCAAAGTAACGTCCCCCCACCGCTCCAACCGCTCACCGTCGGCAGTATCTATCAATTCATAGTCTATCCATTTATCCGAAATTCTCATATATACCTCGTTACATTACAGCCGCTCTGCCGTTCGGGTATTCGCCCTCCCAACCGCACGGGAAATACCCGCCATGATAAATATTAAGCAGATTGGTAAAAAATCCCGTCGTGTTCAGCGCTCTCTCCACAGCCGCCCAGCACAAGTCTCGCTTGACCATATCGGCGATCTCCTCATTGAGACCGCTATTCTCCGATCCGCTACGCTCCCCGAAAGACTGCCATTCACGCCATATATCATTATCAATAGCCAGTGAAACGGTCTCAAAGATATCGTCGATCGCATCGTCGCCGATAATTTTCTCCGCCATCTTCTCCAGAAAACAGATCTGCGGCTCCCATACGCTCAGATAATTAGCGTTCCAGTTATCGTAAGCATCGTAGACCGAACGCACTAACAGATATTTATCGCACGGCTTGCCGCTGTTCTTGAACCACTTTATCGACCTGACCTCATCTATAAAACGCTCCGAAACGCCGCGCTTCAGATACTCGTCCAAAAGCTCATAAGAAACGCTGCCCTTGCCGTGAACCATATTTATCGCTTCCTCAACGGGTACCCATTCCGCGCTGTCAACCTCTTCTGAAAGCGTAAGCTCCGCCTTTTCCGCGCGGGCGATAAAGCCAATCATCATCATTCCCTTTTTAGCGAACCAGTATGTTCCGACAAGACGGCAGTCCGTAAGTTTGATACCGATCTCCTCGGCGACCTCGCGGCGCGCGGTTTCCTCGGCGCTTTCACCGGGCTTGATAAATCCGGATACGAGAACGCGGTATTCCGTTGACATATAGTTCTGCCGCAGCAGTGCCGCCTCGCCGTATTCGTTAACTACAAGCACGATCACCGCGCTTGAAAACATATCGAACCACGGGCGGTCGCATTTCCCACAGAACGGAACGTCGCCTTCATCTCCGATAGGTTTCATTATCAGCCTTTCCCCGCAATCGGGGCAGTATTTGAATCGCATAGCTTACCTCATCACTTTTTCATTCGCGTGACCGTAATGAATCACAGCGGGAGCATAGCTTAATATCAGCGCCCAATCCTCTTGCAGCGCCGTATTGTTTTCATACGCTCCGATATACTCGAACGGCTCGAGATCTCCCACAAAACAATTCCCGTCGTCTAATATAACGGCGATACCGTCGCCGCTATGACTTTTTGTCGGGATTATTTCGCCTTGTATTCCCATATCGCACAGAAAGTTTCTGCTTTCCTCACAGGCGACTACAATGGCTTTGCTTTCGTCTATAGGCTGAAAATTAATGTGCGGCTCACGGCGAAATATCTCGTCCGAAAAATGAACGTATCCGAGCTGATGTTCTGTCAGAAGCAATTTTACTCCAAGCTCCGTCAATTCGCCGATAAGCCCCATATGATCAGGATGATAGTGCGTTACGAGAACATTTTTTATATCGGTCAGCGATATCCCGTTTTTCTTTATTTCCTTATAAAAAGCCGACAGCGTTCCAGCGTAATCGGTATCTATCAATAATCCATTGACAAAATAGGTATTTGTATTCCCGTATTTAAGTTTTATGACCATATCTAACCTCTGATTTTGCAAAGCGAACTCAATTATTACACAAGTGACACCCGTAACAGCTAAGCAAAGTGCCATGCTTTCCGCATATTGGGAAACCAAGGAGAACGGGATCGTCCTTGTCGGCAGCGTCAAGCCACTCCCGCAAAACGTTTGGAAAAATGTCTTTTGCGGAGAGCTTTGAGAGCATACCCGAAAATTTATTAAGCACGAGGAAAAGCAGTTTTTCATTCGGGGCGTAATCAAGCTTGCCCCAATCCGTCCTGCTTTCCGCAAGCTCAATGGTTTTCATCATAAATCGGCGGCTCTCCTCAAAGCAGTTAACGCCCCACGGCATTTCGCGTATATCAAAGTCTACCGTTCCCATACCGACCTTACTCTGATCCTTTTCGGCAAACCACACTATCAGCCGCTTTTCGTCAACGATCTCCGCAAGCCGCGAACCTGCAAGGATAAGAACATCAATAAAAACAGCGGTCAATCCGTTGCTAATACTTATCGTATCGGAATCCAGACTGATAATATTGCTCAAAAGTCCACTTCCCCAACGCGCTCAAAATCTTTATCCTTTCGCACCACAAACCAAATCGCCCATGCGAACGCTATCCCCATAACTATCCACTGCAAATAGTTGTCGATAAAGACAAACACGGCACTGTCCTCATTCCATTTTTCGACAAATCCAGTAGCGTTCGCGGGAACGTCATAGAGAAAATGCAGCAGCATAGGCATTAAGATGTTATGCAAGTGCAGATAGATCGGCGCGAACGCAAAGCCCATGGCGCCCGTCTGCAAAAAGCGGTACAGAGCCACATCAAAACTGCCGCAGTCGATAACGTGAACAAGTCCGAACAGCAGGAACGACAGCAGCGCGTAACAAAGCCGCCTTTTCCAAATGCGCTCTCCGTTGAAGTAGCCCTCCGACAAGAAGCCGCGGAACGTAAGCTCCTCAAAAAAGCCCGTGGTTATCTGCTGGCAGAACAATCGCGAGAACACTATCGCGAATGTGGTGTCAATAAACTCCACCGCGCCGATCATCACATACAGCGCGCTGAAAACTGTCAGCGCGATTAGCCCCAGACCAGCGAAAAACGCCGCCTTAAAGCCCTTGAAATTGATAACATTCGTCCACTTTCCCTTATGAAAGAGCTTTACAAATATTATCAGCTCCACAACGCCGAATACAAGCCGCTGAGCGCTGCTGAAAAAGTACCATTGAGCACCGTCCAGATTTAAAGCTCGGGCTATCATCACGATACCGTAAAACACCGCGAAAAACACGACCGCCAATATCACGCCGATATTGTTTTTGACCACCTTCATTAAATATCTTCCAATGTCTGCTGACCGTCCTGCAAAATGCCGAGATGACGGTAAGCGAGCGACGTTGCTACGCGTCCGCGCGGAGTTTTCGCTACAAATCCGAGCTGCATAAGATACGGTTCGCACACGTCCTCGAGCGTGACCGCCTCCTCATTCAGCGCGGAGGCGAGCGTAGAAAGTCCGACGGGTCCGCCGTTGTAGCCCTTGATTATCATCTCGAGAAAACGCCTGTCAAGACTATCCAGGCCGAGCTGATCTATTTCCAGCTTTTGCAGCGCAATATCCGCGATCTCGCGCGTTACCTTGCCGTTTCCGAGTACTTCTGCGAAGTCGCGCACACGCTTCAGCAAACGGTTAGCAATACGCGGAGTTCCGCGCGAGCGCCTTGCGATTTCCATAGCGCCGTCCTTCATACACGGTATACCGAGAATGACCGCAGACCTCTGCACGATATCGCACAATTGCTCATGATTATACAGCTCCAGCCGCTGAACAACGCCGAACCTGTCACGAAGCGGTGCGGAAAGCTGCCCCGAACGCGTAGTCGCACCGATAAGCGTAAATTTAGGCAGGTCAATTCTGATAGAACGCGCCGCGGGACCATTGCCCATAACGATATCAAGCGCGTAGTCCTCCATAGCGGGGTACAGAACCTCCTCCACCTGACGGGAAAGCCTGTGTATCTCGTCGATAAACAGCACGTCGTTCGCCTGTAAATTCGTCAACAGCGCCGCCAGATCGCCAGCCTTTTCGATGGCGGGACCCGACGTTATCCGAATGTTGACCCCCATCTCCGCCGCGATAATACACGACAGCGTAGTCTTGCCAAGCCCCGGAGGACCGTACAACAGCACGTGATCCAGACACTCTCCGCGTTTTTTCGCCGCTTCGATATATATCGCCATATTCTCCTTGACCTTATCCTGACCTATGTACTCCGCAAGGGTTTTCGGACGGAGAGTTAAGTCCGTTTCGCTGTCCGTTTCGTTAAATGACGGCTCGACAATGCGATCGTTAGCGTTAAACTCGAACTCGTCGTTTGACATCTCTAACATTTCGGATTACCTTTCAGTTCTTATATTTTATGTGAATTATCAATTCCACCTGATAATTCACAGGCGTATCTCCTTCAAAATCCAGCCGTATCACAAACGGCATAAAGTTCACTATCTTCCTGAAGCTCTCAAAATCAAACCGCGGATAGTAATAGTTCAGCATAGTCGAGAGCGCCGTGCCGTGCGTTATAACGGCTAAATTTTCACCATCGTGCTCCGCGAGCAGCTTTTTCAGCACTCGTATATTGCGCTCTTGCACCTCGCGCAGACACTCGCCGCCCTCAATACGATAATCAAAATCCGCCCACTGCTTTTGAATAAAATCAAAAAAGCGGTCGCCGTGCCAGCCACCCGCGCTGCGCTCGCGCAGATCTTCATAAATATTCACGTCCAAACCCGTCCACAGTGAGTATAATCCTACCGTGTCTATAGCTCTGATATATGGACTTGACGCGATAAATCCAACATTTCTGCTCTTTAACAGTTCCGCGACTGACCGCGTGTCGTTCATTCCCTCATCGGTAAGAGGGCGGCTGCGGTCGTCACGGACGGTATTGTCGGACTGCGCGTGACGAACAAAATAAACCTCGGTCATTTCAGATCACCCGAATTTCCGACAGTGCTCCGACCTCCGCGGTAGATCGGAAGAGCGTCGTGTAGGGAAAG